>NZ_JAJOHW010000136.1 GCF_021129195.1 Chromobacterium aquaticum | reverse complement strand
GCGGTAGAGGGCGGCCAGGCCGGGCATGGCCGCCAAGGCGCGCGCCGCGGCCAGGCGGTTGCGGCTCAGCCAGTCGCCGTCGCTGTCGGCCGCATAGGCGGCCTGGGCCAGCAGCCAGAAGTAGCAGTCGCGGTTGAGCGCGGCGCTGGGGAAACAGTCGATGCGTTCCGGCAGGTAGAGCGCCTGGCTGTCCTGCCAGGCCAATTCCATCCGCGCGCCGGTGCCGGCCAGCCGCTGCAGCCAGCCACGGCGCGCGCCGTGTTCGGTGCCCACGGTGGAGCGCAGCGCCAATGCCGGATCGCCGCCCATGGCGCGGAAGAACAGCGGCGCCTGCGCCGTCACTTGCGCCAGCTCCGCCGCGTATTCCGGAAAGCCGCGCCGCGCCGCGCGCCGCGCCAGTTTGTCCCACCAGCCGCCGACGATGTCTTCCATGCCGCTCAGCCGGGGAATTGGGTCTGGATCACCGCCAGCAGCGCCGCCACGGTGTCGGCGTCGTCGCTCAGCGGTTCCGCCAGCGCGGTGCGGCAGGCTTGCCAGGGCGGCAGGCCGGCCTGGATCAGCTTGGCGGCGTACACCAGCAGCCGCGTGCTGGCGGCTTCTTCCAGGTCATAGCCGGACAAGCGCCGCAACTGGCCGGCCAGCGTCACCAGTTGGCGCGCCAGCGCTTCGCTGACGCCGCTTTCCCGCGTCAGCACGCCGATTTCCACTTCCGGCGGCGGAAAATCGAAGCTCATGGCGACAAAACGCTGGCGGGTGCTGGGCTTCAGCGTTTTCAGCACGTGTTGGTAGCCGGGGTTGTAGGACACCACCAGCATGAAGCCCGGCGGCGCTTGCAGCACTTCGCCGGTGCGTTCCACCGGCAGGATGCGGCGGTCGTCGGTCAGCGGATGCAGCACCACGGTGGTGTCTTTGCGCGCTTCCACCACTTCGTCCAGGTAACAGATGCCGCCTATCCGCACCGCGCGGGTCAGCGGGCCGTCGCACCAGACGGTGGCGCCGTCGGCGATCAGGTGGCGGCCCACCAGGTCGGCGGCGCTCAGGTCGTCGTGGCAGGAGACGGTGATCAGCGGCAGGCCCAGCCTGGCCGCCATATGGGCGACGAAGCGGGTCTTGCCGCAGCCGGTGGGCCCCTTGATCAGCACCGGCAGTTGCTGGCGCCAGGCGGCTTCGAACAGTTCGCACTCGGCGCCCTGCGGCTGGTAAAAAGGCACGGGGATATCGAGGATTTCTGGCGCGTTCATCGGCATTCCTTCAGATAAAGCTGAGCAGCAGCGCGGCCGACACCAGCGCCAGCCAGCCCTGCACCAGCGCGCGCAGCCAGCGCGGCGCATGGCGCAGGCCCATATAGTGTTCCACCAGCAGCACGCCCTTGAACCAGGCCAGGCCCAGCGCGATCAGCGCCAGAGACGGCAGCCGGCCGCCTTCGGCCAGCCAGGCCGCCAGCAGGGTCAGCCCGGACAGCAGCAGCCACAGGCCGATTTGCACAGATGGGGTGGGATGAGTCATGACGGCATGATGCCGGCGCGGTGCGGCGGCCGCCTTGATGCGAAATAAGGCTTTAGCGCCTGTTCAAAGGCTCGCGGGCAAGGGCGGGGCGAGGCGAAAACAGCGGAGAAAGCGGAATGTACTCGTGGTACATGAGCATTTTGAGCTCGTACTCACCGTGCAACGCTTCACGACGCGCAGCAGACTTTGAACAGGTTGTTAGGGAAGGAAGCGCGCCCCTGCCTTTGGCACGGGCGCGTCGGGCCAAGCTTGGGCGGTGCTCAGTCGGCCAGGGTCAGCACCACCGGGGTGTGGTCGGACGGGCGTTCCCATTTGCGCGGCGCCTTGTCGATCACGCATTCCCGCGCGCGCGGCTTCAAGGCGTCGCTGACCAGGATGTGGTCGATGCGCACGCCCTTGTTGCGGCGGAACATCATCGCGCGGTAGTCCCACCAGCTGTATTGCTTCTCTTCCTGATTGAACAGGCGGAAGCTGTCGCTCAGGCCCAGCGCGATCAGGCGGCGGAAAGCCTCGCGCTCCGGCGTGCTGCACAGCACTTGTTCGTGCCAGCTTTCCGGGTCGTACACGTCGCGGTCTTCCGGCGCGATATTGTAGTCGCCCAGCAGCAGCAACTGCGGGTGGCGCTGCAGTTCGGCGGTGACGTAGCGCTCCAGATTGGCCAGCCATTCCAGCTTGTACGGATACTTGGGCGAATCCACCGCCTCGCCGTTGACGAAGTAGCCGCAGATCACGCGGATGCCGTTCACCGTGGCGGCGATCACCCGGCGCTGCTCGTCGCCGTAATCGGGAATGCCGAGCACCACGTCTTCCAGCTCCAGCGGCGCGCGCACCAGGATGGCCACGCCGTTATAGGTTTTCTGGCCGAACCAGGCGGCGCGATAGCCGGCCGCTTCGATCTCGGCCAGCGGGAACACGTCCTGATCCATCTTCAATTCTTGCAGGCAGAGCACGTCCACCGGGCTGTCGGACAGCCACTGGATCACTTGCGGCAGGCGGACCTTGAGGGAATTGACGTTCCAGGTGGCAAAACGCATCAGCGGGCTCTCCAATAGTTTTTCAGGCAAAGGCCGACACCATAACCGCAGCGCGCGGCACTGCCAAGCCTTGGCCTGCAAGCGGCGCCAATGTTGATTATTTGACGCCAAATTAAACAGATTCGTTTAAACAAATAAACAACACCCCGGCGCGGCTGATTTGCCAACGCCGGAAACGCCGGCCTATGATCGAAATGTCGTCGTAACCGGAGCAAGTTCTTGACTATCAAGCACAAGCAGCACGACGCGCAACAGGCATTGTGCCCGACGCGCAACCCCAACCGTCCTCGTCTGGCGCCGTTGACGCCGCCGTTCTCGATGCGGACCCCCACCTTCCAGCACCGCCACACCCTGCAGCCGCTGCCGCCGTCCGCCAAACCAGAGCGGGACGACTGAACCTTTTAGCCGCGCGATCCGCGGCAAAAAAAAGGCGCCTCCGTCTGCACGGAGGCGCACAATAGACACTATATCAATCTACCCTGATATGCGTCTGGCTCGCTTGCTGCTCTGGAGATAACCCACTGAGCAAAAAATTAGAGCCACGGCGCTTCACAAGAGTTCCGGCGCAAACCGGATTATTTTTCCCTCGGCATAAAACGCTCGTTTCAAGCCGTCTCCACCATGCCGGAGTGGCGCAGCAGCGCGTCGATCTGCGGGTCGCGGCCACGGAAGGCGCGGAAGGATTCCAAGGCCGGGCGGCTGCCGCCCACCGCCAGGATTTCATCCCAGAAGCGCTTGCCGGTGTCCGGATTGGCGCCGCCGGCTTCTTCGAAAGCCGCGTAGGCGTCCGCGGACAGCACTTCCGCCCATTTGTAGCTGTAGTAGCCGGCCGAGTAGCCGCCAGCAAAGATGTGGCTGAAGCTGTTGGGGAAGCGGTTGTAAGCCGGCGGGAAGTTCACCGCCACTTCGCGGCGCACTTCGTCCAGCAAGGTCAGCCAGTTGCCCTTGTCGGCGTCGAAGCCGCTATACAGCTGTAGGTCGAACAAGGCGAATTCCAGCTGACGCACCGTGGCCATGCCGCTCTGGAAGTTCTTGGCCGCCAGCATCTTGTCGAACAGCTCGCGCGGCAAGGTCGCGCCGCTATCCACGTGGCTGGTCATGCCTTGCACCACGTCCCATTCCCAGGCGAAGTTTTCCAGGAACTGGCTGGGCAGCTCCACCGCGTCCCATTCCACGCCGTTGATGCCGGCCACGCCCAGTTCGTCGACGCGGGTCAGCATATGGTGCAGACCATGGCCGAACTCATGGAACAAGGTGATCACTTCGTCATGGGTGAATAGCGCCGGCTTGTCGCCCACCGGGCGGGTGAAGTTGCAGGTCAGGTAGGCAATCGGCGTCTGCACCTGGCCGCTCTTGCTGCGACGGCCGCGCGCGTCGTCCATCCAGGCGCCGGAGCGCTTGCCGTCGCGGGCGTACAGGTCGAAGTAGAAGCTGCCGACCAGTTGCCCGTCTTTGTGGATGTCGAAGAAGCGCACGTCCTGATGCCAGACCGGCGCGCTGCTCGGGCGCACCTCGATGCCGAACAGCGTCGACACCACGCCGAACAGGCCAGGCAGCACCTTGCTTTCCGGGAAGTATTGCTTCACTTCTTGCTCGGAGAAGGCGTAGCGCGCCACCCGCAGTTTTTCCGCGGCATAGGCCAGGTCCCAGGCTTCCAGCTTGGCCAGGCCCAGTTCGTCGGCGGCGAAGGCTTCCAGTTCCTGGCGGTCCTTGACCGCGAACGGCTTGGCGCGCGCGGCCAGGTCGCGCAGGAAGGCGATCACTTGTTCCGGGCTTTCCGCCATCTTGGTGAACAAGGACAGTTCGGCGAAGTTGGCGAAGCCCAGCAGCTGAGCTTCCTCGCGCGCCAGCTTCAGCTTTTCGCGGATGATGGGGCTGTTGTCGCGGTCGGACGGGCCGAACTCCGATGCGCGTTGCACATTGGCCTGATACAGCTTTTCGCGCAGCGCGCGGTTGTCCGCGTACTGCAGCACCGGGAAGTAGAACGGGAATTGCAGCGTGATCTTGTAGCCGCTCTTGTCGTCGCCGGCCGCGGCGGCGGCGAACAGTTCCAGCGAATCCTCGGGCACGCCGGACAGTTCGGCCTTGTCCTCGATGTACAGGCTGAAGGCGTCGGTGGCGTCCAACACGTTTTGCTCGAACTTGGCGGACAACTCGGCCAGCCGCGTCTGGATGGCGGCGAAGCGCTCTTTTTCCGCCTGCGGCAATTCCGCGCCGGACAGGCGGAAATCGCGCAGATCATTGGACACGATTTTCTTGCGCGCCGCGCTGTAATCCGCGTGCTCCGGGCTGGCCGCCAGCGCCTTGAAGCGGGCGTACAGTTCCAGGTTCTGGCCCATCTCGGTCCAGAACTCGGAAATGCGCGGGATGTTGGCGTTGTAGGCTTCGCGCAGTTCCGGCGTGTTCACCACCGCGTTCAGGTGGCCCACCACGCCCCAGGCGCGGCCCAGATGCTCGGTGGCGTCGGTCAGCGGATCGACAAAGCTTTCCCAGCTGGGCGCGCCCTGCTCCGCGGTCAGCCGCTTCACCGCGGCGCGCGCGGCGGACAGCAATTCGTCGATGGCGGGGGAAATGTGCTCCGGCTTGATCTCCGCGAAACGGGTCAGCCCGGAAAAGTCCAGCAAGGGGTTCTGGCTCATATTGGCATCCTGTGGGGGTATGATAGGAACTTTACCCGATTTCAGATGAGGACAGACCGATGAAAAGCAATATCCGCCCTTATGACGGGCATCAGCCGCAGATCCACGACAGCTGCTACATCGACCCTGCGGCGGTGGTCATCGGCGAGGTCTCGTTGGCGGAGGGCGCGTCGGTCTGGCCCTGTGCGGTGATCCGCGGCGACGTCAACGCCATCAGCATAGGCGAGAATTCCAATATCCAGGATTTCGCCATGCTGCACGTCAGCCACCGCAGCGCCGCGGACCCGGCCGGCGCGCCGCTGGTGATAGGCCGCAACGTCACCATCGGCCACCACGTCACCCTGCACGGCTGCACCATAGGCGACGAGGTGCTGGTCGGCATCGGCAGCATCGTGCTGGACCGCGCGGTGATCGAACCGCGGGTGCTGATCGGCGCCGGCAGCCTGGTGCCGCCCGGCAAGCGGCTGGAATCCGGCTATCTCTACCTGGGCAACCCGGTCAAGCAGGCGCGGCCGCTGACCGAGAAGGAACTGGCCTATTTCCAATACTCCGCCGAGCACTACCTGCGCGTGGCGGCCAAGCACAAGCCCAATCTGGAGGATTGATGATGCAAGACGGCGCGGAAGAACTGGAATACGTCGGCTTCTGGCTGCGGGTGCTGGCCAGCCTGGTCGACACCCTGCTGCTGTGCCTGGTGCTGGCGCCGGTGATCTGGCTGCTGGCCCGCGGCGGCGGCGAAACCAGCCGCATGGCGGAAAGCGGCGACGGCAGGATGATGCAGGCCTTCATGCTGCAAGGCGGTTTCGAGCTGAGCCCGTTGGCCAGCCTGCTGATCAACTGGATATTGCCGGCGGCGGCGGTGCTGGCGTTCTGGTGGTTCAGAAGCAGCACGCCGGGCAAGATGCTGCTGGGCGCGCGCATCGTGGACGCCAAGACCGGCGCGCCGATGACGCCGATGCAGGCGGCGCTGCGCTATCTCGGCTACTTCGTGTCCTGCTTCCCCTTCCTGCTGGGCCTGATCTGGGTGGGCCTGGACGCCCGCAAGCAGGGCTGGCACGACAAGATCGCCGGCACCGTGGTGGTGCGGGCCAAGCGCCTGGGCAAACAGCCTGTGCGCTTCGAGCAACAAGCCTGATTTTCCCTCGCGCCGCCAAGCTCCGGCGGCGCGCTTTCCCTCCTCCTTGTTCCCTAATCCCGCGCGCAAGCCCCATCGCCTCTTTATTTCCAACTGCCATTAAGTACGGCAGAAAATAAAAACAAAAGTTATATAACTACAGGGCAGCCGCGGTTACCGCCACGGTTCGCACATCGCCATTGGGCCTGGACGTCCTACCGGATGTCCAAACTTTTCTGATGTCATTGATCTCAAGGAGTCCAAACATGACTATCGATCGCGATCAAAAATCCGGCCTGTTCATCATCAGCTACAACGTCAACAAACCCGGCCAGGCGGGCGGCCTGAACCTGCGGCTGGACCTGACCGTGTACACACCGTCGCGCCACATCACCGGCCGCGCCACCATCACTCACGCCACGCTGCAGCCGCTGGTGTTCGAACATCCGATCCAGGGCCGCTATGAAGAGCAGGGCCGCGACATCGAGCTGCATCTGATCGGCGCGCCGCGCCTGCACGAGCAGCACGCGCAAAACCAGGCCCACGCGGCCGGCCATGCGCTGCTGGAGCAGTTCTTCTTCGACGGCCAACTGAAAGACGGCTGGCAAGCCGGCAACGGCTCCAAGGCGCGCTACGCCTTCTTCCAGAACCAGCAATGGCACGAGCAGCTGGGTCAGGAAGTGCGCCTGGCGGAGGAGATCAATAGCGCGATCAAGGCGCTGAACCTGCGCTAAGCGCATGCGCCCGGTTCCGGGACCGGGCCATCCATCAGCACCCGAAGCCCGCCCCCAGGCGGGCTTTGCGCATGCCGCGCGCGGCGGCCGCCACTGCGAAAAAGCAAAACCCCGCATCCGCGGGGTTGGCATCTTATCCACACAGCGCCGGCGGCTTAGCCGTCGCCCTCTTCCGATCCATCTTCGACATCGTCCGTGGCCGGAAAAAACACATGCTTGAACACGCTCAGCCGCACCGGATCCAAACTCGCCTCGGCGGCGGCCAGCACCGCATCCGGGTCGAAATCGTTGCGGGCCTCGTAAACGAAAAACGCCTCCTCATCGTCTACCTCGTACACCGAGATAAGCAATACGCCAGTGGCGAGCAACTCCAGCTTGAGCTGCGCCATCGGAATGCCGCCGCCCACCAAGTCCCGTTCTTCCATCTCAAACCTGCTTTCCAACCACGCCATGCCACCTTCTCAGCATAGGCCAGCACTCGTCGGCCGCAATCGGTAAACATCGCCGGCTCCGGGGTTTCGCCAGCCCGGCCTTAAGGACTGGCATGCAAGACTTGCTGCGCGCCGTGGGCTCGCCTATCGTCTAAATCCAAATGGCATTCAAAGTTGTACGTTAATTGCCATTTGTATAAATAGGCGACATTTAAGCGCCATTCACGACGCTAACGCCTCCCCATCCATCCCGATGGCATTGAACGCAGCCGTTACCGGCCAAGCGCTCTCAACCATTTCAGAAAGGTGTCCCATGCATCCACCCCTCCACTTCCTGTTTCGCCGCGTTGCGGCCTTGCTCGCGGTCAGCGCGCTGACACTGACCGCCGGCGGCGCGCTGGCCGCCAATATCAGCGGCAGCCTGCCCGATTACAAAAAAAGCGGCATCACCTTCAATTATGTGGAGCAGAAAAGCGGCGGTTCCGGCCCCGGCGCGCGCGGCATCCGCATTTATATCGCCGGCGGCCGCGATCAAAGCTATAAATTCAGCCCCAACCCGCACGACGACCCCTGGTACAACAAGAATCAGGGCAAGTTCTACCGCCAGGCGGCCGAGGCGCTGGCGGATGCCTACCTCGCCAAGAAGCCGAACCCGGCCTTCCCACGCTACGGCTTCAAATCCACGATCAACGGCATCGAATACAGCTATAACCAGCCTTGAGCTAGACCGATGAGGCCATAGGCCGTACGAACTGATGCCACTTCAGCTCGTACGGTCTGGCAATGTGCTTCCGTTTTGGGATAGACGGGGGCCGCGGCAAAGCGTAAGTGCCGAGCCTTGGCCGAGAAGAACGTGACACACAGCCACTCTACTTCGGCATGTGCAGCGGAATCAGATTCAGGGCGGCTGCCCGTTCTATGAGGTGGCTGGTGGAGTGCACATCCAGCTTGGAGTACAACTTTTCATTGATGATGGTTTGCACCGAGCGAATCGACACCTCTCTGCCATGCGCCAGCGACAGAATTCGGGAAATCTCCTTTGGTGTCTTATGCAGGGACAGGCAATACAGGATTTCGGTTTCGCGCTTGCTCAAGGGCGCAGCAATCACCAGCTTGTTGTTCGGACTTTTCAGACCTATCCGTTCATTCACGATCTCAACCTGGCATAGCCGGGCATCGTTAACGAATTTCTCCACTAGCGCGATCAACTTGGAATTGATCTTCTCAATCTGTTTCTCTGCTTCGGCGTCTTTGAGTTTTTTTTCCAAGGTGACGTCTTTGCAGTAGCCAACGATGCCGACGACCTTGCCATTCTTGATCAGGGGATGCTTGGTGGTTTGTGACAGGACTATGCTGCCATCACTGGATGGGATGCCTTCCAGCCTGGAAATCGGCGTCCCTGTCTGCAACACATGGCGGTCATCTCGCTCGTACTCCTCCCAATTCGGGCTCCATGGCAAGTCGATATCTTTTTTGCCGATGAATTCGGAGCGCTGCATGGCACCAACCATGTCCAGAAAAGCATCATTGCAACCGACAAAGTTCAGGGCGGCATCTTTCCAGAAAGTAGGTACCGGGCTACTGTCTATGATTTGCAAATACAGACTAAGATTCTGCATACCGCTGTCCAACTTCAGCGCTTTTCATCCAAGCGAAGAAATCATCCACGCCTGCACTGGCCTCATCCGGAGCCCAGGCCGCATACCGTCTATCACTATCAGGGTCAAATTTACAGTTTCTAACCTCAAAATAGGCACAGTCCGACATGGGAACAAAGGCATGGTATTGGTTCTGCCGAATTTCAACGATCCGATTCTTGTCCTGGCCAAACTCGATTCTTTTTGAGATGGAGCCATCTTCATTAAAGATCAGCACCAGCATTTCCCCAGAAACCCAGATCACCAGTTCCCACTGATTATTATTCTCATGCAGATGCGGTCTGATATAGGAATTGGCCGACATGCAATTGACAAAGCGCTGCGGCATCTCATCGTAACTGTCATGAACCAGGATAGGCACACGTTTTCTAGGCAGTGCCTTGCTTTCGCGTATCACCGCTTCGACATCCGCGCTGCTGATCAACTTTGATTTTTTCGCATCAACTACACTCATCTGAAATGTTCTTTCTAGAACAAAATGAACGCAATGATCACATCATAACACTTAAAGCTGACATCGTGAATTATCATTTTTTCGGAGATGTCCTGCTGCTGTATCTATATGATCGGCTCCCTGCACCCTCTTAAAATTTGACCACCATGGATAATGTTAACTATATGCATAAAAACCTATCCAGCTACCGGATGGAAGGGTTAATTCCGTTCAGAGCCGATTTCGTGCGTGTTGTTTCGGAGCATGTACGAGCATTGCCAAATGAAGAATTCGACATGCTGGACAGCTTGTCGAAAACTGGCGACCGGACCAAGTGCATCGCCAATTACGCATCAATAGAAGACCGCGTCGCACAACTAACATGTATAGATGAGCTATCGGTCATCGATTTTTTGACATCCCCATTTTTTTACTGCAAAGCCTCGGTTGTTGGATATGTCGCACACAAACCCGTTTTTTATTTCAACGGCTCAGGCATTTACCAATGGGGGGATTCGGCAGAGCGCCGCTCTCTGAGTTACTGGATATCTTACCCGACCTGTCCACCAGGTTGGGAAATTGACTAGCACTACGACAGCATTAATCTGTCATCTTACCCGGCAACCCGGCATCAAATGCATACTATTTAATCAGCCAGCCATATCAAAAATAGTGAACAAACCAATCAAAGGCCAGCTATTGAAAAAAGCGGCGCATCCCATGCGTCGCTTTTAGAAATCTAAAACAATATGATGCAAGGCCCAATATGGGTTTCAATCCCCCCATTCATCGATGAACAGCGCCTCCTGCTCCACCTTGCACTGCCGCTCCTGCATCTCCATCGCCAGGCTGTGCAGCAAGGGCGGCAGGCCGCCGCCCATCAAGCGCGCCAGCTGCGCCTGGTCCACCTCGCTCAAGGGCTGCGCGCCATTGGCCAGCGTCAGTTGCTCCGGCAGCATCCGCCACGGCTCCCACGGCCGGCCAGCCTGCTCCGCCACCTTGCCCACGGCCATCGCGATGGCGATGCCGGACGGGTCTAGGTCGCAGGCGATCTGCACCGGCACCCGCAGCAAGGACAGCAGATGGCGCACCGCCTCGCGCCAACGCTGGTGCGGCTGGCCCGGCACCCAGATGGTCAGCACCGGCAGCGCCTGCTGGCTGAGGGTTTGAAACACGCTGAGGTTTTCCACGATGCGCACGCTGCGGATCGCCCCCTCCACCGCGCTCACGCCCAGCAAAGCCTCCGGCCCCAAGGCCACGCCTTGCTGCAGCAAGGCCGCGGACAACAGGCATTGCTGTCCGGCCCACAGCCCCAGCGGCCCGGACAGGAACACGTGCGGGGTGTGGCGGGCGATGCCGCAAGCTTCCAGATCAATGCCGAACTCCGCCAGCCACTGCCGATCCGCCGCGCCGAAGGCCTTGCTGCGCCCCAGCGCGCGTTGCGAGAACTGGCGCTCGGTGCCCCAGCTGCCGTCCAGCAGCCATTGATCCAGCGCCTGGGCCAGCTTGAGGCGGCGCTCCAGCGTGGAGGATTGCAGATGCGGGCTCAGGCTTTCCGCCAAGCCCAGCAGCAGCGGATGGCGCGGCTGCCAGCCGCGCCACAGCTCCACCACTTCCGCCTGCGGCCGTGGATCGCCCATGCCCAACAGGTGGCGCAGGCCGTACATGTCCAGCCATTGCACCCAGAACGGTTCCAGCTGATTAAAGCGCAAGCCGGTTTCGGCATGCAGTTCCACTTCGCACCAGCCGGCCTCCAATAGCCGGCGCAGCAGGTTCTCCGCCAGCGTGGGGCTGTCCGCCAACGCCAGCAGGCTGCTCCAGCGCACGCGGTTGCGCCGCGATTTGAGCCAGCCGCCCACCAGTTCCTGCTCTTCCAGGCTCAGCAGCAACGCTTGCGGCGTCGTCTGCGGCGTCAGCAGCAGATTATGGCCACGCGCGCCCAGCGGGGTGCGGCGAATCTTGTCGGGGTCGATCAGGGACAGCCAGTGCGACATAAACGGCGACTCAAGGAATGGGGCGGATCAGGAATAGACCATTATTCCGCCAGAAATTCAATGCCGCGTGCGGCGCCGGCGCGTCCAAGACCAGGAAAAGCTCCTTGCGGTAGCGGTTCAGCGGGGCCTGCCGGCTGGCCGCGCGCGCGGCTGGCGCGCTATAATGCCATTCGTATTCGAACAGAGCGCGGCGGTCGCCGCGCTCTTTGCTTTTGTCGTTTTTCATGGATAGGCCGTACCGATGTCCGCAGTCAGTAGTCGCCAGGACGCCATCGTCCTGCGCCCGATGCAAGTTCGAGATTTACCCGCGGTGCTGCAAGTGCAGCAGCACTGCTACCCTGCCGAGATGCTGGAAAGCCGCGATGCGCTGGCCTCGCGCCAGCGTTTGTCGCCGGACACCTGCTGGGTGGCGGAACGTCCCGGCCAGTTGCTGGGTTATCTGTTTGCCCACCCCTGGGCCGGCAGCCGCCCGCCCAAGCTGGGCCATAAGCTGGAACAGCTGCCAACCGCCGCCGACACCCTGTTCATCCACGATCTGGCGCTGCATCCGGACGCGCGCGGTCACGGCCTGGGGCCGCGGCTGGTGCAAACCGTGCTGGGCCAGGGCCGCCGCCGCGGCCTGCGCCAGGCGCGGCTGGTGGCGGTGCTGGGCGCCGCCCGTTATTGGCAGCGCTTTGGCTACCAGGCCAGCCGGGACAATGAGGCCAATGCCGCCTATGGCGAAGGCGCGGTGTGCATGCAGCGTTCATTGTAAAACGAGCTGCTTTGCCGCGCCGACGCGCCCATGCTCACAGGAAGATTTGGCCTGGCCGCCGGCCAAGCTATGATAGAATCGCGCGCAACGCATTCAATTCCTTATGAAAATACTCATCGTCGCCCTGCTCGCGGCATCGCTCGCCGCCCCCGCCCTGGCCGGCCGCCTGCTGCCCTTGGATCTGAAGGCCGGCACCGTCCGCGCCGTGGATGACGCCACCATCGAGTTCGTCAAGAAAGACCGCTCGCTGCTGGAAAGCCTGCTCGGCATTTTCATCCGCTCCAACCGCCAGTTTCCGCTGGCGCCCGGCCTGCGCATCTTCGATGAGAGCAACCGCTTCCTGCTGCGCGGCCAACTGGATACCCTGGAGGGCAAGCCAGTGGCCGTGACTTTCAATATGCAGGGCCAGATCAACCGCATCTGGGTGCTGCGTCCCGAGGAAGTGGAATTGCTGAAGCAAAGGGAGGCCGAGGCCGCCTCCCAGCCATCCCAATAATCCCGCGCGCGGCGCGCGCCTGCCAAGCAGGCCGCGACGAACCGACGGAAACACGCTGGAATCAAGCTGCAATGAAAAAGGTATACATCAAGACTTTCGGCTGCCAAATGAACGAGTACGACTCGGACAAGATGGCCGACGTGCTGTCCGACGCCGAGGGCATGATTCAGACCGACAAGCCGGAAGACGCCGACGTCATCCTTTTCAACACCTGTAGCGTGCGCGAGAAAGCGCAGGAAAAGGTGTTCTCCGACCTGGGCCGCATCCGCCCGCTGAAGGAAGCCAACCCCAATCTGATCATCGGCGTCGGCGGCTGCGTGGCGTCGCAGGAAGGCGAAACCATCGTCAAGCGCGCGCCCTATGTCGACGTGGTGTTCGGCCCGCAGACGCTGCATCGCTTGCCGGACCTGATCAAATCGCGCCAGTCCAGCGGCAGCTCGCAGGTGGATATTTCCTTCCCGGAAATCGAAAAATTCGACCACATCCCGCCGGCCAAGGTGGACGGCGGCGCGGCTTACGTATCCATCATGGAAGGCTGTTCCAAGTACTGTTCCTTCTGCGTGGTGCCCTATACCCGCGGCGAGGAGGTCAGCCGCCCCTTCGACGACGTGCTGACCGAGATCGCCGGCCTGGCCGCGCAGGGCGTGAAGGAAATCACCCTGCTGGGCCAGAACGTCAACGCCTACCGCGGCGCGATGTCCGACGGCGAAATCGCCGATTTCGCGCTGCTGCTGGAATACGTGCACGAAGTGCCGGGCGTGGAGCGCATCCGCTTCACCACCAGCCACCCGCGCGAATTCAGCCAGCGCATCATCGATTGCTACGGCAAGCTGCCCAAGCTGGTGTCTCATCTGCACCTGCCGGTGCAAAGCGGCGCCGACCGCGTGCTGGCGGCGATGAAGCGCGGCTACACCGGCCTGGAGTACAAGTCCATCATCCGCAAGCTGCGCGCGCTGCGGCCGGATCTGTGCCTGTCGTCGGACTTCATCGTCGGCTTCCCCGGCGAGACCGAGGCCGACTTCGAACAGACGCTGAAGCTGGTCAAGGACATGGAAGTCGACTTCAGCTATGTGTTCATCTACAGCCCGCGCCCGGGCACGCCGGCGTCCAATCTGCCGGACGACACCCCGCACGCGGAGAAAGTGCGCCGCCTGGAAGCCCTGAACGAGGTGATCGAGGCCAAGGGCTTCGCCATCAACCAGGCGATGGTGGGCACGGTGCAGCGCGTGCTGGTGGAAAGCGTGTCCAAGAAGGACGCCACCATGCTGGCGGCGCGCACCGCCAACAACCGCGTGGTCAACTTCGTCGGCCATCCGCGCCTGCTGAACCAGATGATGGACGTGCGCATCACTGAAGCCCGCCCGCACTCGCTGGTGGGCGAGGCGCTGATCACGGAAACCGCTTGAGCATGACGCCCGCCCGCCATTTTTTTGCGCCCGTCGCCGCCGGCGGGCGTATGCTTGAAGCTTTTCATCCCCACTGAGCCGCCATGTTCATCGTTTCGCTGAGCTACACCGCCCCGCTGTCCGATATCGACGCCTTGCTGGACCAGCATATTGTCTGGCTGCAGCAAGGCTATGCCGCCGGCCTGCTGCTGGCCTCCGGCCGCAAATCGCCGCGCACCGGCGGCGTGATCCTGGCCCGCGGCGAACGCGCCGAGCTGGAAGCGCTGCTGGCGCGCGACCCCTTCGCCGTCGCCAATGTCGCCCGCTACGAAATCACCGAGTTCCACGCAAGCATGACCGCGCCGGAACTGGATTGCCTGCGGAACATTTGATGCTCGCCGCAGCCTTAACACCAGCCACGCTCCAGACCATACAAGCCGCATGACGACCTCGCATTCCGAACCGCTAAGCTTCAATCCCGTAGACAATGAACGGCTGGCCCGCCTGTGCGGCCCGCTGGACGAAAACCTGAAACAGATCGAAACCGGCCTGGACGTGACGGTGCAGCGCCGCGGCGAAAGCTTCCGCGTGCAGGGCGAGCAGGCCAAGGCCGCGGTGGAAGCGCTGACCCGGCTCTACCTGCTGGCGGAAAAGCAGGAGCTGTCGATAGACGACGTGCAACTGTGCCTGGTGGAGCTGCGCCGCCACGCGGCCAATGGCGTCGAGACCGCAGCCGACGACGAAGACGTGCCGGTGCTGGTGACCCGCCGCGGAGATCTGCGCGGCCGCACCCCGCGTCAAAGCCGCTACATCAAGGCCATCCAGCAGCACGACATCACCTTCGGCATCGGCCCGGCCGGCACCGGCAAGACCTATCTGGCGGTGGGCTGCGCGGTGGACGCGATGGAGCGCGACGCGGTCAAGCGCATCGTGCTGGTGCGCCCGGCGGTGGAAGCCGGCGAGAAGCTGGGCTTCCTGCCCGGCGACCTGGCGCAGAAGGTCGACCCCTATCTGCGGCCGCTGTACGACGCGCTGTACGATCTGATGGGCTTCGACCGCGTGACCCGGCTGTTCGAGAAGAACCTGATCGAGATCGCGCCGCTGGCCTATATGCGCGGCCGCACGCTGAACAACGCCTTCATCATTCTGGATGAGGCGCAGAACACCACACCGGAACAGATGAAGATGTTCCTGACCCGCATCGGCTTCGGCTCCAGGGCGGTGATCACCGGCGACGTGACCCAGATCGACCTGGCCCGCCATCAGAAGAGCGGCCTGGTCGAGGTGGAGCGCATCCTGGGCACGGTGCGCGGCATTCATTTCCATCATTTCCAGAGCGACGACGTGGTGCGCCATCCGCTGGTGCAGAAAATCGTCGACGCCTACGACCAATATCAAAGCAAGCAAGATGAAAAGAGCCAAGCGTAACCCGCTGCTGGCGCGGCTGGCCGCGCGCCTGGAACTGAGCCTGGAGGTGCGCAGCCAGACCGCCGTGCTGCCGCGGCCGGCCGATCTGCGCCGCTGGAGCCAGGCGGCGCTGCAGGCCGGCGTCAAGCAGGCCCAGGTCAGCATCCTGATCGTGGATGCCGACGAAGGCCGCCAATTGAACCATGACTACCGCGGCAAGGACTACGCCACCAATGTGCTGAGCTTCGCGCTCAACGAGGGCGAGCCGGTGCCGGGCCTGCCGCTGATCGGCGATCTGGTGCTGTGCGCGCCGGTGGTGGAAAAAGAGGCCGCCGAGCAAAACAAGCCGCTGCAAGCGCATTACGCCCACCTGTTGGTGCACGGCATGCTGCACCTGCAGGGCTTTGACCATGAGCAAGACGACGAAGCCGAAACCATGGAGGCGCTTGAAACCGTCATCATGCAGAGGCTAGGATATCCCGACCCGTATCGAGAGGAGCAGTTCTAAGAAATGGAAGACCCCAGTAAACCGCGGCCGACTTGGCTGGAACGCCTGTCCACCATGTTGCTGCGCGAGCCGGAAGATCGCGAAGAGTTGATCGAACTCTTGCACAACGCCTTCGAGCGCAATCTGCTGGACGCGGAAGCGCTCGGCATGATCGAGGGCGTGCTGGAAGTCAGCGAGCTGACCGTGCGCGACGTGATGATTCCGCGCAGCCAGATGAACGTGATCAGCTGCGACGATCCGATCACCCGCTTCCTGCCTATGGTGATCGATTCCGGACACTCGCGTTTTCCGGTGATAGGCGACAGCAAGGACGACGTGCTGGGCATTCTGTTGGCCAAGGAACTGTTGCGCTATTTCCACGCGCCGGCCAGCTTCGACTTGAAGGCGGTGCTGCGCCCGGCGGTGTTCGTGCCGGAATCCAAGCCGCTGAATGTGCTGCTGCGCGATTTCCGCGCCACTCACAACCACATGGCGGTGGTGGTGGACGAATACGGCGGCGTGTCCGGCCTGGTGACCATCGAGGACGTGATCGAGCAGATCGTCGGCGACATCGAGGACGAATACGACACCGAGGACGACGAGGAAGACATCCTGCCGGTGCGCGGCCATCAGCGCTACCGGGTCAAGGCGCTGACCGAGATCGAGGACTTCAACCATTACTTTGAAACCGATTTCGAAGACGACGATGTCGACACCGTCGGCGGCCTGGTGATCTCGCTGACCGGCCACCTGCCCAAGCGCGGCGAAGCGGTGGAAGCCGCCGGCCTGCGCTTCACCGTGTTGCGCGCCGACAACCGCCGCGTCGATACCTTGCTGGTGGAGCGGATACAGGACGGGGAAACCTCCACCGTGTAATCCGCCATCCTCATCCGGACTCGCGTCGCGATCGCGGCTGTTGCCTCCGCCCGCGAGTTCCTATGATGAATATCAGCCATTCGATAATCCGTCGGCCAGCGCTTGCTGGCCGGCTTCGCCTGATGCCTACCATGCGCACTTTATTGGTCCTGCTGGCAGCCGCCTTGGCTGGCAGCCTCACACTGTTCGCCTTCGCCCCTTACCGGCTGTTCTGGATCATGCCGCTGTCGCTGGCGGCGCTGGCGGACCTGACCCAGCGTCACCCGCAGCGCGCGTTCTGGATCGGCTATGTCTGGGGCCTGGCCGCCTACACCAGCAATTTCAACTGGATCTACAACAGCCTGCACGATGTGGCCGGACTGCCGGTCTGGATCGCCTTGCCGCTGGTGCTGCTGCTGCCGGCCTATCTGGCGCTCTATCCCGGCCTGGCGATGTGGCTGAGCGCGCGCGTCAGCGCCAAGCCGTGGCAGCGCTGGCTGCTGGCCTTCCCCGCGCTGTGGGAGCTGGGCGAATGGCTGCGCGGCTGGGTGTTGACCGGCTTCCCCTGGGCCGCCGCCGGCTACTCGCAAATCACCGAAAGCCCGCTGGCCGGCTACGCGCCGCTGGGCGGCGTCCATCTGATCAGCTATCTGGTGGCGCTGTCCGCCGGCGCGCTGGCGCTGATGGTGCACAGTTCCTGGCGGCTGCGCGCCGGCTTGCTGCTCGCCGCGCTGGCGGTATGGGGCAACGGCCAAGGGCTGAAGAGCATCGAATGGACCCAGCCGCTGGGCAAGCCCATCAGCGTGGCGCTGGCGCAAGGCAATATCGCCCAGGAGCTGAAATGGTCGCCGGAAAACCTGGAAGAATCGCTGCGCGTGTATTACCAGCAAGTGGCCACCACCCGCGCCGACCTGATGCTGCTGCCGGAAACCGCGCTGCCGCTGTTCCTGGACGACCTGCCCTCCGGCTACCTGAGCATGATGGAGGGCCAGGCCCAGCGCGCCGGCATGGCGCTGGCCACCGGGGTGCCGCGCCGCACCAACGACGGCCGCGGTTATCTGAACGCGGTGGTGGCGCTGACCACGCCGGGCCGGCCCTATTTCGCCAAGGACCACCTGGTGCCGTTTGGCGAATTCATCCCGGTGCCGGGGCTGATAGGCTGGATTTACCAGTTCATGAATATGCCGATGTCCGGCTTCAGCAGCGGCGGCGCCAACCAGCCGCCGCTGCCGCTGGCCGGCGAGAAGATCGCCTTCAACGTCTGCTACGAGGACAGCTTCGGCGAGGAGCTGATAGGCCCGGCGGCCCAGGCCAGCATCATGGCCAACGTCAGCAACCTGGCCTGGTTCGGCAAGAGCGTGGCGATGAGCCAACACTTGCAGTTGTCGCAAACGCGGGCGCTGGAAAATGGACGCTACATGCTGCGCGCCACCAATAACGGCATGACCGCCATCATCCGCCCGGACGGCGAGATCGCCTCGGTGGCGGCACCCTATACCCGCCAGGTGTTGCAAGGCTTCGCCCAGGGCCGCCAGGGGCTGACCCCCTATATGCGGCACGGCAACGCGCCGGTCTTGATAGGCTGCGCGGCGCTGCTGCTGCTGGCCATGTTGCTGGGGCGCAAGCACCGTCCTTGAGCGTTGCCGGCTCCACCCAGCGAACGCGCGATGTTTCCACTCCCGAACATCGCGCGTTTTGACATTCGGCCCCGGATTCCCGATCATCACTCGCCGGCGACGCGAACCGGCCCTGCGCCGAAATCACACCAAGAAACGCCGCGCCGCCTCTACAAGGGAATCAAGATGAACGAGAGAAAACTGGAAGCCGGGATCGTCACCAACTTTTCCGAGCGCATGAGCTACGGCGGTTATCTATGCCTGGACCAGCTGCTGGCCTGTCAGAAACCGCTGTCCGATCCGCCGCACCACGACGAGCTGCTGTTCGTGATCCAGCATCAGACCTCCGAACTGTGGATGAAGCTGATGCTGCATGAGCTGCAGGCCGCGGTGCGTTTCGTCCAGCAGGATACGCTGGGCCCCAGCTTCAAATGCCTGGCGCGGGTCAAGCAGATCCAGCGCCTGCTGTTCGAACAATGGGCGGTATTGGAGACGCTGACGCCGTCGGAATACATGGAGTTCCGCGATGTGCTGGGCAACTCCTCCGGCTTCCAATCGCATCAATACCGCTCCATCGAATTCCTGCTGGGCAACAAGAACCAGGCGATGCTCAATGTGTTCGCCCACGAGGCGGACAAACACGCCTCGCTGCAAGCCATCCTGGAAGCGCCCAGCTTGTACGATGAATTCCTGCGCCACCTGGCGCGGCGCGGCCTGCCGGTGCCGGCCTCCAGCCTGGAGCGCGACTGGTCGCAGCCCTATCAGCGCAATCCGGAGCTGATCCCGCTGTTCAAGCTGATCTACGATCAGCCCCAGCAGCACTGGGAAGCCTATGAGATGGCGGAAAAGCTGGTGGACGTGGAGGAATACTTCCACCTGTGGCGCTTCCGCCATATGAAAACCGTAGAACGGGTCATCGGCTTCAAGCAAGGCACCGGCGGCTCCAGCGGCGTGCGTTTCCTCAAGCAGGCGCTGGAGCTGACTTTCTTCCCGGAGTTGCTGGACGTGCGTACAGAAATCGGCCGCTGACGCGGCGGCGGCACGGGCCCCCGCGCCGCCGGCTCAACAGCGGAAGCGCGACACCAGCCCGCGCAGATTGCCGGCCAGCTGGCGCATGTCCACCAGCGCCGCCGAGGCGGTGGACGCCGCCTGCGCGTTCTTGCTGGAGCTCATCGCGATTTGCTCGACGTACTGGGCGATGTCCTGGCTGGCGGTGCCCTGCTCCTTCAGCGCGTGGGAAATATCGTTGACCACGCCCAGCACGCCGCTGGCGCTGTGGCTGATTTCGCCCACCGCCGCGCCGCCCTGCTCGGCCAGTTCCAGGCCGTTCTTGGCACGCCGCACCGCTTCTTCCATCGAGCCGTGCGACTGGGTGGAGCTTTGCTGGATCTCGGCGATCATGCCGGCGATCTCCTCGGTGGCCTGGGCGGTGCGCTCGGACAGCTTGCGCACCTCGTCCGCCACCACCGCGAAGCCACGGCCCTGCTCACCGGCGCGCGCCGCCTCGATCGCCGCGTTCAAGGCCAGGAGATTGGTCTGATCGGCGATGTCCTTGATCACCTGCATGATGCCGGAGATCACCTGCGCCTTGTCCACCAGTTCATTGATGGTGCCGGCCGCCAATTCCACCGATTCATTGATGCGGCGCATTTCCGCCACCGCTCGCGAGATCACCTCGCTGCCCTGCTGCGACGATTCGCCGGACTGCTCGGACAGGCTGCGGGCGTCCTGGGCGCGGTCGGAAATATGGTTGATGCTGACGGTCAGCTCCTCTATCGAGGCCGCCATCGAGGTGGCCGCCTCGCTTTGCTGCTCGGAACCGCTGGCAACGGCGGCGGCATGACCGCTGACGTCGTCGCTCATTTCAGACACCCGATTGGCCGCGGCGGCGATTTCTCCCACCAGCTGCCGCAGCTGTGCCTGCATGCCGGCCACATTGGCCAGCAAGCTGTCCTGATCGCCGGTTTTCACCGGCACCGCCATGTCCAGTTGCCCGGCGGCGATGCGTTTGACGATGTCCACGGTGACCGCCGGCTCGCCGCCCAACTGGCCCAGCACGCTGCGCATGATGTAGCCGCCCAGGCCGGCCAGCAGCAGCAGGATCACGCCGACCTCCAGCGCCAGGTTGAACAGCGATTTGTGATAGGCGGCGGCCACATCATCCAGATAGATGCCGGTGCCCAACACCCAGCCCCAGCCGGGCGAAGTCATCAAATAGGAAATCTTGGGCTGCGGCGCGTCGAAGCCCGGCTTGTCCCACACGTAGCTGGCATAGCCCTTGCCGCCGCCGCTGCTCAAGGCCTGATCGAACAGCTGACCCATGTCCTGGCCGCTGCCTTCCTTGACCCCGTGCAGGTTCTTGCCGATCAAGGCAGGCTTCACGCCGTGGGCGACATAGGTCAGGCTCTTGTCGAAGGCGAAGAAATACTCGCGCTGGTCGTAGCGCATGCTGTTGAGCGCCGCCGCGGCCTGCTGCTTGGCTTGCGGCTCGCTCATCTTACCGTCCGCCGCCATCTTTTCGTAGGACACCACCAGCGCCGCCGCCGACTCCACCAGATTGCGCGTCTTGTCCTTGCGGTCCTGCAGCATGGTGTCGCGCTCGCGCATCACCGACAGCACGCCTATCGCCGCCACCAGCAAGGCCATCGCCACCAACAGCAGCAGCAGACGGCCGCGCAGGCTCATTGTTGTTTTGTTCATTTCCATCTCCCCACACCTTGTTCACTTATTCTAGACAGCGCTGATCGCTCTTTTTGCGCGATTAGTCCTAGTTTGAGGCATTTCAACAAAAAATATCAACAGCATATAAAAAAGGCCCGGATCGCTCCGGGCCAGACTGAACGCAAGCGGTCATACCCGCGTCCAGGGTCGTCATTCCACACGCCTCACTTCATCGTCGGCATCACGAACTCGGCGGTCATCTTGGCCGGCCAGCGGCTGGTCACCGTCTTCATCCGGGTATAGAAGCGCACGCCCTCCGGACCATGCATATGGTGATCGCCGAACAGCGAGGCCTTCCAGCCGCCAAAGCTGTGGAAGGCCATCGGCACCGGAATCGGCACATTGATGCCCACCATGCCCACCTGGATGCGGTGGCTGAATTCGCGCGCGGCGCCGCCGGAGCGAGTGAAGATGCTGGTGCCGTTGGCGAAGGGGTGGGCATTGATCAGGCTCACCGCGCTGTCGAAGTCCGGCACCCGCACCACCGCCAGCACCGGCCCGAAGATTTCCTCCTTGTAGATGGTCATCTCCGGCGTCACGTGGTCGAACAGGCAGCCGCCAAGGAAAAAGCCGTCCTCGTGGCCGGGATGGCTGTAGCCGCGACCATCCACCACCAGCCGCGCGCCTTCGGCCACGCCCTGTGCGACATAGCCCGTCACCTTGTCCAGATGCTGGCGCGTCACCAGCGGCCCCATTTCCGCCACCGCGTCGTCGCCCACGCCTATCTTCAGATTGCGCGCGCGCTCGGCCAGCCGCGCCACCAGTTCATCGCCGATATCACCCACCGCCAGCACCACCGAGATCGCCATGCAGCGCTCGCCGGCCGAACCGTAGGCGGCGCCGATCAGCGCTTCCACCGCGCCGTCCAGGTCCGCGTCCGGCATCACCACCAGGTGGTTCTTGGCGCCGCCCAGCGCCTGCACCCGCTTGCCGTGGCGCGCGCCGGTTTCATAGATGTACTGGGCAATCGGCGTGGAGCCGACGAAGCTGAGCGCGGCGATGTCGGGATGGGTGAGCAAGGCGTCCACCGCCTGCTTGTCGCCGTGCACCACATTGAATACGCCGGCCGGCAAGCCGGCCTGCTGCAGCAGTTCAGCCAGCAGCAGCGCGGCGGAGGGGTCACGCTCCGACGGCTTGAGGATGAAGCAGTTGCCGCAGGCCAGCGCCACCGGGAACATCCACAGCGGCACCATGGCCGGGAAGTTGAACGGAGTGATGCCGGCCACCACGCCCAGCGGCTGACGCATGGAATGGCTGTCGATGCCGCCGCCCACCTGTTCGGTGAACTCGCCCTTCAGCAACTGCGGAATGCCGCAGGCGAATTCCACCACCTCCAGCCCACGAGTGACTTCGCCAATGGCGTCGGACACCACCTTGCCGTGCTCGCTGGAAATCAGCGCCGCCAAGCGCTGCTGGTTCTGCTCCAGCAGTTCCTTGAACTTGAACATCACCCGCGCCCGCTTCAGCGGCGAGGTTTCCGCCCAGGCCGGAAAGGCCTTGCGCGCCGCCGCCACCGCGGCCTGCACCTCGTCCGGGCCCGCCAGCGGCACGCGGGCGGCGACACGGCCCAGCGCTGGGTTGTAGACATCGCCAAAGCGGCCGCTCTGGCCTTCGCAGCGCTCGCCGCCGATGTAATGAGGAATGTTCTGCATGCTAGTTCCGATGGGTATGGGTTGAGTGTTCGGCGCCGCGCTTATTCGCAGGCGCGCAAGGCGGTGGCGATGGTGTCGAACAGCCGGTCGATCTCATGCTTTTCGATGATCAAGGGCGGCGATACCGCCAGGATGTCGCCGGTGAAGCGCAGCAGCACGCCTTGCTCCCAGCACTTGAGGAAGACGTCGAAACCGCGCTGCCCAGCGGCGCCGGGGCGGCTGTCCAGCTCGATGCCGGCCACCAGGCCCAGATTGCGGATGTCCTTGACATAGGGCTGACCGCGCAAGGCGTGCGCGCGCTCCTCGAAATAAGCGGACAGGCCGGCGGCGCGCTCGAACAACTGCTCCTCGCGGTACAGATCCAGCGAGGCGATCGCAGCGGCGCAGGCCAGCGGGTGGGCGGAATAAGTGTAGCCGTGCGGAAACTCGATCATGCGTTCGCCGGCGGCGGCCATGAAGGCGTCGTGGATCTCCGGCTTCAGCAGCAGCGCGCCCATAGGCACCACGCCGTTGGTCAGACCCTTGGCGCAGGTGATGATGTCCGGCAGCACGCCGAACTTGTTGGCCGCCCAGTCCGCGCCCAGGCGGCCGAAGCCGGTGATCACCTCGTCGAAGATCAGCAGGATGCCGTAGCGGTCGCAGATTTCGCGCAAGCGCCGCAAATAGCCCTTGGGCGGGATCAGCACGCCGGTGGAGCCGGCCATCGGCTCGACGATGACGGCGGCGATGGTGGATGGGTCGTGCAGGGTCAGGATACGCGCCTCCAGTTCGTCGGCGAACTCGGCGCCATGCTCCGGCTCGCCGCGGCTGAAGGCGTTGCGCGCCAGATCATGGGTGCTGCGCAGATGGTCCACCGCCGGCAAGGACACCGGAAAATGCTTGCGGTTGCCGGCCATGCCGCCCACCGAGATGCCACCGAAGTTGACACCGTGATAGCCGCGCTCGCGGCCGATCAGCTTGACGCGGGCGGCGTCGCCGCGCACGCGGTGGTAAGCCACCGCCATCTTCAACGCGGTGTCCACCGCCTCCGAACCGGAGCCGACGAAGAAGGCCTTGCTCAAGCCCTTGGGCGCCATCGCCACCAGCTTGTCGGCGGCCTCGAAAGCCTTGGGGTGGGCCATCTGGAACGGCGGCGCGTAATCCAGCGTCGCCACCTGGCGCTGCACCGCCTCGACGATGGGCTTGCGGTTGTGGCCGGCAGTCACGCACCACAGGCCGGCGCTGCCGTCCAGGATCTGGCGGCCCTGGTCGTCGGTGTAATACATGCCGTCGGCGCTCACCAGCATGCGCGGCGCGCTCTTGAACTGGCGATTGGCGGTGAACGGCATCCAGTACGCGTCCATCTGCAGCTGCTCCATCGTTGTCTCCCCTGGCTTTCTGCCGAATGATGACAACTAATCTAGCCGCGCGACCAATACAATTACAGGTACAGTTTGTGCTGTTTTTCAGCATCCCGTATCGGCGAAAACACCAATACGGTTACCGCCGCCAGCCATGAAAAAACCCGGCCGCAGCCGGGTTTCCTGTGTCGTGTCAGCTCGCTTAAACGCGGAAGCTGGAGAACAGCTGTCGCATATCCTTCGCCGTCTGCGCCAGATCGTTCAAGGTGTCGTGCACGGTCTGCAGCGCGCCGTCGCTGTCGACGATGCGGCCGTTGATCTGCTCGGTGCTCTGCGCGATCACGGTGGTGGCCTTGTGCTGTTCGCTGGTGGACAAGGTGATCTCGTTCATCTTGGCCATCACTTCCTGCATCGCCAGCTGGATCTGCTCGATGCGCTGCACCGCGCTGCCGGTCAGCTCCACGCCATCGTCCACCGAGCTGACGGTGCGCTGCATATTGGTCACCGCCTGGCTGGTTTCCTCGCGGATGGTGCTGACCATGCCGGAGATTTCCACCGTGGCCTGGCCGGTGCGCTCGGCCAGCTTGCGCACCTCGTCCGCCACCACCGCGAAGCCGCGGCCCATCTCGCCGGCGCGCGCCGCCTCGATCGCCGCGTTCAAGGCCAGCAGGTTGGTCTGATCGGCAATGTCCTTGATCACATTGGTGATGCCGCTGATCTGCTGCGAACGCTGGTCCAGCGACACCAACATGCCGGACAAGCCCTTCACCGCTTCCACCGTGCTGTTCATCTCGCGGGAGATGCGCTGCATTTCGTTGGCGCTTTCGCTGGACACGGTGCCGGTGTGATTGACCAGCGAATCCGCTTCGCGCGCGGCATCGGCGATATGGGAGATGCTGACGGTGATCTCTTCCAGCGTCGCGGCGTTGGAACTGGACACGTCGGAAATCTGCCGTGAATCGCGCGCCACCTGATCCACCGTGGTGGCCACGCTCTGCACGCCGCTGGTGACGTTTTCCGCCTCGGTGCGCACCGCGATGAACATGCTTTGCAAACGCTGGATGAAGCTGTTGAACGCGGTCGCGGTTTCGGCGATCTCATCCTGGCCCTGCACTTCGATGCGGCGGGTCAGGTCGCCCTCGCCCTTGGAGATTTCCAGCATTGCGTTACGCAGGCGACCCAGGCCGGCCAACATCTTGCTCAGCATCACGCTGGCCACCGGGATCAGCACCACCACGCACAATGCCCCCAGACCCACCACGGTCAGCAGCAGCTTTTCCAGCGGTTCGCTGACCACGGACTTATCTATCATCACCCCCAGCAGCCAGTTGGTGCCTTCCACCGGATCCACTTGCACCAGCTTGGCTTCTCCGTTGACTTCGATCTCCTCCATCGCGCTGCTGGTGGACAGCTGCACCAGCTTCTCGCCGGTCAGCGCCGGCACTTTTTCCGCCAGCGGCTTAAGCGTCAGCGTGGTGTCCGGGTGGGCGATCACCTTGCCACTCTTGTCCACCAGGAAGGCGTAGCCATTGCCGCGCAGTTTGGCGGACAACACGGTCTTGACCAGGTCGTCGATGAAGATGTCGCCGCCCACCACCGCCTTCAGCGTGGAGCCGTCGAACACCGGGGATACAAAGGTCACCACCAGTTTCTTGGTGTCGAAGTCGACATAGGGATCGGACACGCCCGGCTTGCCGCTGGCCTGGGCCTGCTGATACCAGGGCCGCGCCACCGGATCGTAACCCGCCGGCTGCGGTTTGAAATCGGAACGTATCATCTTGTGATCGGCGGTGCCGATATAGGTCATGTCGTAGCCGCCGGCCTGGCTCAGGCGCGCCAGCGTCGGCATCGGTTCCGGGGTGCCCACCACCGGGTTGCCGGCAATCACCACCTTGACCTTGCTGCCATACCAATCCTTGACCAGGTTGGCGTAGCCGCGCGAGGTGCTGGATAGCTCATTGTCCACGCCCTGGACAATTTCATTGCGCATCTGGGTATAGACCAGCGTCGTGATAATGGCGCCCAGCAAAACCAGCAGCACCGCGATGAATACAATCAATTTGACCCGCAAGGAGCGCATTTCCGACCTCCATCCCCAATTCGACTTGGCTTGCCCTGATTGATTATCAATGTCCGGCCAAGCACTGTTATGATCATTCTCGATACCGGATGTCCTTCCCTTGTCTTAGCCGTTCAGTACTTAAAGCTCAATAAAAAACTGTGTACTCGGCAAGCCGGTCATGCCATCCGGTTTATGACGTGATATTTATCACAAGCTGTTCCCAACGGACAGACCCTATCTCAATGCTGTCGAAATAATGCGCCATGGCCAATTTTCGTCTTATGCCTGAAGATGGCATTACCTTGGTTGAAAACATCGTCAATTCAGCTATTTCGGCCATCCAATGCGGACAATGGCGCAATGGCGCAAAAATCCCATCTATTCGCAGCATGGCCAGGGAACTTGACGTCAGCCCCTTCACCGTTGTCGAGGCTTACGACCGGCTGGTCACCCTGGGCTATCTCACAGCGCGGCGCGGTTCCGGTTTCTACGTCGAAGCGCGGCGCGAAGCCCTGACACCGCGGCAGGCGCCGCCGCCGCGCGTGTGGCCGGTGGACGAATACTGGCTGCTGCGCAAGATCTATCAGCAGGACGCCAATACCTTGTTCGCCGGCTGCGGCTGGCTGCCTTCGCATTGGTACGACGCCGAGGCCCAGCAAAAAGCCTTGCGCCAACTGGCGCGCGACGCCATTGCCGCGCCCGGCTACGGCGACCCCAAGGGTTATCTGCCGCTGCGCGAGCAATTGGCCGAGCGTCTGGCGGAACGCGGCATCGCCGCGCGCGCCGACGATATCGTGCTGACCCAGGGCGCCAGCCGCGCGCTGGACATGGCCGCCTGCGCGCTGCTGCAGGCCGGCGACACCGTGCTGGTCGACGATCCCGGCTATTGCAATCTGCTGTCCTGCCTGGCCTTCCGCGAGTTCAAGCTGGTGCCGGTGCCGTGGACCGAGCACGGCCCCGATCTGGAACAACTGCGCGCGTTGCTGCGCCAGCATCGGCCACGGGCCTTCTTCACCAATCCCTGGCTGCAAAACCCCACCGGCGCCAGCTACGCGCCGTCCGTTGCCCACCAAGTGCTGCGGCTGGCCGAGGAACACGATTTCCTGATCGTGGAGGACAATGTCTCCGGCGATTTCACCGCCGGCCGTCAACAAACATTGGCGGCGCTGGACGGACTCAAGCGCGTGCTCTACATCGACAGTTTTTCCAAATCGCTGTCCCCCGGCCTGCGCGTCGGTTATCTGACTGGGCCGGCCGAACTACTGGAGCGCGTCGTTCACTACAAGATGATGTCGGGGCTGACCTCGCCGGAGTTGAATGAACGGCTGGCACTGGAGCTGATCAGCGAGGGCCGTTACCGCCGCCAGCTGGAGCGCCTGCGCTCGCGGCTGGCCGAAGCCCAGGCCCAATGTCAGCAACTATTCACCGAGCACGGCTGGCAGTTGTTCGCTCGCCCGGCCAACGGCCTGTTCATCCTGGCGCGTCCGCCCAGCGAGCTGGACGCGACCAGCCTGGCCGAGCAGGCGCAGCTGCGGCAGATCCTGCTGGCGCCCGGCCATTTATTCCGCGCTCACGGCATGCGTTCCGACTGGCTGCGCTTCAACGTTGCTTTCAGCCAGGATCGTCGACTGTGGGATTTTCTGACTCTCCGGCCACAGTGATAAGATGTGGACATCCAGCTTAGCGGAGCCCCTATGCAACTCGTAGAAATGTTCGTCCATCCATTGAAGTCCTGCCGTGGCATCTCTTATAGCCGAGCCTACGCCAGCAAGCAGGGTTTGCTGCATGACCGCGAATGGCTGCTCGCCGGCGATAACGGCCGCTTTTTCACCGCACGCTCGCATCCGCAGCTGGTGCGCGTGGAAGTGGACCTGATTCCCGGCGGCGCGCTGTTCAAATATCCCGGCAAGCCCCCCATCCTGGCAATGAGTACCCAGTACCAGCAAGAAGCCGCGGCCACGGTATGGAAGGACAGCTTTACCGCCTACCATGGCGACCGGGCCGTCGACCACTGGTTCAGCGAGCTGCTGGGCGAGCCCTGCCAATTGCTGTGGCTGGGCATGCAGTCGCAGCGCCGGCTAAAGGACAGCGAGCATGCGATGTCCTTCGCCGATGGCTATCCTTATCTACTGGTGAACCAGGCCTCGCTGGACGCGCTGAACGATGAGCTGGACCAGCCGGTATCGCTGCGCCACTTCCGTCCCAATCTGGTGGTAAGCGGCGAGTACGCCTGGGAAGAGGATGATTGGAAGGTGATTCAGATCGGCGATGTGGTGTTCGACGTGGCCAAGCCCTGTAGCCGCTGCGTACTGACCACGGTGGACCCGGATACCGGGATCAAATCGCCGGAACAGCAGCCACTACGCACCCTGGTCAGCATCCGCACCTTGCCGGAAGGCGTCTGTTTCGGCGTCAACCTGGTGCCGCGCAATGAAGGCGCGCTGGAGCTGGGCGCGGAGTTCCGCGTGCTGGAAAGCCGCTACGAGTTTTGACCCCGACGCCGGTTCGCCGGCGTTGTTACCGCTTTATGCTGAATAGATTCATGAATTTGCAAGTCATCATTGATCAAATCCAACGCGAAGTCGCCGCCTATTACGGCCAGGGCCGCGTCGCCGACTACATCCCGGCGCTGGCCGAAGTGGCGCCGCGCCAATTCGGCATGGCCATCACCACGCTGGACGGTCGGCATTATCGCTGCGGCGATGCGGCCACCCCCTTTTCCATCCAGAGCATTTCCAAGGCCTTCATGTTGGCGCTGACACTGGAGGCCGAGGGCGATACGCTGTGGCGTCATGTCGGCAAGGAACCTTCCGGCAATCCCTTCAATTCCCTGGTGCAGCTGGAGTACGAGGACGGGGTGCCGCGCAACCCCTTCATCAATGCCGGCGCCCTGGTGGTCACCGACCGAGCGATCAGCCACTTCGGCGACGCTCATGGCGCCTTATTGGCCCGCCTGCGCCAGGAATCCGGCAATGCCACCCTGTGCGGCAATGCCCGCGTAGCCGAATCCGAGCGCGCGCACGGCCACCGCAACGCGGCGCTGGCTCACTTCATGAAGAGCTATCACAACCTCGACAACGACGTCGAAACCGTGCTGCAGCAGTATTTCAACAGCTGCAGCATCGTGATGAACTGCGTGGAACTGGCCAATGCCGGCCTGTTTCTGGCCAACCGCGGCGTTACCCGAGACGGCCGGCAAACGCTGAGCCGCAGTCAGGCCAAACAGATCAACGCGGTCATGCTGACTTGCGGCACTTACGATGCCGCCGGCGAGTTCGCCTACCGCGTCGGCCTGCCGGTGAAAAGCGGCGTTGGCGGCGGCATGCTCGCCATCATCCCCGGCAAGATGAGCATCGCGGTATGGAGCCCGGAGCTGGATGGCAAGGGCAATTCGGTGTTGGGCCTGGAAGCGCTGGATCGTTTCACCACGCGTACCGGTTTGTCGATCTTTTAAGCACGCCGGCTCCGCTGGGCGCCGCCAAAAGAAAAAACCCGCTCAAGGCGGGTCTTTTCTTTTCCGGCAATGAAAAAAGCCAGGCTTGCGCCTGGCTTTTTTCTCAACTTCGTCGATTACTCGGCGGAGTTGTCTTCAACCGCTACGGCATCTTCCGGACGGTCCACCAGCTCTACCAGAGCCATCGGGGCGTTGTCGCCCTTGCGGAAACCGTACTTCAGGATACGCACATAACCACCATTGCGGGCGGAGAAGCGCGGGCCGAGAACGTCGAAGAGTTTAACCACGATATCGCGGTCACGAGTGCGGTCAAACGCCAGACGACGGTTGGCGAGAGACGGCTTTTTGCCGAGCGTGATCAGCGGCTCGGCCACACGACGCAGTTCCTTGGCTTTCGGCAGCGTGGTCACGATAACTTCGTGCTTCAGCAGCGAGTTCGCCATGTTGCGCAGCATCGCCAGACGATGGCTGGTCGTGCGGTTCAGTTTACGATTACTGTAACGATGACGCATTGTTAATGTCCTTTTATCTCAAACCTTACGGCTTTTCGAGGCCAGCAGGCGGCCAATTCTCGAGCTTCATGCCGAGAGTCAGGCCTTTGGAAGCGAGAACTTCCTTGATCTCGTTCAGCGACTTGCGGCCGAGGTTCGGAGTCTTCAGAAGCTCGGTTTCAGTACGCTGGATCAGATCGCCGATGTAATAAATGTTCTCAGCTTTCAGGCAGTTGGCCGAACGAACCGTCAGTTCAAGATCGTCTACCGGACGCAGCAGGATCGGATCGATCGGCGGCGCCTTTTCAACGACTTCTTCAACCGCTGTGCCTTGGAGATCGGCAAAGATCGACAGTTGATCCATCAGAATACGGGCAGCGTTGCGCACTGCCTGTTCCGGCTCGATCACGCCATTGGTCTCGATATCGAGAACCAGGCGGTCGAGGTCGGTACGCTGCTCAACACGGGCGCTTTCCACAGCAAAGCTCACGCGGCGAACCGGCGAGAAGGAAGCATCCAGTTGAATGGTACCGATGGAACGGTTGTCTTCATGATTGGATCGAACCGACACCGGCTGATAGCCGCGGCCTTTTTCGATCTTGATCTCCATGTCGATCTTACCGCCAGAGGAGATGTGACAAATCACGTGGTCCGGATTGATCACTTCCACATCGTGCGGCAGTTCGATATCGCCAGCCAAGACAGCGCCTTCGCCGTCCTTTTTCAAGGACAGCACAACACTGTCACGACCATGCAGCTTAAGCACTACGCCCTTGAGGTTGAGGAGGATGTCAACGACATCCTCGCGCACGCCATCAAGTGCGGAATACTCATGCAAAACGCCAGCGATAGTCACTTCGGTCGGAGCATAGCCCGGCATCGACGACAGCAGGATACGGCGCAGCGAGTTACCCAGAGTATGAGCGTAGCCGCGCTCGAACGGCTCCATCGACACACGAGCGTGAGTGGCGGAAACCGGCTGAACGTCGATAAGACGAGGTTTCAGAAATTCCGAAGCGCTGTTTTGCATAGTCATTCCCTAAGAGCTAGCGATTACTTGGAGTAGAATTCCACAACGAGTTGTTCGTTGATATCGCTAGACAGTTCGGAACGTTCCGGAGCGGATTTGAAAGTGCCTTCCATTTTCTTGGAGTCAACCAGGACCCAAGACGGGAAACCACCCTGCTCGGCCAGAGCCAGACCTTCTACGATACGGGCCTGTTTCTTGGCTTTTTCACGGACGGACACTACGTCACCGGCTTTAACCTGGTAGGACGGAATGTTCACAACCTGGCCGTTCACAACGATAGCCTTGTGGCTAACCAGCTGGCGCGCTTCGGCGCGAGTGGAGCCAAAGCCCATGCGATATACAACGTTGTCCAGGCGGGCCTCGAGCAGCTTCAGCAGGTTTTCACCCGTGGAGCCCTTGCGACGCACAGCTTCCGCAAAGTAATTGCGGAACTGACGCTCGAGTACACCGTAAATACGACGGATTTTCTGCTTTTCACGCAGTTGCACACCGTAGTCAGACAGGCGGCTCTTACGAGCGCCATGCTGGCCCGGAGGGCTATCCAGTTTGCACTTGGAATCCAGTGCACGACGCGCGCTCTTCAGGAAAAGGTCGGTGCCTTCACGACGAGCGAGCTTACACTTAGGGCCGATATAACGTGCCATGTTCTCACACTCTCCGAATTAGATACGACGTTTTTTGGGCGGACGGCAACCGTTGTGCGGTACCGGCGTCACGTCGGAGATGCTGGTGATCTTGAAACCCAGCGCGTTGAGTGCGCGAACAGCGGATTCACGACCCGGACCCGGGCCCTTGATACGAACTTCGAGGTTCTTCACACCGTATTCTTGGGCAACTTTACCAGCGTGCTCTGCTGCTACCTGAGCAGCAAAGGGTGTACTCTTGCGCGAGCCCTTGAAACCAGCGCCGCCAGAGGTAGCCCAAGACAATGCATTGCCTTGACGGTCGGTGATCGTGATGATGGTGTTGTTGAACGAAGCGTGCACGTGCACGATGCCTTCGCTAACAGACTTGCGCACTTTCTTGCGTACACGAACTGCTGTGTTTGCTTTAGCCATTATCTGTTGTTCCTATTAATTACTTCTTGCCGGCGATCGCCTTACGCGGTCCCTTACGGGTACGAGCGTTAGTGCGAGTGCGCTGACCGCGGCACGGCAGGCCACGACGATGGCGGAAGCCGCGATAGCAGCCCATGTCCATCAGACGCTTGATGCTCATGGTGACTTCACGGCGCAGATCACCTTCAACGGTGAACTTAGCCACTTCATCACGCAGAGTTTCCATTTCAGCGTCAGTCAGATCCTTCACTTTCGTGGAAGGGTTCACGCTGGCAGCAGCACAAATCTGCTGGGCGCGAGTCTGACCGATGCCGAAAATTGCCTGCAGGCCGATAACGGCATGCGCATGATTGGGGATGTTTACCCCTGCAATACGGGCCATACTCTTTCCTTAAGCCTTAAGACCTTGAAAAGTTTGCGATTGTATCACGCAAATCCAGGTCTAACAAATGTTAGCCTTGTTTTTGCTTGTGACGCGGATCCGTGCAGATCACGCGAACTACGCGATTGCGACGAATGATTTTGCAGTTGCGGCAAATCTTCTTTACCGAAGGCTGTACTCGCATGTCAGTTCCTTTCAATCCTCTAAAAGAGCAAGTGCGTTATTTCGCACGGAACACTATCGGGCACCGGCCGGACTTCCGGGGCTCAGCCCCTTAGCTCCTGACCGCTATCCAGACCGGGCGCGCCTGCCTTCGCAAGCGCATCCCGCCTGAACTACCCGGTTACCACGTGTCCATTCACAAGCAAAACTCCGAAGCGGACTCCGGAATCTTGCAATGCATCTGGATGGTGTCTTCCTTAGCCAATAACCCAGCGCGAGCTCAAGTTGTCAGCGCGTGAGCGCATTGCCTTTGAAGTTGGCCTTCTTCAGCAAGCTCTCGTACTGATGCGACAACACGTAAGACTGTACCTGCGCCATGAAGTCCATGGTCACCACCACGATGATCAGCAGCGATGTGCCACCAAAGTAGAACGGAACGTTCCACTTCAGGATCAGGAACTCCGGCAGCAAGCAGACCAGTGTGATATAGATCGCACCAATCAGCGTCAGCCGCAGAATGATCTTCTCGATATAACGGGAAGTCTGCTCACCTGGACGAATACCCGGGATGAAGGCACCGCTCTTCTTCAAGTTGTCCGCCGTTTCCTTCGGGTTGAAAACCAACGCCGTGTAGAAATAGCAGAAGAAGACGATGGCCGCCGCATACAGCAGCACATAGATAGGCTGACCGGGATGCAGTTTGTCTGCGATGCCCTTCAACCAGCCCATGTGCTCGCCCTGACCAAACCAGCCGAGAACGGTGGCCGGGAACAGGATGATGCTGGACGCGAAAATCGGCGGAATCACCCCCGCCATGTTGAGCTTGAGCGGCAGATGCGTGCTCTGGCCCTGCATGACGCGATTACCGACCTGGCGCTTGGCGTAGTTCACCAGGACCTTGCGTTGGCCACGCTCAGCGTAGACCACCACATAGGTCACCAGGATCACTCCGACAAACAGCACGACGGCAAACAGGATGGGCAAAGAACCCTGACTGGTCAGAGTCAAGGTCTTGCCTATCGCAGCCGGAACGCCAGCGGCGATACCCGCGCAGATGATCAGCGAAATACCATTGCCGATCCCGCGCTCGGTGATCTGCTCGCCCAGCCACATGAGGAACATGGTGCCGGTTACCAGCGATACGACTGTCGTCAGGTAGAACTCCCACTGCGGAGTCACCACCAGGTTAGGCTGCTTGTACAGCATCACCGCAATGCCGAAACTTTGGAAAGTCGCGAGCAGAACGGTGGCGTAACGTGTGTACTGGGTTATCTTACGACGTCCCGCATCGCCCTCCTTCTTCAGCTGCTTGAGGCTCGGAAGAACCTCGGAGGCAAGCTGAAGAATGATGGAGGCCGAGATATACGGCATGATGCCAATGGCAAACACCGTGAATCTCGAGAGGGCGCCGCCCGAGAACATGTTGAACATGTCGAGCAGGCCCGTCTGCGATGAGTGGAACAACTTCGCTAGCTCGGCAGGGTTGATACCCGGAACCGGAATGTGAGCACCGATGCGATAAACGATCAGGGCACCAATCAGGAACCAGATTCGACGCTTGAGATCACCAAACTTATTGGCATTTGCCACTAGAGAAGTATTCGCCACAGATTATTGCCTTATTCTACGCTGCCGCCGGCAGCTTCGATGGCGGCGCGCGCGCCGGCAGTTACGCCAACGCCGCGCAGTTTTACTGCGCGCTCAATCTTGCCGGACAGAACCACCTTGGCGGAAGTCGCCTGGATGGAAGCCAGACCAGCTTGCTTGAGAGAGAGCAGGTCGATTTCATCAACCGGCAGCAGGTTCAGTTCGGACAGGCGAATCTCGGCAACCTTGCCTGCGTTCAGCGACTTGAAGCCGCGCTTCGGCAGACGACGTTGCAGCGGCATTTGACCGCCTTCGAAACCAACCTTGTGGAAACCACCTGCACGGCTCTTCTGACCTTTGTGACCGCGGCCACAAGTCTTGCCCAGGCCGCTGCCGATGCCACGGCCTACACGGCGCTTGGCATGCTTGGCGCCGGCACCCGGCTGTACAGTGTTCAGCAGCATCTCTTAGCCCTCGAATTTCAACAAGTAGCTGATCTTGTTGATCATGCCACGGTTTTCAGGGGTATCGAGCACTTCAACAGTCTGGCGAATTTTCTTCAGACCCAGACCACGGGCGCAAGCCTTGTGAGACTCCAGGCGACCGATCAGGCTCTTTACCAGAGTGACCTTTACAGTCTTGGCGTTACTCATGGCTCACCCCCAGGATGTCCTCGACGCTCAGGCCACGCTTGGAGGCGATTTGCGCCGGGGTGTTGATGTTGCTCAGACCATCCAGGGTTGCACGCACCACGTTGTACGGGTTGGTGGAACCATGAATCTTGGCCGAGACGTTATGAACACCCATAGCATCAAAGATAGCGCGCATCGGGCCGCCGGCTTTCACACCGGTACCTTCTTTAGCGGGCTGGATGAATACGGTGGTAGCACCGTGCTTGCCAACCACAGTGTGGTGGAAAGTGCCGTTTTTCAACGGAACCTTAACCATATTGTGGCGAGCCTGTTCCATTGCCTTTTGAACGGCAACCGGAACTTCCTTGGAACGGCCCTTACCCATGCCGATTCCGCCATCGCCATCACCAACCACGGTCAAGGCGGAGAAAGCCATAATACGGCCGCCTTTAACCACTTTGGTGACGCGGTTGACGCTGATCATTTTCTCGACCAGACCGTCGCCACGATCTTCCGTTTCGTGCTTAGCCATTCTTCACTCCGAATTAGAATACGAGACCGTGTTCGCGAGCGGCGTCAGCCAGCGCTTTCATGCGACCGTGGTATTTGAAACCAGAGCGGTCGAAAGCAACTTTCTCGATGCCAGCAGCTTTTGCTTTTTCAGCAATGCGCTTGCCGATCACGGCTGCAGTTGCCACGTTGCCGCCATTTTTGAGATCAGCGCGTACATCGGCTTCCAGCGAAGAAGCGCTGGCCAGTACTTTGCTGCCGGTCTCATCAACGATCTGGGCATAAATGTGGCTATTGGTGCGATACACAGTGAGACGCACCATCTTGAGCTCCGCGATCCGGGCACGGGTTTTACGTGCGCGGCGGAGTCGAGCTTGTTTCTTGTCCATATCAGTGCCTCTTTACTTCTTCTTGGTTTCTTTCAGAACCACAACCTCATCGGCGTAACGAACGCCCTTGCCTTTATACGGCTCGGGAGCGCGGTAAGCGCGGATTTCGGCTGCGACCTGGCCAACGCGCTGCTTGTCGGCGCCTTTGATCAGGATCTCGGTCTGAGTCGGGGTCTCGGCCTTAATACCTTCCGGCATTTGGTGAGCCACCGGGTGAGAGAAACCCAGAGACAGGTTCAGGGTGTCGCCTTGAGCCTGGGCACGATAGCCCACGCCTACCAGCTGCAGCTTCTTCTCGAAGCCTTTGGACACGCCGGTCACCATATTGTTCAGCAGCGCGCGCAGGGTGCCGGACATGGCACGTGCGAACTTGCTGTCGTTCTTGGCGGCGAATGTCAGTTGGCCGTTGTCCAGCTTGACATCTACCTCTTCGCACAGAGCGGTGCTCAGGGTGCCCAGGGCGCCCTTGACAGTCACTTCTGCAGCGCCGAATTTCACTTCGACGCCAGCCGGAATGGCTACGGGATTCTTAGCTACGCGAGACATTTGACCCCCTTAAGCCACGACGCACAGCAACTCGCCGCCGATACCGGCTGCGCGTGCTTTACGATCAGTCATAACGCCTTTGGAGGTGGACAGGATAGCCACGCCCAAGCCATTCATGACTTTCGGGATTTCGGTGGAGCCCTTGTACACACGCAGGCCAGGGCGGGAAACGCGGTCAATGCGCTCAATCACCGGACGGCCAGCATAGTACTTGAGCTGGATATCGAGAACAGGCTTCTTCTCTTCGCCGGCAACGGCGAAGTCTTCGATGTAGCCTTCGTCTTTCAGCACCTGCGCCAGCGCAATTTTCAGCTTGGAAGACGGCATGGAAACTGCCACCTTGGAAGCCATTTGGCCGTTGCGGATGCGGGTCAACATATCGGAAATAGGATCGTGCATGCTCATTTATGTGTCTCCTATTACCAGCTGGCCTTCACAACCCCCGGAATTTCGCCCTTCAGAGCGATTTCACGGAGCTTGTTACGACCCAGACCGAATTTGCGGAATACGCCACGCGGACGACCGGTGATGGCGCAGCGACGACGCTGGCGAACCGGGGAAGCATTGCGCGGCAGCTGCTGCAGTTGCAGGCGGGCTGCAAAGCGCTCTTCTTCCGAGAGGCTTTGATTGTTGATAGTCGCGATAAGGGCTTCGCGCTTGGCAGCAAATTTTGCAGCCAGCTTGACACGCTTCTCTTCGCGCTGAATCAGTGCAAGTTTTGCCATGTGCTTAACCCTTGAACGGGAACTTGAACGCGGCCAGCAGAGCGCGGGCCTCTTCGTCAGTCTTCGCGGTGGTGGTAACAGTAATGTTCATACCACGCAGAGCATCGATCTTGTCGTACTCGATTTCCGGGAAGATGATCTGTTCTTTAACGCCCATGTTGTAGTTGCCGCGGCCGTCGAAAGACTTGGCGGAAACACCACGGAAGTCGCGAACGCGCGGCAGCGCGATCGTCACCAGGCGGTCCAGGAACTCGTACATGCGTTCGCGACGCAGAGTTACCTTGCAACCTACCGGATAGTGATCACGAATCTTGAAGCCTGCGATGGATTTGCGAGCGGTGGTGACAACCGGCTTCTGGCCGGCGATCTTTTCCAGGTCGCCCACGGCAAAATCCATTACCTTTTTATCGGCAACGGCTTCGCCCACACCCATGTTCACAGTGATCTTCTCAATGCGCGGGACTTGCATGATCGACTTGTAGCCGAACTGTTTCATCAGTTCAGGCACTACGGTGTCTTTGTAGAAATCGTAGAGACGTGCCATGTTTTGTTCCTTACGCGCCAATGACTTCGCCGCTGGACTTGAACACGCGTACCTTGCGGCCGTCTTCAAGAACCTTGAAGCCTACGCGGTCAGCCTTTTGGCTTGCCGGATTGAAAATGGCGACGTTCGATGCGTCAACAGGCATGGTCTTTTCAACGATGCCGCCGGCAACACCACGCACCGGATTCGGTTTCTGGTGTTTCTTGGCGACATTCACGCCTTCAACAACCAGTTTCTCGTCCAGAACGCGCAGTACGGTGCCGCGCTTACCCTTGTCTTTGCCGGTGATTACTACGACTTCATCACCCTTGCGAATTTTACGCATGCGATCTCCTTACAGTACTTCAGGAGCCAGCGAAACGATCTTCATGAAGCGCTCGGTACGCAGTTCACGCGTAACAGGCCCGAAGATACGAGTGCCGATAGGCTCAAGCTTGTTGTTGAGCAGGACGGCGGCATTGCCGTCGAACTTGATCAACGAGCCATCCGGACGACGCACGCCTTTGGCAGTGCGCACCACAACCGCGTTGTACACGTCGCCTTTTTTGACGCGACCGCGCGGAGCAGCATCCTTGATGGTCACCTTGATGATGTCGCCTACGCTTGCATAGCGACGCTTGGAACCGCCCAATACCTTGATGCACATAACGTGACGCGCACCTGTATTGTCAGCGACCTCAAGCATGGTCTGCATTTGGATCATTTGATGATTACCTTTCTAATCCAACTTTATCCGTCACTCTCACCTGCCGGTTTCTCGCATAAGAGCAAGACCAAACAGACGAAACGCCACAGAAACTGTGGCGTATCCAACGGCCAGTTTTGGACCCCGTAAGGGCGGAACTCCTACCCGATAGGAGTAGGAAGATGGCCATTATACAGGGGACTTTCGCCCCCCGCAAGTCTTTACACCTGGCGGGACTTCTCTACCAGGGCAGTTACCACCCACGTCTTGGTCTTCGAGAGCGGACGGGACTCGCTGATAACAACGATATCGCCGGCCTTGAACTCGTTGTTCTCGTCGTGCGCGTGGAACTTCTTGGAACGACGGATAATTTTGCCGTAGATCGGGTGCTTTACTTTGCGCTCGACCAGCACGGTCACGGTCTTATCCATCTTGTCGCTGACTACGGTACCGGTCAGCGTACGTACCACTTTGGTTTCGCTCATCTTAAACTGCCTTTTCTTTCAGAACGGTGCGCACGCGAGCGATGTCGCGACGTACTTTCTTCAGTTCAGAGGTCTTGGCGAGTTGCTGAGTGGCGTGCTGCATACGCAGAGCAAACTGGGCCTTCAAGAGGCTAAGCAGTTCCGCCTTCAGCTCGTCAACAGTTTTGGCTTTCAGTTCGGACGCTTTCATTACTGACCTACCTGTCTAGTTACAAACACAGTGGCGATCGGCAACTTGGCTGCGGCCAGACGGAAAGCTTCGCGAGCGAGTTCCTCGGAAACACCATCCATTTCATACAGCATCTTGCCAGGCTGGATTTCGGCCACGTAGTACTCCGGAGAGCCTTTACCCCCGCCCATACGAACTTCAGCAGGCTTGGAGGTGATCGGCTTGTCCGGGAAGATGCGGATCCAGATGCGGCCGCCACGTTTGATGTGACGGGTCATCGCGCGACGCGCAGCTTCGATCTGGCGCGCGGTCAGACGACCACGACCAACCGCCTTCAGACCGAAATCACCAAAGCTCACTTTGTTGCCACGAGTAGCGATACCCGTGTTGCGGCCTTTATGCTGTTTACGGTACTTGAGTCTAGTTGGCTGCAGCATTTCGAGCACCCTTTCTCGATTTCTTCTCGGTCGCTACCGGAGCCGGCTGAACTTGACCCGGCTTGAGCTCGCCCTTGTATACCCATACCTTGATGCCGATGATCCCGTAGGTGGTCTTGGCTTCGGAGGTTGCGTAGTCTACGTCTGCGCGCAGGGTATGCAGCGGCACGCGGCCTTCGCGGTACCATTCGCTACGAGCGATGTCGATACCGTTCAGACGGCCGGAGCTCATGATCTTGATGCCTTGAGCGCCCATGCGCATTGCGTTTTGCATAGCGCGTTTCATGGCGCGACGGAACATCACGCGCTTCTCCAGTTGGGAAGCGATGCCGTCGGCGATGATTTGAGCGTCCAGTTCCGGCTTGCGAACTTCTTCGATGTTCACATGCACAGGAACGCCCAGGCGCTTTTGCAGTTCTTGCTTGAGCAGCTCGATGTCTTCGCCTTTTTTACCGATCACAACACCCGGACGGGCGCTGTGGATGGTGATGCGGGCGGACTTAGCCGGGCGCTCGATGGTCACACGGCCAACCGAAGCGTGACCCAGACGCTTTTTCAGGAATTCGCGAACTTCGATATCCTGCTTCAGCATTTCCGGGAAGTTCTGCGAATTCGCGAACCACTTGGAAGACCAGTTTTTGTTAACGGCAAGACGGAATCCCGTCGGATGAATCTTCTGACCCATTTCTTACCCCTTAATTGCCAACGGTCAACGAGATGTGGCAGGTCTGCTTTTCGATGCGATTGCCACGACCCTTAGCACGGGCAGTGAAACGCTTCAGACTAGCGCCTTTGTCAACAAAGATGCCGGTAACACGCAGGGTGTCAATGTCGGCGCCTTCGTTGTGCTCGGCGTTAGCGATGGCAGATTCCAGCACTTTCTTGATGATTACCGCGCCCTTCTTCGGGGAGAAGGCCAAGATATTCAGAGCCTGATCAACGGACTTGCCGCGGATCAGATCGGCCACCAGGCGGCATTTTTGTGCCGACAGGCGAACGCTTTTCAGATTTGCAGATACTCTCATCGCTTCACCTTATCTCTTCTTCGCCTTCTTATCGGCCGCGTGGCCTTTGAAGGTACGAGTCAGCGAGAATTCGCCCAGTTTATGGCCGACCATGTTTTCGGAAACATAAACAGGCACATGGGTGCGACCGTTGTGCACAGCGATGGTCAGACCAATGAAATCCGGCAGGATGGTCGAACGACGCGACCAAGTCTTGATCGGACGCTTGTCGCTGGTTGCCCGCACCGCATCTACTTTTTTCAGCAGATGCAGATCAACGAACGGGCCTTTTTTCTGCGAACGTGCCATTGTCAATTACCCTTTTTTGGAATAGCGACGGCGTACGATCATATTGTCGGTACGCTTGTTGCGACGGGTACGGAAGCCCTTAGTCGGAGTACCCCACGGGCTAACCGGCACACGGCCTTCACCAGTGCGGCCTTCACCACCACCATGCGGGTGGTCAACCGGGTTCATGGCAACGCCACGTACGGTCGGACGGATACCACGCCAGCGGGTAGCACCAGCTTTACCCAGCTTGCGCAGGGAGTGCTCTTCGTTACCCACTTCACCAATAGTTGCACGGCAATCAACATGCACCAGGCGGATTTCGCCCGAGCGCAGACGCAGTTGAGCGTAAGCGCCTTCGCGAGCCAGCAGCATTGCGGATGCACCAGCGGAACGAACCATCTGGGCGCCCTTGCCAGGCTGCATTTCCACGCAGTGGATAGTGGTACCCACCGGGATGTTGCGGATCGGCAGAGCGTTACCGGCCTTGATCGGAGCTTCCGCGCCGGACAACAGCTCAGCGCCGGCCTTCACACCGCGCGGGGCGATGATGTAGCGACGCTCGCCATCGGCGTAGCACAGGAGGGCGATGTGGGCAGTGCGGTTCGGATCGTATTCGATGCGTTCCACTTTAGCCGGGATGCCATCCTTGTTGCGACGGAAGTCGATGATGCGGTAGTGCTTCTTATGGCCACCGCCACGATGACGCGTGGTGATGTGACCATTGTGATTACGGCCACCGGTGGAAGATTTCTTTTCCAACAGGGCGGCGTGCGGAGCACCTTTGTGCAGGTCAGGGTTTACTACCTTGACAACGGCACGGCGGCCCGCGGAAGTCGGTTTTACCTTAACGATAGGCATGCTCTATCTCCTTACTCCGCTGCGGCCGGGGTAGCGGTCAGATCAATTTCTTGACCTTCCACCAGGCTAACGTAGGCCTTTTTCCAGTCACTGCGACGACCGATGGAACGGCCAAAGCGCTTAACCTTGCCCTTGACATTGACAGTGGAAACACCTTCAACTTTTACATTGAACAGCATTTCAACAGCAGCCTTGATTTCCGGCTTGGTCGCATCTTTAGCAACGCGGAACGCCATTTGCTGGTTCTTCTCAGCAATCATGGTGCTCTTTTCGGAAACGATGGGAGCAAGAATTACTTGCAACAGACGTTCTTGGTTCATGCCCACTGCTCCTCAAGTTGCTTCACAGCGTCGCGAGTGATCACGGTCTTCTTGAAGCGCAACAGGCTGTACGGGTCAGCTTGAACCGCTTCGATAACCAGCACGTTCGTCAGGTTACGCGAAGAGAGATAGAGGTTTTCGCTCAGCTCGCTAGTGATGAACAAAGCCTGCTCCAGGCCCATGGGCTGAACGGCGCCAACGAATTCTTTGGTCTTCGGGCTTTCAACGTTCAGTTCGTCAACCACGATCAGGCGTTCGTCGCGAACCAGCTGCGACAGAATCGCGGCCATGCCTGCACGGAACATCTTGCGGTTAACTTTCTGGGTGAAGTTCTCGTCCGGCTTGTTCGGGAAGGCACGGCCACCACCACGACGGTTCGGGGTGGAAGTCATACCGGCACGAGCGTTACCAGTACCTTTCTGACGGAAAGGCTTCTTGGTCGAGTGCTTCACTTCAGCACGGGTCAGCTGGGCGCGGTTGGCGCTACGAGCATTCGCCAGGAATGCGGTAACAACCTGGTGCACCAGGGCTTCGTTGTACTCGCGGCCGAACAAAGAGTCGGACACTTGCAGGCTGCCAACAGCCTTGCCTTGGGTATTGATTACATTCAATTCCATCACGCACCTGCCTTCACGCTAGGACGAACGACAACGTCACCGTTCTTGGCGCCAGGAACAGCACCTTTAACCAGAATCAGTTGACGCTCGGCATCGACACGAACGATTTCCAGGCACTGCACGGTGCTCTTGACGTTACCGTATTGGCCCGCCATGCGCTTACCCGGGAAAACGCGGCCCGGATCTTGCGCCTGACCGATGGAACCCGGCGTGTTATGCGAACGCGAGTTACCATGGGAAGCACGGTTGGAAGAGAAGTTGTGACGCTTGATCACGCCGGAGAAGCCTTTACCTTTGGAGGTACCGGTTACATCAACCAGTTGACCAACGGTGAAGATCTCAACAGCGATGGCATCGCCCGGCTTGAAGTTGGACAGATCGGAGGCGGTCAGCGGAAACTCGACCAGACCCAGACCTGCTTCAACGCCAGCCTTGGCGAAGTGGCCCGCGGCAGCCTTAACAACACGGCTGGCCTTTTTGGAGCCATAGGTAACCTGCACGGCATTGTAGCCGTCGGTTTCAGCAGTTTTGATTTGCGTGACGCGGTTAGCGGACATGTCCAGCACAGTTACCGGGATGGTTGCGCCATCTTCGGCAAAAATGCGGGTCATGCCGACTTTGCGACCGACAAGACCTAAACTCATGTTTATTTCCTTTTTCAGGCGCCGATTACGATTGACCGGCATAAAAAACACGACAGAAAAAACAAAAACGGACTCGCCAAAATGGCGAGTCCGCTAATGTATCACAGAAAATTCAAGAATCGCAAGCACTTAGCTCGCAAACCCTTGAACTTAAGCGATTACTGCAGCTTGATTTCCACATCCACACCGGCCGGCAGGTCGAGCTTCATCAGAGCATCAACAGTCTTGTCGGTCGGATCCACGATGTCCATCAGACGCAGGTGAGTGCGGATTTCCAGCTGGTCGCGGGAAGTCTTGTTCACGTGCGGGGAACGCAGAACGTTGAAACGCTCGATTTTGGTCGGCAGCGGAACCGGGCCTTTAACAACGGCGCCGGTGCGCTTGGCGGTTTCAACGATTTCCTGAGCGGAGCGATCGATCAGGTTGTAATCGAAAGCTTTCAGGCGGATGCGGATTTTCTGGCTAGACATTAGATTCTCCGATCCTTAAGCGATGATCTTGGCAACAACGCCGGCGCCGACGGTACGACCGCCTTCGCGGATGGCGAAACGCAGACCTTCTTCCATGGCGATCGGTGCGATCAGCTCAACGGTGATTTCAACGTTGTCGCCCGGCATTACCATTTCCACGCCTTCCGACAGAGTAACGGCACCCGTTACGTCAGTGGTACGGAAGTAGAACTGAGGACGGTAGTTCGCGAAGAACGGGGTGTGACGACCACCTTCGTCTTTGCTCAGCACGTATACCGAAGCGCCGAACTTGGTGTGCGGGGTGATGCTGCCCGGCTTGGACAGTACCTGGCCACGCTCAACATCTTCACGCTTGGTGCCGCGC
>NZ_JAJOHW010000135.1 GCF_021129195.1 Chromobacterium aquaticum | reverse complement strand
AGCGCCAGCAGGGTCAGCCGCGCGGGGCCGTCCGCCGCCGCCGCTGCCAGCGCCAGGGCGGCTGCCGGCAGTTGCGCGAGCAGCAGGCTCGAGGCCAACGTTGGCGGGCTGACGTGGCGGGTTTCCGGAAATGCCTGTCGCCGTTCGCGGATGCGGGCGTAGAGCTGATCGGCCTCGGCGGTCTGCTCCTTGGTGGGCGCGCTGCGCACCGACATATAGCCCACCGGGCGGCTGTTTTCGCAGATCGGCGTCACATAGGCTTCCACCCAGTAGAAATGCCCTTGCTTGGTGCGGTTCTTGACCAGGCCTTTCCATGGGCGGCCGGTCTTGATGGTGGCCCAGAGGTCGGCGAAGGCTTCGGCCGGCATGTCCGGGTGGCGCACGACATTGTGCGAATGCCCGACCAGTTCGTCCTCGCTAAAGCCGCTGATGTCGATGAAGGCGCGGTTGGCGTAGGTGATCTGGCCTTTCAGGTCGGTCTTGGTGACGATGGGGCGATGGGGCAGCAAGAACACCTCGGTGCTGTCCACGGGAAGATTCTTTTTCATGGGTCCGGCTCCAGTCTTGGTCAGCGCCGCGCAACGGCGATCCGGCACGCGCCTGTGGCGGGCCGGGAGCGGAAGGCTGAAATCCCATCCGGGTCAATCTAAATGAGATTGATTAATGTCCACGCTATTTCATTGATTGCACTGAAATTTTGCGTTTACCGCCTCCAATGCAGATATAGAACAAAACTGTGCCGTCAAGCAGTCAAGTTTGATGCGAAGTTGATGTTTTCAGTGAGTTAAAGCCCGGAAAAGGCCGGGCAAAATAAGCATCTTCCTATTTCTTTTGCGATGTCCGCGTGAGGAAAATGGCGCATCCGACTTGGATGCAAGAAAAGCTATGGAACCAGCAAGTGTCAAACTGGGCGTGGGGCCCATGCGGGTATTGGTGGTGGACGATCACGATCTGCAGCGTTTCGCTCTGAAGCAGGCGCTGCGCGAGATCGGCATCGAGAGCATAGACGAGGCGCAGGATGGCCGCGCGGCCTTGGATTTGCTAGTCCAGCGCCGTTACGACCTGATGATCAGCGATCTCAATATGCCGGGCATGGACGGCGTGTTGCTGCTGCGCCACCTGGCCTTGCTGCCGCATGTTCCCCATATCGTGTTCAACAGCACCTTGTCCAAGGACATGCTGATGGGCGCCTACCGGGTGGCCTCGTTTTACAACCTGCCGGTGATAGGCAGCTTGAACAAGCCCTTGTCGATGGAGCAGCTGTGCAAGCTGTGGCAGGCGGTCGCGCGGCGGCCGGCGTGGAATTCGCAGTTGCCCGGCTTTGAGCGTAGCGAGCTGGAGCTGGCCTTGCAGCGTGGAGAGATTGTGCCCTGGTATCAGCCACAGGCCGATCCCGGTTTGCTGCGGGTGGTGGGCGTGGAGGCGCTGGCGCGGTGGAACCATCCGACGCGCGGCGTGCTGGAGCCGTCGGAGTTCCTGCCTGGCCTGGAGCATTACGGCCTGGACGAGTCCTTGTTCTTCGCCATCTTCCGCGCGGTGGTGGCGGATTACCGGCGCTGGAGCAGGCAATTGACGTTGTCGGGCCTCAAGGTGTCGATCAATCTTACCGCCGGTCAGTTCTGCAACCCCGAATTGCCGGCCAGCCTGGCGGCGGCGGTGGAAGAAATGGGGATGGCGCCGGCCTTGCTGACGCTGGAGCTGACCGAGACCCAGCGCTTGAAAAATATCTACCAAGCGCTGGAAAACGCGATCCGGCTGCGCATGGCCGGCTTTCGCGTGTCGCTGGACGATGTCGGTTCCGGCTACAACGGCTTGCAGTACTTGCGCGAGCTGCCGGTGACCGCGATCAAGATAGACCGATCGCTGGTGGCCGGCGCGGCCGAGGACGAGGTGGCCAGGGATATCCTGGAGTCCACCATCCTGCTGGCCAAGGACCGCAATATCCAGGTGGTGGCCGAAGGCGTCAGCGAGGAGGCCGACCTGCAGCTGATGGCGCGGCTGGGGGTCGATTACGTGCAGGGCTATTTGCTGGGCTGGCCGATGCCGGCGGAACGGGTGCCGGATTATCTGCGGCGGCGCGGCCAGGGTTGAGCCAAGGGTTTGGCTGCTTCTCAGCCCGGCTTGCCGTCGGAGCGTGGCCGCCAGTAGCTGGGCAGGAAGGCGCGGCCCCAGGCCGCCAGCGTCAGCAGCCAGCCCAGGGCCGCCGCGCCGTACAGCCAGCCGGACCAGACGCCGGGCAGCATCTCGGTGGCCACCCGGGTCAGCGCCAGCCAGTGCGCGGCCAGGTAGAGCCGCCACAAGCCGGTTCCGACCTGCAATGGCTGGCCGGAATGGCCCAGCGTCACCCGCGACACGAAGGCAATCATCATTGTTAGAAAGAAGCCTACGGTGACCGCGTGCAGCGCCGCCAGCGCCAGCCGCGGCGACGCCAGCCAGCCATTGAGCGCATACAGCCCGAAGCCTATCGGTAGCCAGGCGAAGGCCAGGTGCAGCATGCCCAGCAGCCGCACCCGCAGCGCGGCCACCAGCCGCCAGCGCCAGCTGACGTAGGCCAGCAGCGCGGCCATCGCCGCGTCCAGCGGCCAAGCGGGCAGGCCGAAGCCGTCCAGCAGGCCGTGGCCTAGCGAGCCGGCCAGCATCGCCGCCAGCAGCCAGCCCGGCCGCCACGGCTGGTACAGCGGCAGCGCGTTGGCGGAGAAGAAAGGCAGCATGCGGTGGCAGACGGTCAGGAATACCGGCAGCAGGAAGCCCCAGAGCGCCAGATTGCGCATCCACAGCCAGCCGCGGCCGTCCTGGAACAATAGCCAGTAGCCGCCGGCCAAGAGCGCCAGCACGCCGCAGCACAGCGCCGCCAGCACCGCGCAGGCATGGCGGCGGTCCGGCTGCGGGCTCGCCAGCAGCAGGCAGGCGAAAGTCAGCATGAGGCCGCTGAAGCCCAGCGTGTACAGCGCGTGGCCGGCCAGGGTCCAGGCCATGCCCAGCCACAGTCCGGCCAGCCATAGCAGCAGCCCGGCGACCAGCAGCGCCGGCACGCCGATGAAGATGACGCGGCCTGGCGGCTCCACGCCCAGCCAGCGCGGGCCGGCGGTAAACAGAAAGCCGGTCATGAACAGCGGGAAGAAGCCGAACAGCATCAGGAAGCCATGGGCCAGCGAGGCGGGCACGGTCAAGGCGGCGTGGACGCCGAGCAGGCGGCTGGCCAGCTCGGCGCTCCAGGCGGCCAGCAGCAGGATGGCGAACAGCATGCCGGGCAGAAAGGCGGCGCGATGCGGCGCTTGCGCCAGCATCGCCGCGGGGTGGGGGTGTTTCATCGCGGACTCGATAAGACTTGTGGGCACCTCAGTATCGCCGCGCCGAAGCCGGCGCGGACATGATTTGGATCAAGGCTTTCCGAGCCTGCCTTCCCGGCTCAGGCGCGCTGCTGCAGCAACTCCGACACGTCGCGCACCACTTGCACCACTTCCTTGGCGCCGGCGCGGATCTCGGCGATGGAGTCGCGCGCCTGCTCGGACAGCTGCAGGCTGGTGTCGGCCAGGCCGCGCACTTGCTGCATCGAGGTGATGGCGGACTTGGAATCTTCCTGGATGCTGCGCACGATGCCGGAAATCTCGCCGGTGGATTGGCTGGTGCGCTCGGCCAGCTTGCGCACTTCGTCGGCCACCACCGCGAAGCCGCGGCCCATCTCGCCGGCGCGCGCCGCCTCGATCGCCGCGTTCAAGGCCAAGAGATTGGTCTGGTCGGCGATCTCGCTGATGGTGCTGATGATGGTGCCGATCTGGCCGGAGCTGTCGCCCAGCTTGGTGATGATGACGGAGGAGCTTTCCACGCTGGATGCCACCTTGGTGATTTCGCTGGCCGCCTGTTCCAGCACCGCGCTGCCCTTGACCGATAGCTGCTCGGTATTGACCGACACTTCCACCGCGGATTGGGCGTTCTCGGCCTGGGCCTGCAGTTGCTGCACCCGGCGGCTGATGTCCTGGGCGAACTTGACCACCCGCACCGGCTTGCCGTTGAGGTCGTACACCGGGTTGTAGGTGGCTTCCAGCCAGATGGTCTGGCCGTTCTTGCTCAGGCGCTTGAACTGGCCCTGGAAGAACTTGCCCTGGCGCAGCTGGCGCCAGAACTCGGCGTAGTCCTGGCTGGCGGCGTAGTCGGCGTCGCACAGCATGCGATGGGGCTTGCCGCGGATTTCGGCCAGCGTATAGCCAAAGGTATTGAGGAAATTCTCGTTGGCATCCTGGATATTGCCGTCCAGATCGAATTCGATCTGCGCCATCGAACGGCTGATCGCCAGGCGGATCGCCTGGTCGTTCTGCTCCTGGTGTACTTGCTCGGTAATATCGGACGCCACCTTGACCACGCCGCACACCTGGCCGTTGCTGGACAGCACCGGGGTGTAGCTGGCCTCCAGCCAGATCTCCTCGCCGTTCTTGGCGTAACGGTTGAAGCGGCCGTTGACCGGCTCGCCGCGTCGCAGCTGCTGCCAGAATTCTGCATAAGCCGGGCTGCTGACATAGCTCTTGTCGCAGAAGATCCGATGCGGCTTGCCTATCACTTCATCGCGCTGGTAACCCATGGTGCGCAGGAAGTTGTCGTTGACATTGGTGACCACCCCGTCGGGGGTGAATTGTATCATCGCCATCGAGCGGTCGATGGCGGACAGCATGCCGCGCAGGCCGTCCAGTTGGCCGGTCAGCTCGTTGAGCTGCTCCTTCAGTTTTCCGGTGAAAAAGGGCATGGCTGCCTCCATTCTAATTGCGATACAGGAGTGCCAGTGGAGCACGCCAAGCTCATTTCAAACTAATACATTCCACATGATTTAAAAGGGAAATTTATTTTTGAATGAATTTCTTATTACTGGGCGGCATTGGCCATAGGCACGGATTAAGAGTGTATCCAGCTATTGCGTCAATAACATCTCGCCATTGATTGGCTGCTGATTTAAGACAAATGCAAAAGCCGGGCTTATCATGGGCGCGCAACCCACCCGTCCAACTCAATGGAGCGCGCATGAGCGATTTATCCGCCTTTCCCATCACTCGCAAATGGCCTGCGAAATATCCGGAACGTATCCAGCTGTATTCGCTGGCCACGCCCAACGGGGTCAAGGCGTCCATCATGCTGGAAGAGACCGGCCTGCCTTATGAGGCGCACCTGGTCAGCTTCGACAGCAATGATCAGTTGTCGCCGGAGTTTCTGTCGCTGAACCCCAATAACAAGATTCCCGCCATCCTCGATCCGCGCGGCCCGGGCGGCAAGCCGCTGGCCTTGTTCGAGTCCGGCGCCATTTTGCTGTATCTGGCGGAAAAGAGCGGCCAATTGCTGCCGCGCGACCCCGCCGCGCGTTATGAAACCATTCAGTGGCTGATGTTCCAGATGGGCGGCATCGGCCCGATGTTCGGCCAGCTCGGTTTTTTCCATAAATTCGCCGGCAAGGATTACGAGGACAAACGGCCGCGCGACCGTTATGTGAACGAGTCGCGCCGCTTGCTGGCGGTGCTGGACCAGCGCTTGAGCGGCCGCCAGTGGATGATGGGGGACGATTACAGCATCGCCGATATCGCCATCTTCCCCTGGGTGCGCAATCTGATCGGTTTTTACGATGCCGGCGCATTGGTGTCGATTGTGGATTTCCCGCAGGTGACGCGGGTGCTGGACGCCTTCCTGGCGCGGCCGGCGGTGCAGCGCGGGCTGACGATTCCGGCGAGATCGTAAACCGCCTGTTTCAGATGGCCTTGCCCGCGTATGAAAAAGCCCCCGTCCGGGGGCTTTTCATTTGCATAGAGCCTGTTCAAAGTCTCGCGAGCTAAGGCGAGACAAGGCGTTGCGGCTGAGAAAGCGGAATGTACGGTTGGTACATGAGCATTTCGAAGACGGTACTCACCGTGTGACGTCTCACGACGCGAAGCAGACCTTGAACAGGTTCTTAGTCCACCGGGCTGACCTCGCCCGGCTGGCTGGCGCGGGCGCGTATCACCTTGCCGGTGGCGCTGTTGCGCACGCGGATGATCTCGCCCTGGCGGCCATTGCCCAACGCCTCGCCGGCGGCGACCACTTCGATGCCGCTGTTGCGCGCGACGATGCGCACTTCCTCGCCGCGCTTGACCAGCAGGCTGGCTTCCAGCGCCTTGAGCCGCAAGGGCTGGCCCTGGCGCAGCGCGGTGCGGTTGCTCAAGCCTTCCAGCTTGGTCTTGGCGCCGACCATGTCGGCCGGGTCCAGCACCGGGCGCTCCATCCATTCGATGTCGCCGGCGTCCAGCAGGCTGCGCGCCGGGATGTCGCGCGCCGCCACCGCCACGCGGGCGCTGATTTCGGCGCGAACGATGAATTCGGCGTCCCAGCCGGCGGCGTCGCAGCGCGCCTGCAGCCGCATGCGGCTGGGCGCGCGCTCGTCCAGCGCGACGACGCGCACTGGCTCGGGGCAGGGCGGGGCGTTGAAGCCGCGTGGCGGCAAGGCCTTGACGCTGATGCGGGGCGCTTCCAAGCCGGCTTTTTCCGCTTTCTGCAGCAGCAGCGTGCGTGCGTTATGTTCCACCGCGGCGGCGGCAGGATAGGGGGCCGCCAGCGTGCGAGCGCCGGGCAGGATGAGCAGCGCGGCCAATAGCGGCGCGGTTTGATGCCAATAGGGTGTGAAAATTCCCATTACAGATGACTTGGTAATTATCCCGTATACGTGAGGGGGTGCGGTTATTAGTATCGCTTTTCAATCGAGCGGCCATTTAATGTGAATTAGATAGCCGATGTTTAAACATGGTAGAGAAGCGCATGGATCTAGGCAATGGGTCTGCACCTTGATAAAGCATTGAGCGTTCACCCGGCTGCCTTGCAGTTGCGAGCGGAGCGCACCCGCATCCTGGCGTCCAATATCGCCAACGAGAACACGCCGGGGTATCAGGCGCGGGACATCGACTTCAAAACGGCCTTGGCCGCCTCGGCGGACGACGCCGCGTTTCCGTTGGATTCGCCGTCCGGCGACTTGCAATACCGGCGGCCCAATCATCCCGCGCGCGACGGCAATACCGTCGAGTTGGGCGTGGAGCAGGCCGAGTTCGCGCAGAACGTTTCCGAATTCCAGACCAGTCTCGCCTTCCTGAACATGAAGTTTCGAGGGCTGGCCAAAGTGATAGCAGGTCAGTAAACCATGTCCTTCCGCGATATTTCCCGCATCGCCGGCTCCGCCATGACGGCGCAGACGGTGCGTCTCAACACCGTGGCCAGCAACCTGGCCAACGCCGACACCGCCGCCGGCAGCGAGCAAACGGCTTACCGTTCCCGCAAACCGGTGTTCGCCACTCAATATCGCGGCGGAGACGGTTTTGACGGCTGGCGCGGCGCCAGCGTCGGCGTGCTGGACGTGGTGCAGAACCAGGAGCCGGTGCGCAAGGCGCACGAGCCAGGCAATCCGCTGGCCGATGCCGACGGCAATGTTTTCTATTCCAATGTGAACGCGGTGGAAGAGATGACCGACATGCTGTCGGCCTCGCGCGCGTTCCAGACCAATGTGGAAGTGCTGGCCCGAGTCAAGGGCATGCAGCAGGACCTGCTGAAACTGGGAGACAACGCATGAGCGTGAACGCCGCGCAAAACGGGCAGCAGAGCCAGTCCGCCGCCTCCAATGGCTCCAATCCGGCAGTGGCGCCGGCCGCCGGCCAGAGCACCGGCATGGACGATATGTTCATGAAGCTGCTGCTGGCGCAGATCCAGAACCAGAACCCGCTGGATCCCACCGACGCCTCGCAGTTCGTCAGCCAGCTGGCGCAGATGAGCCAGATGAAGAGCTCCGTCGACATGCTCAAGCAATTGCAGGGCAATGCGCTGATGCTGCGCGAACTGCAGGGGGTGTCGCTGGGCTCGCAAGTGGGACGCCAAGTGCTGGTACAGGCCGATCAGGCGCACCTGAGCGGCAAGGACCCCTTGTCCGGCCGCGTGACCCTGTCCGGCGAAGAACAGCAGGTGTCGCTGGTGCTGACCGACGCCGGCGGCAAGGAAACCGTGATCGATCTGGGCAAGCGCCCGGCCGGCGAGTTCGATTTCAACGTCGATCCAAGCAAGCATGGCCTGGTGGAGGGCGAGTACAAACTGGAAGTGCGCGCCGCGTCCAAATCCAAGGCCGGGCTGGAAATGCTGGCCACCGTGTCCGGCGTGCGCCTGCCCATCAACGGCGGCGAACCGACGCTGACGCTGGCCGGTCTCGGCGAATTCCCCGCCTCCGCCATCACCCGTCTGCTGGGCAAAACCCAGGCCTGAAGCGCCGATTCAAGATACCTAAAACTTTGGAGCGACCATGAGTTTCGACATTGCTTTGTCCGGCATCAACGCCGTCAACAACCAACTGGGCAATATCAGTAACAACATCGCCAACACCGGCACCTACGGCTTCAAATCCAGCCGCACCAGCTTTTCCGCGGCCTACGCCGGCGCGCAGCCGATGGGGGTGGAAGTGGTCGGCCACAGTCAGAACATGGCGCGCAACGGCAATACCGTGCGTACCGGCCGTCCGCTGGACGCCGCCATCGACGGCCGCGGCTTCTTCGTCAGCCGCGACCTGAACGGCGGCATGGCCTATTCGCGCGTCGGCATCTTCACCGCCGACAAAGACGGCTACCTGGTGGATGGCTACAACCGCCGCGTGCAAGGCTACGGCAAGGCCGATGGCAATGCGCTGGGCGCCTTCGGCGACATCAAGATCCCCAACGGCAACATCCCGGCCAAGGCCAGCGACAAGCTGCAATACGTCGGCAATATGTCGGCGGGCTGGAGCGTGCAGACCATGCCGTTCGACAAGGCGCAGAACACCTTCAACAGCTCGGCGGTGTCCACGGTTTACGACTCCCTGGGCAATAAGCACAACCTGACCCAGTATTTCTGCAAGACCGGTTCGGGCGCCATCACCGTTCACTACACGCTGGACGGCGCGGATTTGGCCACCACCGCCACCTTGAATTTCGACACCGATGGCAAGCTGACCAGCCCCACCGCGCCGGTGGCGCTGAATCTGGGTACCCCGGCCGGCGCCTCCGCGCTGTCTGTGAACCTGGACTACACCGGCACCACTCAGTTCGCCGGCGAAAGCAGCCAGACCCTGAACGCCAGCAATGGCTACCCGTCCGGTTCGATGACCGGCACCAGCCTGAACGACAACGGCGATGTGGTGGCGGCTTACAGCAATGGCCAGAAGCAGGTGGTGGGCACCTTGGCCATCGCCAACTTCCCCAACGAATCCGCGCTGCAAGCGACCTCGCAAACCAGCTGGGTGGAAACCGCAGGTTCCGGCACCGCGGTGTATTCGCGTCCGGGCGCCGGCCTGTCCGGCAATCTGCTGGCCTTCACCCTGGAACAGTCCAATGTGGACATGACTTCGGAACTGGTGGACCTGATGACCGCGCAGCGCAATTACCAGGCCAACACCAAGGTGATTTCCACCGAAAACCAGACCATCCAGGCGTTGATGCAGGCGGTCTAAGGCGGGGCACGAATAAATGGACGCACTGATCTACACCGCGATGAGCGGCGCCGACCGCATGCTCAAGGCGCAGCAGATTCATGCCAACAATATCGCCAACGCCGAAACCGGCGGCTTCCGCGCCGACATCGGCGTCAGCACCAGCCAGGCGGTGCCGGGCTACGGCTATGACGCGCGCCACCTGAGCCAGAACGGCGCCAACGCGGTGGACATGCGCAGCGGCGCGGTGGTGCAAACCGGCCGCGACCTGGACGTGGCGGTGCAGGGCGACGGCTTCCTCGCGGTGCAAGGAGCGGACGGCAAGGAGGTCTACACCCGCGCCGGCAATATGGTGGCGGATGTGGACGGCAAGCTGAGCATCAACGGCCGTCCGGTGCTGGGCGACGGCGGTCAGATCACCGTGCCGCCCGACTACGTCAAGCTGCACATCGGCAGCGATGGCGTGATCTCGGTGCTGGCCGCTGGCGAAAGCGAAATGCAGCCGATAGACAAGCTCAAGCTGGTCAAGCCGCAGCCGCAGGACATCGCCAAGGACGTCAACGGCCTGGTGATCAGCCGCCAGGGCGGCGCGCTGGCAGCAGACGACACCGTCAAGGTGCAGGGTGAGCACCTGGAGCGCAGCAATGTGTCGGCGGTGGAAGAAATGGTGGCCACCATGACGCTGAACCGCAACTTTGAAATGCAGATGCGTTTGTTCAACTCCGCCAGCGACATGGTGGAGGCGGGCAACCGCCTGGTGCGCGCCTGATCCGGCATTCCAATAACAGCGCCGCGGCCAAGGTCGACGGCGCAAACCATCGGGGAATCGAAACATGAATCCAGCTTTGTGGGTGAGCAAGACCGGCATCCAGGCGCAGGACGCGCGCCTGACCTCCATCGCCAACAACCTCGCCAACGTCAACACCGTCGGCTTCAAGCGCGACCGCATGGTGTTCGAGGACCTGTTCTACCAGGTGGATCGTCAGCCGGGCGGCAAGACCGACCAGGACAATACCGCGCCCTTGGGCGTGCAGTTGGGCAACGGCACCCGGCTGGTGGGCACCCAGAAGGTGTTCACCCCCGGCCCGCTGACCACCACCAATCAGTCGCTGGACGTGGCCATCGTCGGTCAGGGCTTTTTGCAGGTGAAGATGAGCAACGGCGAAACCGGCTATACCCGCGCCGGCCAGCTGCAGCGCAACGATCAGGGCGCCATCGTCACCCCGCAAGGCCTGCCGCTGGAACCGTCCATCACCATTCCGGGCGATGCGTCCTCGGTGACCATCAGCGAAACCGGTACCGTCAGCTATACCCGCGGCAGCAGCAGCACGCTGGAAACCGCTGGCCAGATCGAGCTGGCCAGCTTCGTCAACCCGGCCGGCCTGCTGGCGCTGGGCGACAATCTGTTCCAGAAAACCGCCGCCAGCGGCGATGCCACCGCCGACGCGCCGGGCTCCGGCTCCTTGGGCAAGCTGAAGCAGGGCGCGCTGGAAGGCTCCAACGTCCAGGTGGTGGAAGAGATGGTGGACATGATCGCCGCGCAGCGCACCTATGAGATGAACACCAAGGTGCTGAGCGCCGCCGACAATATGATGCAGTACCTGGCGCAGTCGGCGCGATGAAACTGCTGGCCCTGATGCTGTCCGCCTTGCTGTTGGCCGGCTGCGCGCAGCCGATTCCACCGCAGACCACGCAGGAATTCGCGCTGCCGGAATTGCTGCAGCAGCCGCAGCGCGGCAAGGGCGGCGGCGTGTTCACCGTCGCCGGCGCGCAATCGCTGACCTCGGACAGCCGCGCCTTCCGTCCCGGCGACGTGCTGACCGTGGTGCTGGAAGAAACCACCCAGGCCAGCAAGAAGGCCGGCACCAGTTTCGGCAAGAAATCCGGCGCCAGCGTGGCGCCGTCGCTGCTGGGCAATACCACCTTCCGCGCGCAAGTGGGCGTGGACGCCAGCCGCGATTTCAACGGTTCCTCCACCTCCACCCAGCAGAACATGCTGTCCGGCGCGCTGACCGTGGTGGTGCACAAGGTGCTGGGCAACGGCCTGCTGGAAGTGAAGGGCGAAAAGCAGCTGGTGCTGAACCAGGGCGAGGAATTCCTGCGCCTGGCCGGCTATGTGCGGGTGGAAGACATCGACACCGACAACCGCGTGTCCTCGCTGCGCATCGCCAACGCGCGCATCGGCTACTCCGGTCGCGGGGCCTTGTCGGACGCCAACGAACCCGGCTGGCTGATGAAGTTCTTCGCCAGCCCGCTGATGCCGTTCTGAACGGCGGGCGGCGGGGAGTTCGGGCGGGACAACAGGCGGGCGCTGACGGGCGTCCGCCGTTCGCGTATGCGGCCTTCGGGGCGCGCATGCGCAATCACAGAATCATTCAGGGCGGATCATGCACGGTTTTATCAAGCAAATGACGGGATGGGCGCTGCTGTTGGCGGCAACGCTGGCGACGGCGCAGCCCTTGCGCAATCTGGTGACGGTGGAGGGCATCCGCGAAAACCAGTTGATCGGCTACGGCATCGTGGTGGGCCTGGACGGCACCGGCGACAACTCCCAGGTCAAATTCTCCGGCCAGTCGGTGGCCAATATGCTCAAGCAGTTCGGCCTGAAAATGCCGGAGCGCACCGACACCAAGGTCAAGAACGTGGCGGCGGTGATGGTCAGCGCCAGCCTGCCGCCGGGTTACGGCCGAGGCCAGACCATAGACGTCACCGTGTCCTCGCTGGGCGACGCCAAGAGCCTGCGTGGCGGCACCTTGCTGCTGACCCAGTTGAAGGCGGCCAACGGTGAAATCTACGCGCTGGCCCAGGGCAATGTGGTGGTGGGCGGCGTTTCCGCCCAGGGCAAGAGCGGCTCCAGCGTCACCGTCAACACCCCCACCTCCGGTCGCGTGCCCAATGGCGCGTCCATCGAGCGCGAAATCCCCAGCGACTTCGAAGAAGGCGACAGCGTACGCCTCAGCCTGCGCCGGCCCAATTTCGAAACCGCCACCAATATCGTCAAGGCCATCAACGCCAGCTTTGGCCGCGTGGCCAGCACTCGCAACGCCACCACCATCCAGGTGCGCGCGCCGCTGGATCCCACCGAGCGCGTCGCCTTCGTCGCGCGGCTGGAAAAGGTCAATGTCGGCGTCGGCAGCGAAGTGCCGCGCGTGGTGTTCAACTCGCGCACCGGCACCGTGGTGATCAGCCAGGGCGTCACCGTGCGCCCGGCGGCGGTGTCGCACGGCAGCCTGCGCGTGGTGATCTCGGAAAACCCCAGCGTCAGCCAACCCGGCCCGTTCAGCAACGGCCAGACCACCACGGTGCCTAATTCCACCGTCAACGTGGATCAGGGCTCCGGCCGCATGTTCAAGTGGCCGGCCGGCGCCAGCCTGCGCGCCATCATCGACACCGTGAACAGCACCGGCGCCACGCCGGACGACATCATGGCGATACTGCAGGCGCTGGATCAGGCCGGCGCGATCGACGGCGAACTGGTGGTGATCTGATGGAAAGCAAAAACATACAAGCAGCGCTGGCGATGCCGGCCGACGCCAAGGACGAGCCGGCGGTGCAGCCGGCCTCGCCGGAATACCGCCGCAAGGCCGGCGCCGCGGCGGAGCAGTTCGAGGCCCAATTCGTGCGCGAGATGTTCAAGCAGATCCGCAAGACCACGCGCGAGATCGCCGGCGAGGACAGCATCTTCGCCAACTCCATCAATGGCGACATGATGGATTTCGCCGACGGCGCGGTGGCGGACCAACTGGCCAAGCAACGGGTGTTCGGCGTCGCCAACGCCATCCTGCGCCAGCTGTTGCCGGAAGAGGGTGGCAATATTCACCTTAAGAACGGCGGCGCGCCGGTCGCAAGCGATAAGCAGAACCCCGGCTCGCTGCCGGATGCGCAGGGCCTGGCCGCTTTCGCTCCGCCGCTGCTGCCGCTGAATAAAAGGTAAGAATCGCCATGCGCATGATAGACAACGCGCTGACCGGCGCCGTCGCCTCCCAGGCCGCGCTGAACGCCGTCAGCCAGAACATCGCCAACCAGATGACCCCCGGCTACTCGCGCCAGGGCGTGGTGTTGACCGCGCTGATGCCCGGCAGCGGCGACCCGTACAGCGCCGGCTCCGGCGTGGTGGTCAACGCGGTGCGCCGCTTCAACGACGACTTCAAGAACCTGCAGCTGTGGCAGGCGGCGTCCAGCCAGGGCGAACTGGTGGCGCAGAATCCTTACTTCGGTCAGTTGGAGCAAGTGATGGGCCGCGACGGCAGCAGCCTGTCAGCCGGCTTCGACCAGTTCTTCCAGGCGCTTAGCGCCGCCAGCCTGTCCGGCGATGCGATGCGCGACCCGGTGATCCGCAGCGCGGAAGCGCTGGCGCAGCGCTTCAACAACCTGGACAAGGTGTTCGGCTCGCAACTGGCCGCCATCGCCGAGCAACGCTCCGCCACCGTCACCCAGATCAATAGCTCGGTGGCCAATATCGCCGACCTCAACGCCAAGATCGCCGCCGGCAAGGCCATAGACACCAATACCTCAGGCCTGGAAGACGAGCGCGACCGCCAGATAGACTCGCTGTCGGCCCTGGTGGAAGTGCGCGTGGTGTCGCAGCCGGACGGCAGCAAGAACGTCAGCCTCAAGAGCGGCCTGCCGCTGGTGGCCGACACCCAGGCGGCCACGCTGAGCAATACCAGCCAGCCGGATGGCAGCCAAGTGCTGACGCTGAATTTCTCCAAGGACAAATACACCCTGGCCGGCGACGGCCTGGGCGGCCAGCTGGGCGGCCTCAATCAATACGAAATCCAGACCGTGCGCCCGATGCGCGCTCAGGTGAAAACCCTGGCCAGCGAAATGGCGCAGCGCGTCAACGACCAACTGGCCAAGGGCTATGACAATAACGGTCAGCCGGGCAAGCCGCTGTTCGTTTACGACGCCTCCGGCGTCAACGGCATCCTGAAAACCAGCGGCATCACCTCGGCTGAACTGGGCTTCTCCGGCGATCCGGCCAAGCCCGGCGACAACAGCAATTTGCTGGCGGTGATCGGCCTGCAGCAGCAAAAGATCACCATGCCCGGCGTTGGCGCCGTCACCATAGGCGATGCTTACTCGCAAATGGTGGGCAAGCTGGCGGTCAGCAGCAAACAGAACAAATCCGGCCTGGAAAGCGCCAAGGTGATCCGCGCCGAGGCGGAAAAGAGCTGGCACAACACCAGTGGCGTCAATCGCGATGAAGAGGCGATGGACCTGCTGGAGTTCCAGAAAATGTATCAGGCCAATATGAAGGTGATCAGCGTGGCGAACCAGCTGTTCGAAAGCACCTTGTCCATCTTGTAAGGAAGACAGCATGCGCGTTTCCAGCAATCAATACCTGTCCACCATGCAGTTGGCGATGCAGACCAGCAACTCCGCCCTGGCCGAGATGCTGCAGCGCATGTCCAGCGGCGATCGGCTGCTGGCGCCGTCGGACGACCCCATCGCCAGCGTGCGCCTGCTGCGCCTGCAGCGCGAAGAAGCGGCGCTGGACCAGTATCAGCAGAACATCGGCGCGCTCAGTTCCACGCTGTCCAAGAACGAGTCGATACTCGACAGCATCAGCCTGGACATCCGCGACGCCAAGGACCTGTTGACCGCCGCCGCCAACAACCCGCCGGTGGACGATCTCAAGGCAATGGCGACGCCGCTGCGCAGCCTGCGCGAAAGCCTGTTTTACTCCGCCAACACCAAGGACGCCGAGGGTCGCTACATGTTCTCCGGCTCCAAGCCCGCGGTGGCGGCCATCGCCTACGACGCCGCCCAGCCGGCGGGCAGCCGCTACAGCTTCGCTGGCAATACCGACAAGCAGCAAGTGGTGGTGGGCGAGGGCATCACCCAGGATTCCAATGTCACGTTGGAAAACATGGCCGAGATCCTGAACCAGTTGGACAAGACCATAGGCCGGCTGGAAGACCCGGCGCTGGACAATAAGGATCCGACCGTGGCCGCCGACATTCGCAGCGCGATGAACGCCAGCGACAAGGCGTTGGAAGGCATCTCCAGCAAGATCGCCCAACTGGGCGGCACGCAGAACATCATGAAAACGCTGACTCTCAATCACGACAATGTCAGCCTTTCCAATAAACAGACCATGACCAAGTTGGGCAGCCTTGATTACGCCGATGCCTTCATTCAGTTGGGCGGCTACACCATGGCGCTGCAAGCCAGTCAAAAGGCCTATGGTCGTGTCAGCCAGTTGTCCTTGTTTGACGTGATCTGATCGAGCCTGGCATGAACACACCGATTTCCTCCGTCAACGTCAAGCAAAGCGGCAAGCGCTGGGGCAAGGACGCCGGCGCGGTCGCCGCCGCCGCCACGATCGAGCGCACGCCGGCGCCGCAAGCGCAGCCGGCCGCGCAAGTGCGCGGCGCGCCGACCTCGGGCTGGCGCTATAGCGCCCAGCTCAATGAGCAACTGACCTCGGCGCAGCAAGCGCTGTCCTTTGTCGACGGCCTGTTGGGTCAGCTCGAAGGCGTCAAGTCCGGCCTCAGCCGGGAACTGACTCAGCGTCAGCTCAATCAGGGCGAGCTGCAACGCCAACTGGAACAATTCAACGCACAGTGGCGCCAGCGCCAGGCGGCCAGCGGCGGCAGCCTGGATGGCCAGTTGCGCTTCCATCTGGCCGGCGATTCGCGCCAGGGCTTCACCGTCAAAGGACTGGAGCTGGCTGCGCTGGCCGGCGGCCAGGCCGAAACCCTGGTGTTTTCCACCGGCGAATCCGGCGCGGCGCCAGCCTCGGTGCAAGTGGGGGGCGGCGTGGGGGAGGAGGAAGTCCTGCGTCGCTTCAATCGCGCCCTGGCCGGCGGCGGCGTGCGCGCCGAAGTCAATGAAGACGGCCAGTTGGCATTCAGCGTGCCGGAAGCGCAATGGGCCGCCTTGAATGAGCGCATGACCGTGCGCGGCGGCGGCGTCCGCTTTCCCGGCGGCGTGCCGCAGCGCCTGAAGCTGCAGCCGGAGGCGGAAGCCTTCCAGCCCGAGCGCTGGAAAGTCGACGATCACGCCCAGGTGCGTCAGGCCTTGCAGAATGTGGTGCGCTCCATCGGTCAATTGCATCAGACCCGCGCCGCGATCAATAGCGCGATCGCCGAAGCGCAGCACTCCATCGAGCAACTGTCGCATATGAATGAGCAGAGCTGGGCCAGCCAGTTCGTATCCGACTTCAATGCCCGGCTCAACCAGCCGGATAGCTATCGCAACTTCTATGAACTGGTGCCGGCGCTGATCGGCGTCAGCCGTTACCGGGTGCTGTCGCTGCTGTCGCTCAGCTAGACACGGTGCCAGCGGCCAGCATTGAATGGACTCCAGGGCGTCGATGATCTTTGGCTTCATTGACGCCAGTCCGCGATCTTCACACAATCAGCCATTCCCATCTCAAGAACGGCTTGGCGATTCATGACTACCAGCGGCAACAAGCCGGCCCGACGCGTGGAAGTTGGCGGCCGCAGCGTGTACCTCCACAGCGTGCCGCGCCACTCGCTGCACGACCTCTATCATTTCTGCATGACCATCAGCTGGCCGCGCTTCTATCTATTCATCGCCGCCGCCTTCATTGCATTGAATCTATTGTTCGCCGGGCTCTACCAGGCACAGGCCGGCGGCATTGCCAACCAGTACCCGCAGGGTTTTCTCGGAGCCTTCTTCTTTAGCGTCGAAACCCTGGCCACCGTCGGCTACGGCGATATGCATCCGCAAAGCCTGTATACCCATTGGATCTCGATGCTGGAAATCTTCATCGGCATGATGAGCATCGCGCTGATCACCGGCGTCAGCTTCGCCCGCTTCTCGCGGCCGCGGGCGCGCATCGTGTTCACCCATAGCCCGGTGGTGCGCATGCTGAACGGCGAGCCGGCGTTGATGCTGCGCGCCGCCAACGCCAGGAACAATGTGATCATCGACGCCAGCGCCCGACTGCGGCTGTTGCAGGATGAGGTCAGCGCCGAGGGCGTGAGCTTCCGCAAGCTGCACGACCTGGCCTTGGTGCGCGAGCAGCATCCGATGTTCGTATTGGGCTGGACCCTGGTGCACAAGCTTGACGAGGCTAGTCCCTTATATGAAAGAGACGCCGAGTCGCTGGCGGCCGTCCGCGCGCAGCTTATCCTGTCCATCAACGGCATAGACGAAACCACCGTGCAGCCTATGGTGGCGCGCCATACCTTCTCGCACCAGGACATACGCTGGAACCATGCTTTCGCCGACCTGATCTATACCGATGCCGAAGAGAACGACCATGTCGACTACCAGAAACTGCAGGAAGTGAGGCCGCTGTCGCCGGATTCCGGCCGGTTTGGTGAAGACTGAGCGTGTGTCGTTGCCGGTAGTGTTATTGAGATTCAAAGGCTTAGTCGAATTCAGTGATTTTTTGTGGTGAAAGGTGTTGACGGGTGTGGGGTGGTGACGTATAGTTCGCCTCCT
>NZ_JAJOHW010000134.1 GCF_021129195.1 Chromobacterium aquaticum | reverse complement strand
GGCCTGGCCCGCCCCCACGCTGGACGCGGCGGCGCAGACCGGCTTCCGCGACCTGGGCCTGCTGCCGGCGGCGCCGTTTCCGGCCGACAACCTCTATAGCGCCGCCAAAGTGGCGCTGGGCGACAAACTGTTCCGCGATCCACGGCTGTCCCGCAACAACCGCATCGCCTGCATCAGCTGCCATGCGCCGGAACACGGCTGGAGCGATCCGCGCTCGGTATCCCAAGGCCACATCGGCCAATTGGGCGGCCGCAACGCCATGACCCTGCTCAACACCGCCTACGTCGGCGCGCTGTTCTGGGACGGCCGCGCCGCCAGCCTGGAAGAGCAAGCCAAGGGCCCGGTGGTCAATCCGCTGGAAATGCACCAGCCGCTGGGCCAGGCCGTGGCCAAGATCGCCGCCGCGCCGGAATACGCGCCGCTGTTCGCCGCCGCCTATGGCGACAGCCGCGTGGACCTGGAGCGCATGGCCAAGGCCATCGCCACCTTCGAGCGCACGCTGATCAGCCACGACAGCGCCTTCGACCGCTTCCTCAAGGGCGAGCGCGCCGCGCTGAACGACCAGGCGCTGTGGGGCCTGCATCTGTTCCGCACCAAGGCGCGCTGCATCAACTGCCACAACAGCCCGCTGCTGTCCGACAACCAGTTCCACAACACCGGCCTCAACTACATCGGCCGCGACAAGGAAGACCTGGGCCGCGGCGGCGTCACCGGCCTGCGCGCCGATTTGGGCAAGTTCCGCACCCCCACCCTGCGCGACCTGCTCTACACTGGCGACTACATGCACAGCGGCGACATGCCGCTGGATGAGGACGGCGCCGGCGTGATCGAGTTCTACAACAACGGCGGCAATCTGGTGGAAGCCGTGGGCGTGGAAAAATACACCCAGCCCAAGCCATCGCCGCTGCTCAAGCCGCTGGGCCTCAGCGCCGCGGAAAAGCAGGCATTGCATGCCTTCCTGCAAGCGTTGTCCGGCCCGCCGCGACTGCAGCCGGCCAGCGAGGCCGAGTTGTTCCGCCGTTGAGCAACGCTCACGCTCAGCCATGGCCCGGCCTCGCCGCCGGGCCGCGTTCGCGCTGGATTCCACTGGCGCAAACGCCGTTTACGGTTTATCCCAAAATATCGCGCCATGACAGGCTCGTGTTTTGCCAACTGAAAACCGACGGATAGCAAGAGGGGGACGCGATGGCGTGGTCGCTGCAAAGGGCTTTCAATAATGCCGGGAACGGCGCCAACGCCGCCGGGGTGTGCGAGGCCGCAGTCTGCCTGTGGCTCAAGCACATCCAGGACCGCGTAGGGAAATTCAATATGGGCAGCAGCGCCGGCGACTACCTGCCCACCACCCAGCAGGCGGACGCGCTCTACCAGCAGTTCGACAACGGTGCCTATCTGTTCCGCTTCGCCTCCTACCTGGAGCAGCAGGTCTACCCCTCGGTGGCCGCCCACAATCGGGTGGGAGACGCCAATCACGCGGAAACCTTCGGCCTCGCCTTCTGCCACTACTGCAACAACGCCCACGGCGCCAGCGCCCAAGCCTGGCAGAACATTCTGGAAAACCTGATGGTGCGCGGCGACGCGCTGTTCCTCAACCTGATGCGCAACGGCGGCGCTTCCGGCCACGCCGTCGGCGTCTACAAGGGCAGTGACTATATCTGGGTGTTCGATCCCAATAGCGGGCTCTACCGCGGCAATGTCAGCGCCGGCTGCTGCAGCGCGGCGGACTTGTTCCGCGCGGCGCAATACCTGGCCGGCCTCACTACCGGTCACTGGAACCAGACGGTTTACTACGGGCTGCATATGCGGGGGTGATTTGCGAAGTTACGATTTTTGAGAGTTTGAATCCGCTTCGCGGATGATGATTCAGGGCCGGTTCCGCCCGGCAAACGGAAAGGGGAATTTGCGCGGCCAAATTCCCCTTTACCCCAAAGGCCGCCCTGCAAGCCTGGCCTACGGCTTCCCGCCGGGTCCCGTCAGGCCCGAGGCGCGGCTGAACTCGCGATTTGCTAGCGTCAAACCGCTCGAACAGGCCGCCGCTTAAAACGAGCGAAGCGAAGTTTCTGCGTAGCTAAAACCTCGGGCCTGCCACCCGTCGGCAGGCTTGAAGGGAGCTGGGGCGCATCGAATACGTGGTTTTCTTAACGTCACATTCGCTTGTGCAAGCCTGAACCAGTCGCTTCTCCCTTGACCCCTCTCGGGACAACGGCAACAATCCGCCTTGTACCGCGTAATGTCGGTACCGGGACTGCAAACCCGTGGGAGTTAGGCCAGACATGTCAACTGCGGTTGATGTGTCCGAACGTCATTGGCACGACCTTTTCAAGGGCGGGCTATGGCGGGGAGGCCTATGGCCTGCCGGTCCTTACTCCCGGTTTTGCAGCCCTGTCATGTGCCCGCCACCCCCGTCTGCAAACGGGGAGGCTTTCGGAGCTTTGAGTAAGGAGATCCTGCCATGAGTAATCCGTATTTCCCCCCACGCCGCCGTTATAAAGGCGTATCGCTGGAAGCCGTCGAAATGCTATTGCCCTTCGTCAGCTTCATCCCCGGCCGCACTTATCCCCATTACTGGCAGATCGAGCCCAGCTACGACTCTTATCCACAGGCCTGCGCCGATGGCCGCGAATACGCCGCCCATCTGCTGCAATGGCTGAAGGACAATCCGCTGTTGGTCGGCTCTGGCCTGTTCGGCCGCATCGCCCGCGACATCGACTTCGCCAACCCGCAGCAACGCGGAGCGTGGGAAGCGTTCTTCCGCCATCTGGAACGCGTGCTGGCACTGGGCGTGCGCAGGTTGGATGTGTTCGCCCATGTCGATAGCCAGCATGACTACCACCGGGCGGTGGAGGCGAGTTTTGAGCTGGAGGGCAAGGTGAGGAAGGTTTAGGTGACATTTTAAGTCGGCCTGAGAAGTAAAGAAGCCCGGCGTTGCCGGGCTTCTTTTAAAGGGTAGGTGGAAGGCCAAGTTTATGAAATAAAACCTTATTTCTCTTTTTTGCGTCTTCTAATAGTTTTTTAAAGCTTATTACTTCAATATAAGCATTTAAATTGTCATTTACACCATAGTATCCAAGTTCATCTGGGGCTTTTTTCAATCCTGCATTTTCTATTATTTGTACTAGTTTTTCTGTTAAGTCAGCGATTAAATAACAATAAAATCGTGTTTGGCTTGGGACTTTAATGCGTTCGCTGTTTGAGTCAGTTGCCATACCATCTTTTATTTTTCTGACGTAGTTGTAAATTTGGGCTAAGGGATTTTTTGATTGTAAGCTATTTTCATCATAGTCATCACGCTCTGGCCTCTTTAGCTCAATAATAACAACGGCTTGATGTGGGTAGTCACCTTCAATAAAAGCAGATGGGCGGTCAAAAATAAGTATATCAGGTCTGTCATCAGATTCTGAGTTAATATTAATATTCTTACGTAACTCAAGGTCTGAAGCTAAATGATAGTGATATGATAGCCGTTCGTCTACAATCCATAGGTTTTGATGCCCGAACTCTATTTCATCAGAGGTGGTTCGTGTCGGGTATAAAATCCTATGAACCTCCTCTTCTAAAACATAGCGACCATCTTTTTTTTGAAGAGCGGTTTGAAGTAGGTCTAGCATAGTACGGCGATGTACAACATATTTTGCTAGTTCGGATTGACGTAGATCCTGTACCGTTTCAACATAGTGTTGAAATTTCTCTTGATACTTAGGGTCCGTCATGGCAACTCTACTCATGTCTTGTATTATTTTTTTCCCCCCCTCTCTAATTTCCAATTCTAGCTTTTGTTTTATTTTATATAGTTCAATGTCTAGCTTCTCATCGGCCATTCCTGCGGGGATGTTTTCTAATTCTTTCTCCGCGTGTTTTAACAGTACGCGGTATTCAGGTTCTTTTTCTTTAATAAATTTATCAATATCTTGTTTTTTTGTTTTAGAAATTTGATCTAAATCTGATTTTAGTACCTCTTTTATAGTGTTAGTGATTTTTGAATATATGAACCGCTCACTTTCTTCAAAAAGGTCTCCTTCTTCTTCAATTTCTTCATTTTCGAAACTGATGGAGGTTCTCATGCTGCTGACACGGTTATCTAAATAATCACCGTATACTAAGCAATAAAGAGAGTACGGTGTTCCCTTTTCAGATTTTAAGGGTAGGAATTTTAAATCAGGGATAAATTTAGATATTTGGACTGATACAACTTCACGATCATGTGCGCAAAGAGAAATACTGTGAGATATATCGGATGAGCTTAACCGAATCATTTGCATGATCAGAGAGTTTGATTCGCTAATTTCAATAGTGTATGAATTTTTATCTATTAGTATGTCTTCTAGAAGGCTATTTATTGAAATCTCTTCATTGTAAGTTGGGTCAGCTAGTGTAACGCTCGGAGGATTATCTTGTAAGAAAGATGCAATATGGTGTTCAAGTATCTTTTGGGATAATGTAGATATTTTTACAGGTAGCTTTGACTTAAATCGTTTCTTGCAATCAAGAAGTTTGACTGTAGTTTTTTTGTCAGCACCTGGCTCAATGCTGAAGATGCTTTCTTCGCTTATTGGATTGGCATTCAGTGTGAACTTGAAGTATCTCCGATTTTTTTTAAATTCATCTTCGAAAATACTGTCAACTTCTACATGTTCAAATGCCTTTAGCCAAGTAAAACGGCCTAGTCCCTTTCCTCCAAACTCTTCTTTGTGTCTAGAGTTTACAGTTCTAAATGAGACGTAATTTTCTTCAGTAAATCCGGGGCCATTGTCTTGGATTTCAAAACCACATATTGGGGCGAGTGTTTTGTCTTCAAATAAATCGCCTGATATTGTTTCTCTTATTATTGTTACTTTTATTTCCTTTTTTACACAGTTTGAAGTTGAGTGAATTGAATTGGCTATTGCCTCAAATAATGGCATAAGCGATTTATAGGCAGGTAGATCTGTATTTTTCACTAAGCCAATAATGTCGGTATGCCATTGATTTGGCTTAATTTGATCTGGGCTAGTCATAGTTATTGATTGAGTTATGTTGGGAATAATGCAAATTGGAGCTAAGCCACGCCGACACTCCCATGCGTCACAAACCCCGGCCGTTGAATCAGGCGCTGGTAATAGGCGTGCGCATGCGGCAGCTCCGGCTTGTCGAAAGGCGTCAGCTGCCAGCGGTGGATGGACAGGCCGAGCACGATGTCGGCCAGGGTGAAATCGTCGCCGCAGATATAGGGCGTATCCTGCGAAGCCAGCTGCCGGTCCAGAATGGCCATATAGTGGCCCCATTGCTGGATGCTGGCCTGGATTAGCGCCGGGTCCTGGTGTTCCGGGCTGTGGCGGCTGAGGCCGTGGAAGGCATAGCCCCAGGAGCCGTTCAGCTCGGTGGCCTGCCAGTCCATCCATTTTTCCACTTGGGCGCGGCTGCGCGGATCGGCGGGCAGCAAGTGGCTGGCCCGGCGCGAATCGGCCAGGTAGCGGCAGATGGTGTTGGATTCCCACAGCACCAGGCCGTCGTCCACCACGGTCGGAATCAGCGCATTGGGGTTGAGCGCCAGGAATTCCGGGCTGCTGGCGGACTGAAAGCCGCGGCCCCAGTCTTCGCGTTGGTAGTCGATGCCGATTTCATGACAGGTCCACAGCACTTTGCGGACGTTGATGGAACTGGTGCGGCCCAGGATGCGCAGCATGGAAATCTCCGGCAATGATGTTGGGATAGACCGGAGCAGTGTAGTCCCGCCGGGGGCGGGCATGCCATTGAAATGGCCAGTTGTGGCGAGGATGCGCCAGCTTGGCCGGGAGCAGTGGGGTCGGGCTTGGCAAGTGCAAGGCCCTTGTCATATCATGGCTGTCGATTTGGGCCGATAGCTCAGCTGGGAGAGCGCTGCGTTCGCAATGCAGAGGTCGGGAGTTCGATCCTCCTTCGGTCCACCAATCCCCCCTTCTTGTTTTTTCCTGCGTGAAACTAGAGAGCATTTTTTGCCGCTGCTGCAAAGATAGGCGATCGGGCCTTACACGAGAGAGTTCGTAAGCATTGGCATTAGAACCTGTTCAAAGTCTCGCGAGCAAGAGCGAGACAAGGCGAAAACGGCTGAGAAAGCGGAATGTACAAGCGGTACATGAGCATTTCGAAGTTGTTTTCAACGCCGTATCGCCGAAGCGCAGCAGACTTTGAACAGGTTCTTAGGCCCATGCACATAACACTGAACTGTGCATCACTATCCCAGCAAACCCGCCTAACGGCGGGTTTGTCGTTTCTACTGGGTGTTTTTTCAAGTGAAGTCGTCGTCCAGCGCCACTTCCCATGGATCAAGGTTCGGCCAGAGCGGTAATCTCCCTCAAGGCAAGCAATGATGGCTTCCAAGCCACTGCTACCGGCTGAACCCCCATCCTGATCTGCCCTAGCCGGTGATCATTGAGCTAGCGGTGGCGTGCGCGGCGGTATCATGCGCTTGCTGCCGGTGGCTTCAAATGCGCCAGCGAAGCGCAGCAGCGCGTTGTCATCATAGGCGCGCCCCGCAAAAGTCAGCCCCACCGGCATGCCGATATCAGCCATCACTCCCATCGGCACGGTAACAGTGGGGACGCCAAGATGGCGGATGGCGAGGTTGCCATTGGCCACCCAGACGCCGTTGCTCCAGGCGATGTCGGCTGAGCGCGGATTGACGTCCGCATCTGCCGGGCCGACGTCGGCCACGGTGGGGAACAGCACGGCGTCCAGCTTTAGCGCATCCATCCAGTCTTCCAGATCCAGCTTGCGGGTCTTTTCCAGGCCACGCAGACCATCCGGCACGCTTTCAATCCGGTCATAGGACTTGAGGCCCCGCTTGGCCATGTTGACGTACTCGTCCATGCCGGCGGCCAGGTCTCCTTCGCGGTTTGGCAAGGTGCCCGGATCGTGCGGGAAGATCTTCGGACCATCCACGTCAGCCAGTTGCTTGAGCTTGGGGTCGCCGTTGGCGCGCAGGAACTCATCAAAAGCCCAACCGGACAGTTCCCACAGCTCGTCATTGAGAAACTCAGCTGAGACGATGCCGCGGTTGAATACGGTGGGCGCGCCGGGACGATCGCCTTCACAGTTGGAAACCAGCGGAAAATCCACTTCGATGACTTCCGCTCCGGCGGCTTCCAGTGCCTGACGCGCGGCTTCCCAGAGATCGATCACCGACGCACGGGTATGGATGCGCTGTCCGGTCGGGCCGCCGATGCCAGGCGTTTCGCTGGTGCCGGCCAGTTCGTCCTTGTTGATGTACATGCGTGGTATGCCAAAGCGCTTGCCCTTGAGTATCTCGGGCTGAGCCAGCAGGCCGGAATAGGAATCTGGCCGGACCGCCGAGGCTTTGGGAATTTCCACCCAGGGCTGCAGGCGCCATAGGTCGCCACGGCTGATCGGGTCGTCCGCGACGATGACGTCGAGCACTTCGAGCAAGTCCGCCATGGTGCGGGCGTACGGCACGACAACGTCCATGGTCGGCGTCAATGGCCAGTTGCCGCGTACTGAGATGACCCCGCGGGACGGCGTATAGGCGCACAGGCCATTGTTCGAGGCCGGGCCGCGGCCGCTAGACCAGGTCTCCTCGGCCATGCCGAAGGCGGCGAAGCTGGCGGCCGTCGCGGTACCGGCGCCATTGGAAGAGCCGGAGGCGAACGGTGCCGTCAGGTAGTTGGCGTTATAGGGGCTTTCGGCACGGCCGTAGCAGCCGCGCTGCATGCCGCCATTGGCCATGGGCGGCATATTGGTCTTGCCCAGGCAGATGGCGCCGGCGGCGCGCAGGCGCGCTATGGTGAAGGCATCGTGTTGAGCTAGCAGATCCTTGAACGCCGGGCTGCCTGAAGCGGCGGTCAGTCCCTGCACCAGATAGCTGTCCTTGGCGGTATAGGGGATGCCGTCCAGCGGGCTCAGCGTTTCACCACGGGCGCGACGGGCATCGGATGCCTCGGCTTCCTTGATCGCATCCGGATTACGCACCACCACCGCATTGAGCCTGGTCTCCGTCGCGGGGCCATCGTAGGCCTCTATCCGCGCCAGATAGGCCTGGACCAGTTCAACCGCTGTCGAACGCCCGGATTCGAGCGCTGCGCGCAGCTCGGCAATGGATAGCTCGGTAACCTCGATCATGCTACTACCTCCACTAAGAAGACGGATTTCATTCCCATCGCGGCGACCGTTTCCTGCAGGCGCAGGTGGGTCAGCGCGCGCATGAGCTGTTCTGCAATATGGCGGCTAATCTACAAGAGATAACGTTATGCGGGAAAATGATTCATTTTGATGCACTTATTCATGTGGCGAATACCGGGGCCGCATCATCGGATTCGATGAGGCTGCGCATCAAGTCGCGCAGCCAGTGCAGCGCAGGATGACTATCCTGCACCGGGTGCCAGATGCAGTTAAGGTGGTAGCCTGGCAACTCTTCCGGCAATGCAACCATCTTCAACGGCCAGTAGCCCGCCATCATCGCCGCTACTTTCTTGGGCAGGATAAACAAATGATCGGTGTTGCTGACGATGGCGGCTGCGGCCATATAGCTTTGGCTGTGCACCGAAATCTTGCGCTGCAAGCCGCGCTCGGCAAGAAAATCATCCATTGGCGACCCCAGATTGCCCAGCGGCGCGTGGAAGACATGCGGCAAGGCAATCAGATCCGATAGTGTCAGTCTATCCATCTGGAGCGGATGATCATGGCGCAAGATGCCGATCAGCGGCTCGTTCAGCCAGGTTTCCCGGCACAGATAGCTGGGGATGGACATGTATTCGTCAAAACCCAGCAGGAAGTCGATTTCACCGTCGGCCAGCGCCAGTTCCGGAATGTCTTCCCGCAGGATGGTGATGTCGATATGAACGTTGGGCGCTTCCTCCGCCAGTTTTTTCACCAGGGGCGGAATCAGCACGCACTCTACATAATCCGTGGTGCACAGGGTGAAGCGGCGCGCCGATGTTGCTGGGTCAAAGGCCTCCGGCTGGCTGAAATGGCTTTGCAGCAGGCTGAGCGCCTGATGGACGCCCTGTTGCAGATAGAGTGCTTTTTGCGTCGGTAGCATGCCATGCGGCGAGCGCACCAGCAGCGGGTCGTCGAAGAATGTCCGCAAGCGATTGAGCGAGTGACTCATCGCCGGCTGGCTGACAAACAGTTTCTCTGCCGCCCGTGTGACACTGCGCAGGCTGATCAGGGCATCCAGTGCCAGCAGCAGGTTCAGATCCAGTTGATGCAGCTTCACACCATTCACCGTATTTATGAAAGTATTCGTATTGTTCATTTGCTGAATAGTTTGGCTCTCCATAGACTACGTCTGTCAATCACTTCGTCGTTCATTGCAGAGGAAATCTGCAGTTCCAGAACGCTGATCCGCCCGGCGAATGTGCATTGGTCGAGCCTCCGCATCGCGCAGATCGGGAGACGAGCCGAGTCTGTCATCCGCAAATGCACGATCTATTGAATACTTCTGATGGCATTTATCAAGTCGATGGTGATCAAAATGAACAATAAAACGCACAATAGCCTACCTGCCGCCGATGGTTTTCACATGCCGGCCGAGTGGGCGGAGCATCAGGCGGTATGGATGATCTGGCCGCAGCGCCCGGATAACTGGCGCCATGCCGGACGCGAGGCGCAACAGGCCTTTGCTGCCATCGCCAAAGCCATTTCGGCGGCCACGCCTGTGTTCATGGCCGTGCCAGAACCGTTCATGTCGCAGGCGCGCGCAGTCATGCCGTCCGAAGTCACCCTGGTCGCGATGAATAGCGATGACTGCTGGATGCGCGACAGCGGACCGACCATGGTGATCGATCCGGCGGGCCAGCTGCGTGGCGTGGACTGGAAGTTCAATGCCTGGGGCGGCTTCAATGGCGGGCTGTACCATCCCTGGGATCAGGATAGTGAAGTTGCGGGCCAGGTGTTGGCCCACCATGGCTTTGATCGCTACCTAGCCCCGCTGGTGCTGGAAGGCGGCTCGATTCATGTCGATGGTGAAGGCACGCTGCTCACCACCGCGGAATGTCTGCTCAATCCCAATCGCAATCCGGATTTGTCCAAAGCCCAGATCGAGGCCTTGCTTTCCGAGCATCTGAATGTGACGCACTTCATCTGGCTGCCGGAAGGCGTGTTCATGGATGAAACCGACGGTCACATCGACAATATGTGCTGCTTTGCCCGTCCTGGGGAGGTTGTGTTGCACTGGGTCGACGATGAACAGGATCCGCAGTATCCGCGTTCGCAGGCCGCTTACGAAGTGCTGTCCAAAGCGCGCGACGCCAAGGGCCGCCAGCTCAAGATCCACAAGATGCTGGCTCCGGGTCCCTTGTTCTATGAGCAGGATGAAACGGTTGGCGTGGTGGCTAGCGGGCAGGCCGTGCCGCGTGAGGTTGGCGAGCGCATGGCCGCTTCTTATGTCAATTTCCTGATCAGCAACGGACAGATTATTTTCCCGCTGCTCGATGAGCGTACCGATGCCGCGGCAGCCAGCCGCTTGCAGGAGATCTTCCCGGAGTACCGAATTGTCGGCGTCCCGGCGCGCGAGGTACTGCTTGGCGGCGGCAATATCCACTGCATCACCCAGCAGATTCCGGCAGGCAAGGCTAGCTGAGGCACTATCGTGCACGGCGGGTGAATGCCCGCCGTTTTTGTCTGCCATGAGCCTAGCTTGTGCAGTGTGCGATCAGCTTATGCTCCCCAAGTGCGGCCAGCCGATACTTCCGGTTTCACATTCTTGGCCTCTCCAAGCTATTCCGCAGCCATTTCGTTTTCCTCCCGCCACATCCCTTGGCAGAAAGCCGCCGGCATGGGACAGAATGATGTTCACCTCCGGATGGCGTGCCTGCGTGTCGTTCAGCACCATCTGCACCGCGGTGCGGGTGGTGTCGAAGGAGGCACTAGCGGTCCGGGCATGCCGGCGATGGCGTCGATGGCAATCACTGACCTCTGGGCAAACCGGCCTAGGGTTTGCGCGAGTGGAATAGGCGGGGCCGGCAGGGGGCGTGGCCAGTGCTTTCGGTCTTAGAACCTGTTCAAAGTCTGCTGCGCTTCAGCGATACGGCGTTGAAACCGAGCTCAAAATGCTCATGTACCACATGTACATTCCGCTTTTTCGCTCGTTTTCGCCTTGTCTCGCCCTTGCTCGCGAGACTTTGAACAGGTTCTTAGGCGGTCACGGAAGCTTGGTCCGGCCGCCACGTAGATCGTGCATCGTCACACGTCGCGTCCCAAAAGCTGGCAGGGCCAGCCGTCAATGTCCAGGGCGGAGATTCGCTCGTAGCCGCAGGATTCATAAAAGCGCACCAAGGCGCCGGAGCCGCCGCCATAGCAATCGACCCGCATGCGCTTCACTTCCGCCAGCCTGGCCTGATCCTCCGCGAAAGCCATCAAGCGCCGGCCAATGCCGCGTGCGCTGGAGTGGCGCGAGGCGACCAGCAATCGCACATATATTTCCGGCGCCGTCGCGGCCGGAACATAGGGCATGGCCTCGCCCAGCACCAAGGCCGCGCGGATAGGGCCGTCGCGCTGTTCCGCCACCCAGGCGCCGGGCAGCGAGCAGGCTTCGACCACCCTCGCCACTTGCCGCGGCTGGCTGGACCAAGGCTCCGCTCCCCATTGTCCCGGGTTTTGTATTTCGGCAAACCAGGCGATGATTTCATCGAAAATGCTCAACACCGCGGGGGCGTCGGCGGCGTTGGCGCGCCGAATGATCAAGCTGTCTGACTCTGCGTTCGCCATGTGGGGTCTTTCTCTCATTACTCGTCTAGAGGAAGCGGCTTATCCGCCTTGCATCCCATGGTTCGCGGCCAGGGGCTTGATCATTCTACTCGATTGACATTCATCAGGCCGGCATGCTCGCCGGTGCCAAACCCCAATCCGCTAGGCCGGCCCTTGCCGCGCGAAAAAGCGCGCCGGCGATTCGCCGAAAGCGCGCCGGAACATCGCGATGAAGTTGCTGGGCGAGGCATAGCCCAACTCATCGGCCACCACGGCCACGGCGGCGCCGCGCGCCAGCATTTCCATGCCGCGTATCAGCAGTGCCTGCTGTCGCCATTGCCCAAAGCTCATGCCGGTATGCGCCTGGATGTGGCGGCGCAGCGTGCGCGGCGACATCGCCGCGGCGGTCGCGCAGTCGGGCAGCGCGAGCTTGCCGGCCGGCTCGGTCAGCAGC
>NZ_JAJOHW010000133.1 GCF_021129195.1 Chromobacterium aquaticum | reverse complement strand
CGACAGCGCCGCCGGGTCGCCGCTCAGCCGAGCGACGTCGATCCGGGTCGCGTAGCGCACGCTGGCGATGATCTGGTCGTTGCCGTTGTAGCGCCATTCGCTGACGCTGCCGGCGGGATCGATCTGGCCCACCTTGCGGCCGCGTTCGTCGTACAGCAGGACACTGACGGCGCCGTTGGCGTCGGTCAGCCGGACCGGCTGGTGGCGCGCATTGTATTCGCTGCGCGCGGTGCCCAACGCGCCGCCGGCGTCTTGCTGCGCCACCGCCAGCAGTTGCCCGGTCGCGTCGTAGTGGCTCACCGTGCTCAGGCCGTTGCTCAGGCTGACGCGGGTCTGCCGCTGCGCGTCCTGGTAGACGGTGGTGGTGGCCACGCCCGCGCCGTCCCGGCTGCGCACCACCCGGTTCAAGCCGTCGTAGACGTAGTCGGCCAGCACCGCGCCGCTGACGCCGTCCAGCTTTTGCAGCAGGTTGCCCGCCGGGTCGTAGACATAGCGCACGCTGCTGTGCCGCCCGTCGGCCACGCCCTGGCCCTGCGCGTCCAAGGTGGCGTAGCGGGTGCTGCCGGCCACCAGGCCGCGCAGGTCGTAGGTGGTGTCGATCCGCTCGATGCGGCTCGGGTCTTGCCCGGCGGCCCAGGCTTGCAGTTCGGCTTCGCTGCTCGCGTCGCTGGCGGTGAAGACGCCGCCCTGGTAGCGCAGCCGGCTGACTTCGCGGCCCTGGCTGTCGTAGCGGCGCTCTTCCACTCGCCCTTCGGCGCTGAGGCTGAAGCGCAGCCGCAGGCCGCTGGCGTCGTACACATTGCGGCGGGTGCCGATGCCATCCACGGTTTCGCTCAGCAACTGGTGCTGGGCGTTGTAGCGGCGCTGGATCCGCTGACCCTGCGCGTCATGCTCGGCCACCCGGTTGCCGGCGGCGTCGTAGTCGAAGCGGGTGGTCTGGCCGCGGCCGTCGGTCACCGCGCTGACCCGGCCATGCGCGTCGTAGTCGAAGCGTTGCTCAACACCGCCGCCGGCCACCCGTTGCAGCAGGCCGTCGCGGTAATTCAGTTCGGTGCGCAGCCCGGCGGCGTCGCGGATCACCGTGCGCTGCCCCGTGGCGTCGTAGTCGAAGGTGGTGGTCAGCGTCTGCGCGTCGCGCACGTCACTGACGCTGAGCACGCGGTACTCGCCGTTCACCTGCGCATAGCTGAAGTCCAGGCGGCTGCCGTCGCTCTGCTGCAAGCTGGCCAGGCGCTGGCTGGCGCCGTCGTACACATAGCGGGTGGTATAGACCTGGCCGTCGGCGATGCTGTTGTCGTCGGGGCTCAGGTCGGTGGTGACGCTGCTCAGCCGTTGCTGCGCGTCATAGCCGTAGCGGGTGCGGGTCAGCGTCCGGCTCTGGCCGCCGTCCTGGTACACGCTGCGCAACTGGCTCAGCTGGCCCTGAGCGTCGTAGTCGATGAACAGCGCTTCGCCGCCGGCGCTGCGCAGGCTGACGATGCGGCCGGCGTCGTCATAGCCCAGCGTGACGGTTTGGCCCTCGCGGTCCTGCACCTGCGCGAGCCGGCCGCCGCCGTCATAACGTTCCCGGCCCTGGCTGGCGCCATCGGTCCACCACCAGTCCTGGCCATCCCAGCGCACGGTGTCCTCCACCCCGGCGCCGCTTGACGCCAGGTACAGGCCGCGCGCCGCGTCGTAGCGGTACAGCGTGTCGCTGCCGTCTTCGGCCTGGCGCCGCAGTTGCGAGCCGGCGCTGCCCGGCGCGCCGCGGAAGTCGAACAGCTGGCGGCTGTAGCCCAGGCGCCAGTTGCCGGCATCGCCGCCCTGGCCCTGGCTGTTGTAGGTGCGCAGCAGCTGGATCGGCAGGCCGTTGCCGGCGAGGAATTCGTCGCGGTGCTGCAGCACCAGGTTGCCGTTGCCGGCGTTGACGTAGACCCGTTCGCCGCCGCGGCCGAACACGGCCTCGCCCCATTGCCCCTGCGCGCCCAAGGCTGCCAACGAACTGTTCTGCAAGCCCAAACCAGTACCTGCCACCACTGCGACCATGCCGACCTCTCGAAAATCAGATTATTCGAGGAGTCTTATCTGGGAGTTCGCTGGAAAGTTTAGGCGGAAGTGAAAAAATTTTTGAATGGGCAATGCAGACGCGCTTCCGAGCCAGTTCTAAAGTCTCGCGAGCTAGAGCGAGACTAGGTGTTGCCACTGCAAGAGCAGAGTGTAAATGCGGTGCACAGATATTATGAAGGTGTGCTTACCCTGTCACGTTCCACTACGCGCAGCCGACTTTGAACAGATTCTCAAGCCCGCAGCCGACCACTGACGCCGCCGGCCGGATTCAAGCTCCACTCGCTGATCAGCACCATGCCGTCGGCGGCGGCCACCAGCAGGCTCAGCGCATTGGACAGGATCAGCGCACCGGGTTGATGGCCGTGTATTTCGCGCCAGGCCTGCGCGCGGTGCACATGCACGATGACACCGTTGACCATGGCCATGCATTCGAAATCGCCGAAGGCCCGCACCCGGCGCATGATGTCGGCCACCGGCTGATTGAAATTCAGCATCCGGTCTTCATCGCGCCACAGCGGCCAGTAGCTGCCGCCCTCGCCTTGCGGCTGCGCCTGCTCCCACAGCGCGGCGAAATCGCCGGCCACCCGCCCCGCCAGCCGATACAGCGCCAATTGCAGCTTCACATCCAGCGATTCGTGGCTTTCATCCGGCTGCAGCGCGAAGCACTCCTGCGCCAGCACTTCGCCGGCATCGAACTCCCGGCTCAGCCGGTGGCAGCTGCAACCCCATTGCCGATGCCCGTCCAGCAAGGCGCGCACCTGCGGATAAGGGCCGCGCCCCACCGGCAGCGGCGAGGGATGGAAATTGACCGCGTAGCTCAGATAAGGCTCCCAATCCGGCACCCGCCAGTTGTAGCTGGCCACCAGCAGCGCTTCGCAGCCTTGCTCGGCCAGTTCCAACAGATCGCGCTCGCGCATCCGCGACAATTGCACCGGCACGCCCAGCCGCTCCGCCGTCGCCAGCGATTCCTTGTGGTGATGCATGCGGTGGTCCACCGGCGTGCAGAACAGTTTGAGCGGCTGCCAGCCCGCGTGCAGAAACACATCCAGCACGGGCTTGAAACGGTCGGACAGAGTGATGGCGAAGCGCATGGCGGCATTCCGGCGGCGGTGGGCTGTCTTGTTTATACCAAGGCCATCCCGCCCCAACGGCAGTCCTAATGGAAATTAACAGAATCCCCCCAGCCCGCTGGCACGGCGCTTGCATCTAAGCATTGGCCAAACCCTTGTTTTGACGCAATAACTGGCCAAGCTTGCCGCAGTGCGGCAATTCCCTCCGCCAAGGCGGCATGGATTGCCGCCAATACCGGCAAACGTCGAAACCAGGGCAGCGAATGGGAGTTGAGCTGCTCCGTGAAGCTCACGACCGACACTCCATCATGACTTTGCGGGAGATCATCCATGTCAGTCAGCAACACTAGCAGCATCGACGGCGGCAGCAATGCCTGGCAACAGCGCCGGGCCATTCACCAGCAGCGCCGCCAGGATTTCCAGACCATGATCAACGATGTGCAACAGGGCAACCTCAGCGGCGCCCAGCAAGCGTTGTCCAGCCTGCAGTCCAGCTCGCCCAACGCGGCTGCGGCCAGTAGCTCCGCCAGCACGGCGGGCACGGTCAGCACCACCGGCGCGAGCAGCGGTGGCACCCAGGATTTCGCCAGCCTGATCAACTCCATGCAGACCGACGGCAGCGTCGCCAGCAGCTCCGGCGCCAGTTCAGCCAGCGCCGGCAACAATGTGACCCTGCTGTTCAATCAGATGCTAAGCCAGCTGCAGATGAGCAGCTTCGGCGGCTCCAGCGACAGCGATGCCGACGACGCGCTGAGCGCGCTGACCGGCAATAGCGCGGCCACATCGCCCGCCACGCTGTTCAACAACCTGGGCCAGGACCTGAGCAGCAGCAATCTGAGCCAGGCGCAGCAGGATTACCAGCAACTGCAGCAGGACTTGCAGACCAGCTCGCAACAGAGCCAGCCGGCCCACCACCATCATCACCATCATGGCGGCGGCCAGGTGCAGGCGGCGCTGAACGCCTACCAGGCCAATAGCGCCACCGGCAGCAGTGGCAGCAGCAGTAGCCAGACCACCACCGGCTGAACCCCTCCATGCCCCCAGGCCCGGCCTTGCGCCGGGCCTGTTTCATTTACTCTTGCAGGCGCCAACCGATATGAAAATTCACTCCGCCCCCTTCCCGCCGCCCGCGCGCGCGCAAACCGCCACATCGGCCGAAGAGGCGGCCTTCACCCCTGCTGCCGCGCCAGCCGCCCCCGAGCCGGAGCAGCAGCCGGCGCCAACCAGCCGGCCGCGGCTGGACATGGCAACCCTGGTCCGCCTGCTGCTGATGCAGATGCAGCTCAAGCTGAGCCAACCTGGCGACGCCGCCGAGGACACGCTCAAGCTGGCCACCGGGCAGGAGGCGGCGCCGGCCTCGTCCGGTTCGTTGATCGACGATGTCGGCCAGGCCGCCGCCAGCGGCGCGCAGGACGCGGCCCAGCAGGCGGCCACCGCCGAACAGCCGATGACGCCATCCGCCGCCGGCGCGGCGCTG
>NZ_JAJOHW010000132.1 GCF_021129195.1 Chromobacterium aquaticum | reverse complement strand
TTGGCCGACATCACCGGCTTGCCCAGCGAATCCAGCAAGAAGGACGATTTGCGGTACAGACTGCCGCCGCTGATGGCGGCCACCAAATGGCCGAGCAAGGACGACGCCACCGGCGCCTCGAACACCACCGGGTACTGCCCGGTCTTCACCTTGCGCGCGCCCAGGCGCCGCGCGGCGCGCTGGCCGGCCTTGGCGCCGATGGCCTCCGGCGCGTCCAGGTCCTCGCGCCGCCGCGCCGACGAATACCAGTAATCGCGCTGCATCGCGCCCTCGGCCTCGGCCACCACCGCCGCGGAAATGCTGTGGCGGCTGCTGGCGTAGCCGGCGATGAAGCCATGGCTGTTGGCGTAGGCGAAGTGGCTGGATTGCGAGGACGCGGTGCCGCCCTCGGAATTGCGGATGCGCGGATCGGCCGCCAGCGCCGCTGCCTCGCAGGACTTGGCCAGCTCGATGGCCTCCTCCACCGGCAGCGCCCACGGGTGGTACAGGCTGAGGTCGGGAAACTCGCTGGCCATCAATTGGGAATCGGCCAGACCGGCGCACGGGTCCTCGGCGGTGTAGCGCGCGATGTCCAGCGCCGCGCGCACGGTGTCGGCCAAGGCCTCTTCGGAAAAATCGGAAGTGCTGGCATGGCCCTTCTTCTGCCCCAGGTAGACGGTCACGCCCACGCCCTTGTCCTGGTTATACTCAATGGTTTCCACCTCGGACAGGCGCACGCTCACGGTCTGGCCCAGGCCCTCGGAAACATCGGCCTCGGCGGCGCTGGCGCCCTCGGCCTTGGCAAGCTCGATCACGCGGGAGGCGATGCCTTCCAGCTCGGCTTGGCTGAAACTGAATGTCTTGTCTGCCATAGTGTCTTTCGCAATGGTCGAAACGGCCGGAGGCCTTTTCCGGTATCATACCAGCCTTGAGAAAACCGATTGAGAATTGCCAACGATGACCCATTACCAGAACGACAGCCCGGACGACGGCTACGTCAGCAAATCCCAGCGCAAGCGCGACATGGATGCGCTGCAGGACCTGGGCCGCGAACTGGTGGAGCTGTCCAAGGACACGCTGAAGAAAATGCAGCTGCCGGAAGACTTGCTCACCGCTATTCTGGACTATAAACGCTTTACCGCGCACGGCGCGCTGCGCCGCCAGCTGCAATACATCGGCAAGCTGATGCGCGACGTGGACCCGGAACCGATCCAGCAATACCTGCTGATTCTCAAGGGCGAATCGTCCGAGCACATCGCCTGGCAGCATCTGCTGGAACGCTGGCGCGAACGGCTGATGGAGGACGACAAGATGCTGGCCAGCTTCGTCAGCGACTTCCCCGCCGCCGATCCGCAGCAACTGCGCACGCTGATCCGCAACGCGCGCAAGGAAAAGCAGGACAACAAGCCTCCCAAGTCCTTCCGCCTGCTCTACCAGGCCATCAAGGACGTAATCCCGGAACCGGGCAAGCCGCGGCTGCAACAGCAGGACCAAGAGGACGACGAGTGATGTTGAAGGTAGGCCTGGTTTCCATCTCCGACCGCGCCAGCAGCGGCGTTTACGAAGACAAGGGCATCCCGGCGCTGCAAGACTGGCTGGCCGCCGCGCTGGCCAGCCCCTTCGCCGTCGTCGCCCGCCTGATCCCGGACGAACAGCCTCAGATCGAAGCCACGCTCAAGGCGCTGGTGGACGAGGAAGGCTGCCAACTGGTGCTGACCACCGGCGGCACCGGCCCGGCGGCGCGCGACGTGACCCCGGAAGCCACGCTGGCGGTGGCGGACCGCGAAATGCCCGGCTTTGGCGAGCAGATGCGCCAGATCAGCCTGCGCTTCGTGCCCACCGCCATCCTGTCGCGCCAAGTGGGCGTGATCCGCAAGCAGGCGCTGATCCTCAACCTGCCCGGCCAGCCCAAGGCGATCAAGGAAACGCTGGAAGGCCTGCGCGGCGCCGACGGCCAAGTGGAGGTGCCCGGCATCTTCGCCGCCGTGCCTTATTGCATCGACCTGCTGGACGGCCCCTATATCGAAACCCATGAGGCGATGGTCAAGGCCTTCCGCCCCAAGTCGGCGCAGAAAAAACCGGCCTGAGCCATGGCTTACCAGTCCCCCGCCTGGCTGCGCGGCGGCCATGCCCAAACCATCTGGCCGGCGCTGGCGATCAAGACGAGCCGACCCGACTACCGCCGCGAGCTGTGGGACACGCCGGATGGCGCCCGCATCGCGCTGGACTTCGTGTCCGGGCGGCCCGGCGCGCCGCTGGTGGTATTGTTCCACGGCTTGGAAGGCAGCAGCGACAGCCACTACGCGCGCGCGCTGATGCAGGCCGTGCAGCGGCGCGGCTGGAACGGCGTGGTGCCGCATTTCCGCGGTTGCGGCGGCGTGGACAATCCCTTGCCGCGCGCCTATCACGCCGGCGACGGCGCCGAGGTGGGCTGGATTCTGAGCCGGCTGGCGCAACGCTTCCCGGTGCTGGCCGCCGCCGCGGTGTCGCTGGGCGGCAGCATGCTGCTCAACTACCTGGCCGACGAAGGCGCGCAGGCGCTGCCGCGCGCGGCGGCGGCGGTGTCCGCGCCCTTGGACCTGGTGGCGGCCAGCACCCGGCTGGACCGCGGCCTGGGCAAGCTGCTGTACACCCGCATGTTCATGGACACGCTCAAGCCCAAGGCGCTGGAATCGCTGCAGCGCCACCCCGGCCTGTTCGACGGCGGCAAGCTCAGCCGCGCGCGCACCTTCATCGAGTTCGACGATTTGGTCACCGCGCCCATCCATGGCTTCGGCACCGCGCTCAACTACTGGCAAAGCGCCAGCGCCAAGCCGCGGCTGGGTCAGATCGCCCGCCCCACCCTGGTGCTGAACGCGCGCAACGACCCCTTTCTACCGGAACAGGCGCTGCCGCGCCAGGACGAGGCCGCGGCCTGCGTCACGCTGGAGTTTCCGCGCCACGGCGGCCACGTCGGCTTCGCCTCCGGCGCCTTCCCCGGCACGCTGGACTGGCTGCCGTCCCGCTTGCTGGAATTCTTCGAACCGCATCTGGATTGACTGCGCGGCGCTTTCTGCGCATCTTGACGGCATCCCACCCTCAAGCGAAAACGCCGCATGGCTTCCGACACCGTCAAGACTTCCGTCCTGCGCAAGACCTATCTGCGCATTCTCCTGCCGCTGTTCATCGCCTCGGTGCTGGCCTTTCTTGACCGGGTCAACGTCAGTTACGCGGCCCTGACCATGAACGCCGACCTCGGCTTCGACGCCAAGGTCTACGGCCTGGCCGCCGGCATTTTCTTCGCCGGCTACGTCTTGTTCGAAGTGCCGGGCGCGATTCTGGCCGAGCGCTGGAGCCCCAGCCGCTGGATCGCCCGCATCCTGTTCTCCTGGGGCGCGGTCAGCATGTTGCTGGGCCTGGTGCAGAACGAATGGCAGTTCTATGTCCTGCGCTTCTTGCTGGGCGTGTGCGAGGCCAGCTTCTACCCGGTGATCTACGCCTCGGTGATCCCGCGCTGGTTCGTCGCGGAAACCCGCGCCCGCGCCATTTCCATCACCTTGAGCTCGCTGCTGGTTTCCGCCATCGTCGGCGCGCCGCTGGCCGGCTGGATGGTGGGCCTGCAACCCTTAGGCCTCAAGGGCTGGCAAAGCCTGTTCCTGCTTGAGGGCGGCGTCACCGTGCTCTACGGCTGCGCCGTCCTGCTGTGGCTGCAAGACGACCCGGCCAAAGCCCGCTGGCTGAGCATGGAGGAAAAGCGCTATCTGCTCGATACGCTAAAGACGGAGCAAGCCGCCACGCGTCTACAACAACCGGCCAGCTTGCGCCAGGCGCTGGCGCAGCCGGCGGTGCTGCGGCTGTGCCTGATCTATTTCCTGTGGATCACCGGCTTCTGGGGTTTCAGCTTCTGGATGCCCACGGTGATCAAGAACGCCTCCGGCTGGTCGCCGCTCGCCATCGGCCTCGCCTCCGGCGTGCCGATGCTGGCGGCGCTGGCCGCCATGCTGTGGCTGGGGCATTCCTCCTCGCGGCGAGCGGAAAAGCGCTGGCATGTGGCGCTGCCGCTCCTGCTCGCCGCCGCCGGTTTCCTGCTTGGCGCGCTGAGCGACCATATCGTCGTTGCGCTGCTCTCCGTCACCATCGTCGCCATCGGCGTCTACAGCCCGATGGGCGTGTGGTGGTCCATCCCCACCACCTTTCTCACCGGCACGCTGGCCGCCGGCGCCATCGGTCTGATCAACTCGGCGGGCAATATCGGCGGCTTCATCGGCCCTTACGCGCTGGGCCTGATCGAGGCCGCCACCGGCAGCCATACCCTGGCCTATTTCTGGCTCAGCGGCTCGCTGCTGCTCAGCGCGCTCCTAGTGCTGGGCTTGAAACCGCCAGCGCGAACAGCGGACAATCCAACTCAAACCGCCGCTTCCGGCGGCCGATAGGACGCACCATGCTGAAACAAACCCTCGCCATCGCCCTCTGCGCGCTATTGCTCACCGGCTGCGCCAGCATGGCCGACCGCCTGCGCGGCTCGCTGGAACCGCCGGCGGAACGCGGCTACGCCATCCTGTCGCTGACCGGCAAATCCGCCAACCCGGACAGCGCGATGCTGGGCCTGAACATCGCCAACGCCTCCGGCCGCATCGTGGCCGCCGACAGCGCCAGCCTGCTGACCGACACCGTGTTCGGCGAACTAGGCAAGTCCATGGCCGAGGGCAAATTGCTGCTGTTCACGCTGGAGCCGGGTCAGTACCGGGTGGAACAAGTGTGGGCCAATTGGCTGGAAGACGGCGCTTGGGGCGTCAGCCGCAAGATGCGCAGCTTCCGCCTGGCAGCGCCGTTCGAGGTGAAACGCGGCGAGGCGGTCTACTTGGGCAATGTGAATGTGGAAATGAGCTTTTTGCCGGAAGCACAACTGCGCAATGAAACCGAGCGCGATCTCGCGCATATCCGCCGCATCTGGAAGATCAAGGATGTCTCCGGCATCCAGCTGCGGCCGCTGGGGCAAACACGGCCCTGAGCGTCTGTTAGAAATATCGGAACCGGCTCAAAACCCGGCATGGCCGCCGACAAAGCGAAAGGCTCATACCGGGTATGAGCCTTTCGAAACCACTACGCCTCTCTACCCGCCGCAGACCACGAACCGGAGCTGAACCCGCTCACTTCTGCCACAGCTTGGCCAGATAGGCCGGCTTCACCGTCGCGGCCGCTAGCGGCACGGCTTCCAGCACCCGGTAGGCGTTCTGCCGGGTGTCGCGCAATAGCGCGTCGGCGTAGGGCGCGCCATCCAGCTTGCGCAAGGCCGCCACCCGCGGCGCATTGGCCCGGTCGCTGCGATGGGTGACCACGCCGATCTCGTTGCTGGCCAGCTTGACGAAGCTGCCCGGCGGATACACGCCCAGCTCCTTGATCAACAAGGCCGCGTGCTGAGGATCGAAATCGCCCAGCTCGCCACGGTACAAGCTGCCTATCACTAGCGCCGGCAGCGCCGGTTGCGGCTGATGTATGCAGGAACACAACACATCCACCATGTGCAGCAAGGCGGCGTCCGGGTGAATCTCCTCGTCGCGCAGGCCCTGCGGGTAGCCATCGCCGCCGCGCTGCTCCTGATGGGTTTGCACCAATAGATGCCAATGCTCGTCCACCACCCCGGCCTCGCGCAGAATGGCGGAACCGACGATGGGATGGGCGTATAAATCGTCGCGCTGCGCCGCGTCCGGCGGCGTTTGCTGCCGCGATAGCTGATTCAGCAGACCGGTGATCGCCAGATTCATGCTCAAGGCCGCGCCCACCACCGCCTGCAAGCGCGCCTCCTCCATGCCCAGCCGCCGCCCCAGCACCGCCATGATGGCGGCCACGTGCACGCTGTGGGCGCTGCCGATATCGCGGTAGGGCGTCAGCAGCACGCTGGCCAGCACCCCGTCCGGCTGCTTGCTGGCCAGGCGGATCAGGGAGGCGGCCATGTCGGCCAGCCGGCCAGCCAGCCCCGGCACCGCCAGGCCGTGCAATAACAGGCCCTCGGCGCGCCGGGTCTGGAAGCCCAGCTCCATGATGGGATTGGGCTGCACCTGGGCCGCGGCTTCTTTCTCGCGCTGCGCCGCGCGCTCCAGTTGCTCGCGCTCCAGGCGCGCGGCCACTTCCTCGCTATCTCCATGGGCAATCGATACCAGCCGCTCGCGCTGCTCCGGCGTCAGCACGTAATGCCCCTTCTTCAACAGCAGCAGGCCGTTCTTGGCATAAACATCCACCGGCAGTTGCCCGCCGATGCGCAGGAAGCTGGTAGGCAGCTTCACCTTGGTGGAGTCCGGCATAATCTATATAAGTTTCGTTAAGTCATGCTTCAACAGCTGTGAATAATGCCGCATTCCCTCCGCGGCTGGAAGCCCCGGCGACCTTCCCCGCACGCCAGCTTGCCTCCGCATACCAACGGCATTAATCTGTGCATTCCTATTCCTCCCCGTACACCAAGCCGGAGAATTCGCTTATGACCAGCAATCGACCCATCGACGCCTCGCGCAGGGACTTTCTGAACAGCGCGGTGGGCGTGGGCTTCGCATTGGCGGTGCAACCCATTGCCGCCAGCGCCATCATCACCGACGGCGCCGGCCTCAGCGCCGGCGCGGTGGAAATCCCGACCGGACCGGCCATCATGCCCGGCTACGCCGCCAAACCGGCCGCCGCCAGCGGGCCGCTGCCGGTGGTGCTGGTGGTACAGGAAATCTTCGGCGTGCATGAACACATCCGCGATCTGTGCCGCCGCCTGGCCAAGGCCGGCTACCTGGCGGTGGCGCCGGAACTGTATTTCCGTCAGGGCGATCCCAGCAAGGTCGCCAGCATCAGCGAACTGGTCAGCGGCCTGGTCAGCAAAGTGCCGGACAGCCAGGTACTGGCCGATCTCGACGCCACGCTGGCCTGGGCCGGCGGCAACGGCGGCGACGCCAAACGCGCTGCCATCACCGGCTTTTGCTGGGGCGGCCGCCAAGTGTGGCTGTACGCCGCGCACAATCCCAGGATCAAGGCCGGCGTCGCCTGGTACGGCCGGCTGCAAGGCGAGCCCAGCGCCAACACCCCGCGTCAGCCGCTGGACATCGTCGCCCAGCTGCACGCGCCGGTGCTCGGCCTCTACGGCGGCCTGGACAAGGGCATCCCGCTGGAATCGGTGGACAAGATGAAGGCCGCCTTGCGCGTCGCCGGCAAACCGTCCGAAATCGTGGTTTACCCGGAAGCGGACCACGGCTTCAACGCCGACTACCGCCCCTCTTACAACGCCGCCGCCGCCAACGACGGCTGGCAGCGCATGTTGCAGTGGTTCAAGCAACACGGCGCCTGACACCGGCTCATCCTCCCGCCGGCCGCCTGGCGCACGCCGCCAGCCGCAGGCGGATCACCTGGTTGAAACGCGCCAGCCACAGCGGGTCGAACTGCCGCTCGGAGGCGTTGATCTCGGCGATGGCGCGCATCATCGAATGGCGCAAACCACGGTGGGCGTGCTTCAAGGTCACCGCCTCGAACGCGTCCACTAGCGCCAGGATGCGCGCGCCGTCGCAGATTTCGGCGCCGCGCAGGCCCAGCGGATAGCCGCGGCCGTCCGGCATTTCATGATGCTGGGCCACCATGCGCGCCGCGCCGGCCCAGGCCGGCATCCGCTCCAGCAGCCCGGCCGCCCAACCTGGATGCTCCGCCATCTGGCGACGCTCCAGCTCGCTCATCCGCCCGTTCTTGAGCCAAAACGACTCCGGCAGCAGCATCATGCCGATGTCGTGCATATAAACGGCGGCTTCCAATTGGTCATCGTCCACCACCCCCGGCGCCTGGCGGCTGGCCTCCAGCGCCAGCGCCAGATTGCGTTCGGTACGGCCCAGGAACTGCGGCAAGCGCTGTTCGAACTGCACCGCCAGCAGCCGGAAAAAGGCCAAATCGCCGCGGCTGGCCAGCAAGGCGGCGTCCACCGGCGCTTCCGGCGCCATCGCGTGCAAGGGTATGCCGGTGATCTGCTCCACCAGTTGGCGGCAATGCTGCAACAATTCGCCAACCGGGGACTCGACCGTGCCGTTCAGCGCGTGCAATAGCAAGGGCAGCTGCAGATCATCCAGCAACTCGTGGTTTTCCAACGCCTCCAGCGCCAAGCCCAGCCGGTCCATCACCAGCAGCATCACATCGCCTATCGAATCTTCATAAGCCACCTCGCCGCTGCGCAAGCGCTCCAGCAAGCTCTCCAGCGCATGCACGAAAGGCACCACGAAGCGCACCTGGCACATGCTGGCATCGCCCTTGATGCTATGCAGCAGACGGAACAGCTGATCGATCTGAGCGGCATCGGTATCGCCGAAGCCCAGCTGGCACACCAGGTGCTCGACCTGCGGCGCGTAATCGCTCATCACTTCCATAAAGTCATGGAACGCTTCCGGTTCCACGATTTCCAACGACAGCTCCTGCTTGCCCATGCCTCCCCCCGTTTTCAACCGCCGTCATTCCCAGTATATGCAGCATGCGGCAAAGCGTGCGACGACACCCTTCTCAAAGCGCCGTCCGCCGCGCATAATTTGCGCCCCGGCGCCTCGCCAAGCCTCTCTTTCCCCATCCCCATGCCAAACTCAATGGACACGCTGCAACAGCATATCGCCTTCATCATCGAAGTGGACAAGCTCAAGACCGTGCTGCGCAAAACCAAGACCGCCCACGCCGACCGCTACGAAAACTCCGCGGAGCACAGCTGGCAGATCGCCTTGTTCGCGCTCAATCTGCGCGACTTCGCCGCCGAGCCGGTGGACATCGACAAGGTGGTGCGCATGTTGTTAATTCATGACCTGGGGGAAATCGATACCGGCGACACCCTGGTCTACGCCGCAGGCGGCGCCGCCGAGCGCGAAGCCGAGGAGCTGGCGGCGATGCGCCGCATCCTGGGCCTGCTGCCCCAGCCCATGTCCGGGCAACTGCTGGCGCTGTGGCAGGAATTCGAAGCGCGCAAGAGTCCGGAAGCGCGTTTCGCCCGCGCGATAGACCGGCTGATGCCCATCCTGCTGAACCTGCGATCCGGCGGCCAAAGCTGGCGCGAGAACGGCGTCAGCAAAGAACAGGTGCTGGCGATGGCGGTTGGAAAAGTGGAGGACGGCTGTCCGCTGGCCGCGAGCTGGCTGCGCGCGGAATTGGAGCGCGCGGAGCAGGCCGGTTATTTCGGCGCCTGAGCGTCTTGCCGCAAAAACCGGCACAAAGGCCAGGGCTTCTGAAAAAACAGCAGAAAAACCCTGACAGCCATGCAGAAAACGCTTGCCATGTCCCGGAACTATAGGCACTATTCCTGCCGCAGGATGCTCAAGTTGTGGATGTGTTGTTGTCGTAGTGGCATTAAGTCCGTACCTCAGTCGCCATTTCCCTTGAACTTCGTGCCTTTTATTTCAACTGCTCGTTTTGAGGAATAAACAAAATGGCAACCGGTACCGTTAAGTGGTTCAACGACTCCAAAGGTTTTGGCTTTATCACCCCGGATGAAGGCGGCGACGACGTGTTCGCTCACTTCTCCCAGATCAATGCCAAAGGCTTCCGCACCCTGGCCGAAAACCAGCGCGTTAGCTTTGACGTCGTAGACGGCCCGAAAGGCAAACAAGCCTCCAACATCCAGCCCATCTAATCCTCGCGATTAGTACAGCTTGATGAAAACCCGGCCTCGCGCCGGGTTTTTTGCATTCACGCCCCAACGCAAGGACTCCCCATGCCCGCCCTCGACGACCACGAAGCCATCATCGCCACCACCAAGGAATGGCTGGAAAAAGCGGTGATCGGACTGAATCTGTGTCCATTCGCCAAAAGCGTCTACGTGAAGCAGCAAGTGCGCTACGTGGTCAGCGACGCCAGCCGGCCGGACCAACTGGCGCAAGAACTGGCCACCGAACTGCAATTGCTGGCCGACACCGATCCGAGCGAAATCGACACCACCTTGCTGATCCACCCGCGCGCGCTGCAACGCTTCCTGGATTTCAACGACTTCCTCGATATCGCCGACGCCATCGTCGAGGACATGGGACTGGACGGCGAACTGCAAGTGGCCAGCTTCCACCCCAAGTTCCAGTTCGAGGGCAGCGGCGTCAACGATATCGAGAACTACACCAACCGCGCGCCCTACCCCACGCTGCACCTGCTGCGCGAAGCCAGCATCGGCCGCGCGGTGGAGGCCTTCCCGCAGGCGGAAGCGATTTACGAAAAGAATATCGAGACTCTGCAACAGCTGGGCCTGGACGGCTGGAAAGCGCTGTTCGCGAACAAGACACCGTAAGCACAAACTCGCCGCGCATTGCCAAGCGCGCCGCGCGCATGGTACACCAACGGGCATCCAACCCTTGGAGTTCAGCCGCCCATGTCGCTCAGGCCCCTGCTGCCGCTCGCCGCGCTATTGTTGAGCGCCTGCGCTTACACCCCGGTGCAGAAACCCGTCGCCGGCGATGATTTCCGCGGCAACGAACTGGGGCAAAGCAGCGCCAACCGCATGGCCAACCTGGCCATGCGCGACAATCTGGCCAGCCTGCAAACCCTGCTGGAAAAACTGTACAAGCGCAATCCCAAGGAATGGCGCAAGGCCGGCGCCGCCGACTACCCGTCGGCGCTGCGCCAGGTCATGGCCGCCATCCGCAACAACACGCCGCTGCCGGCGCTGCGCGGACAGCGCTCCATCGCCGCGATGAGCACCGCCTTCGATCCCGGCTTCGGCGGCGACCGCGCCGGCGCGCTGATCTACGGCATAGGCTCGATGCTGGTGGACGCCTACGGCGGCCGCACCGAGCTATTCCTGGTGCACGGGCTGGACGCGCAGCAACTGGCCAACGCCTCGCACAATCTGGAAGTGGCCGCCTGGATGCTGAACAACCGCCAAATCAGCGGCGCCCCGGTGCTGCTGTCCAATGAAATCGGCAGCGTGCGCAATCTGTCCTTCGAGCGCGAGTTCGGCAAGATGATGGCCAGGCTGGACCTGCTGGCGGAACTGAGCGACGAGAAACTGCGCCGCAGCGCCATCGATTTCGGCCAATCGCTGATCGCCGGCCCCTTCCTGCAATTCCTGCCGGTCAGCGCCGCCGCCCAGGCGGCGGCTCCGTGAAGCGCCGGACTCAGCCTCGGCGCGGGTGCTTGCCTATCTTGTCGCTATAGAACGCGCGGATGCGCGGCATATCGGCATCGATATCGCCGCTGGGCTGGAACATCGGGCCAAAGCCCGCCTCCTTGCGACTGTAATCCAGATAGGCCAGCGCCACCGGCACGCCAGCGCCGCAGGCGATGTGATAAAAGCCGGTTTTCCACTCGTCCACCGCCTTGCGGGTGCCCTCGGGCGGAATCGCCACCACCAGGCGGCTGGAACGCTGGTACACCTCCACCATCTGCTGCACCAGGGAGTTGTTCTGATGCCGCTTGACCGGAATGCCGCCCAGCCAGCGCATCAGCGGGCCCATCGGGCCGGCGAACAGCGTGTGCTTGCCCATCCAGTAAATCTTGGCCCGCGAGGCGAAGCACAAGGCCAGCGTCAGCGGGAAATCCCAGTTGCTGGTATGCGGCGCGCCGATCAGCACGTATTTGTCCAGCTTGGGGAATTCCCCCCGTAGCTTCCAGCCGCTCAATTTGAGCAGCACGATGGATAGCCAGCGGAACAAGGGCCGGATCACAGGCGTGTCGAAAATGGTGAAGTGCATGAGGGTCCTGAGCAAGGGCCTTGCCGCAGGACGGGAGAGCAGCAGTATAGACATGGCGCCGCCCAGCGTCGGGCAAGCGCCAACCACGTGGAAAAACGCCGGAATGTACCTGATAAAACCATCCGGGTAAATCTGTATTGCGAAATACAATCAGGCCACGCAAGCCCATGAATTCAAACGGCAAGCGCGCCGGTTCAGTCCGGCAATGGCACGATGCGATACACGCAGCGCCGCCCGCCGTCGGCCAGCGCGTGCTCGACGCGCTCCACCGCCGCCGCCGGCCCCAGCACACGCTCAAACAGCGCCAGCTCCGAGCGGCACAAACCCTGGCACTGCCGCGCCGCCGCGCAGATCGGACAATGATTCTCCAATAGCAGCCAGCCGGCGCCGTCCGGCTGCAATTCCGCCATATAGCCTTCCTGGCTGCGTATCCGCGCCAGCGCGTCCAGCCGCTGCGGCAGACCCTCCGCGCCGGACATCGCCCGAAGGTAATCCGCTTCCGACTGCTCCTCGCGGCGCTGGATCAGACGCTCCAGCCCGGCCTCGCCGAACACCGCCCGCACCTGCTCCAGCAATTGCAGCGTCAAGTCCGAGTGACGGTCGGGAAAGCGGCCATGACCGCGCTCGCTCAAACGCCAGAGCTGAACCGGCCTGCCCACGCCCTGGGCCTGGGTTTCCGTCTCCGCCAGCCCCTTCTCCTCCAAGGCCTGCAACTGCTTGCGCGCGCCCATGCTGGTCAGCCCCAGCTCCGCCGCCAGCGCCTGCGCCGTCAGCGCTCCGCGCGTTTTCAGCAGATACAGCGCCCGATCCGCGCTATTCATGCCCGCTCCCGTCATGCCTGCGCCGCATCACGTATCACCCCCTGCAAACTGACGGCGGCCACCGCGCAAGTCAGCGCGCCCAGGACCAGCACCAGGCGGGTATCCAGAATGGTCAGCACGCTGCCCAGCAAGGCCACCAGCACATTGGCCACGCAGAAAATCGTGGTCAGCAAACCCATCACGCTGCCCTGCCCCAGGCTGGCGAAACGCTCGGAGCACCAGCTGGGCAGGATGGCGTTGTAAATCGCCAGCGGCACGCCCAGCGCCACGATCAGGCCGACGCCGGTCCACGGCAGCTCCGCCAGCAGGCTCAGCGCCAACAAGCCCAGCGCCACCCAGCCGGCATTGAGCCGCGCCAGCTCCAATGGCGCCCGCTGATGCCCAAGCTTGCCCAGCAAGGCGCTGGCCGAGGTCATCAGCACGCACATCGCCGCGGTCACCAGCGCGATGCCGCGACTGTCCAGCCGCGCGTACTCCACCAGCCACAAGGGGTAGAACTCGTAAAACGCGTTGACCCCGATGGCGAACGCCAGCTGCATCCAGAACAAGCGCGCCAGCAGCGGGTCCGCCGCCAAGAGCCGGAAGGAGTGCTGGCCGCGCATCACCTGCAGCAAGGACTGGTCCTGATGCATGCGCTCGCCGGTTTCCGGCAGGAAGGCCAGCAACACCAGCAGGCACAGCAACATCGCGCCGGCCGCCAGCAGGAAGGGCACCGCCTCGCCCAGCGGCAAAGTCAGTCCGCCGATCAGCGGCCCCACCAGCCAGCCGGTGTACAGCACCGCATTGAGGATGGCGAAGGAACGCGCGCGATCAAGCTGCGGATGCAGATCCGCGACAATGGCCCGTGCCACCGCCACATTGCCCTCGGTCAGCCCGGTGACGAAGCGCGCCATCACGAACAGCAAATACCAGCGGCTCCACAGCGCATACGCCGTCAGCAGATAGCCGGCGAAGGTCAGCAGCAAGGTGCCGGTCAGCACCCGACGCCGTCCCAGCCGGTCCGACAAGGCGCCGATCAAGGTGCTGCCCAACAAGATGCCCAGCGGGTTGGCCGCCAACGCCAGGCCCAGCAGCAGCTTGGGCGGCAGGCCCAGGAAATGGTTGAAACCGTCCGGCGCGGAATCCACGAAGATGGGCGCTAGAATGGGATAAGGCATGGCCACGCCGGCCGTGCTCATCAGCGCCACCAGACAGACTGTCAGCAGAATCAGTTTTGGATGGGAGACATTCATGACGCATACCAATTGAACGATGGCCCATGCTAAACCGGCCCCGGCAATAAGTAAACAAAATGGTTTACTTAAACTTTCTTCCCCGCGGAAAAACATCAATACAGCATATGGAATGATGTACGTATGGTTACGAAATGGCGCGCAAAAAAAGGAACCAGATGGCATTCCCGGCGTCTCAAACAGCACAAGACCTACTTTATGTTTTTGGAGACTCTCATGACATCGATTACCAGCAAGCCCGCCTTTAAAGCGATTGCCGCCAGCCTGCTCGCCGTCAGCCTGTTGTCCGGCTGCGCCAATATGTCCAAGCGTCAGCAAAACACCGCCATCGGCGCGGCCGCCGGCGCCGTGCTCGGCTCCGTGCTCACCAGCGGCGACGCCATCGGCACCGTGGGCGGCGCCGCAGTAGGCGGCGTGATCGGCCACCAGACCGGCAAACGCTGAAACCCAGTCTGATTTCACCGAGCCAGCCTTGCGCTGGCTCTTTTGTTTTGTGCGCCGCGCCCATATCATCAAAGCACTAGCATCACGGGCCACGCCATGACTTCCACCGCACGCATGAATTGGGAACGACTCCTCTCCACCAAACGCTTCAAGGTCATCCAGGGCCAAGTCAAGGAGACCCGCACCCCGGCCACCGAGGAAGGCAGCCCCGGACTGCGCACCGATTTCCACATCGACCACGACCGCGTGGTGTTCTCCAGCGCCTTCCGCCGGCTGGGACGCAAGACCCAGGTCCACCCGCTGGCGCGCCACGATCACACCCACAACCGCCTGACCCACAGCGTGGAAGTGGCCAGCGTGGGCCGCAGTCTGGGCAACCGCGTCGGCATGATGATGCAACATGCCCACTTGCTGCCGGACAACTATACCCCGCACGACATCGGCGCCGTGGTGCAAGTGGCCTGCCTGGCTCACGACATCGGCAATCCGCCCTTCGGCCACACCGGCGAATACGCGCTGCGCGACTGGTTCCGCGCCGAGCGCAACGCGCACTGGCTGCACGGCTTGGCGCCGGAGGAAATCCGCGATGTACAGACCTACGAAGGCAACGCCCACGGCCTGCGCATGCTGGCCACGCTGGAGATGTACACCGGCGAAGGCGGCATGCGCCTCACCGCCGCCGCGCTGGGCGCGCTGATCAAATACCCGTGGACATCGGACGCCGAAGCCGCCCAGGCGCGCGACAAATTCAATATCTACCGCACCGAGCTGCCCTATTTCCAACGCGTGGCCGCGGAGCTGGGCCTGCTGCCCAAGGGCGTGATGCAATGGAGCCGCCACCCGCTGTCCTACCTGATGGAAGCCGCCGACGACATCTGCTACGCCATCCTGGATCTGGAAGACGCGGTGGAGATCGGCATCCTGGACTTCAAGGAATTCGAAACCCTGTTCTCCGGCTTCACCGAATACGAACGCATCTGGGACATGCAGGATGTGCGGCAGAAATGCGGCACCCTGCGCGGCATCGCCATCGGCCGCTGCGTCAGCGAAGTGGCGGAGAAATTCATGCTGCACCACGACAGCCTGCTGCGCGGCGAATTCCCGGCCAAGGACTTGATCAATCTATGCGGCTCGCAGGTGCAGGACGCGCTGATCCACGCCAAGGAACTGGCCAGCACCCGCGTCTACCGCCACCGCACCAAGCTGGTGACCGAACTCGCCTCCTACCCGTGCATGGCCGGCATCCTGGACGCGCTGATCCCCGCCGCCCACGCTTACATCAGCAAGGGCGCCGAGCGCCTGAGCCCGCGCGAGCACCTGGCCATGGGCTTGCTGGAACAGCATATCCGCGGTGACGACAGCCTGTATCAGGCCTATATGAAAGTATTGGACTTCGTCGGCGGCATGACCGACAACTACGCCGCCAACCTGGCGCGCGACATTTCCGGCGTGGGCATACTTTAACTCCGCCCCGCCGTATTTTCGGCAGTTAAAAAAACAGAAAGACAGGAATGCAGCACACCACCCGTTTTTGCATCGTCCGCCATGGCGAAACCGACTGGAACCGCGAATATCGATTGCAAGGCCACACCGACATCCCCCTCAACCCCACCGGCCAGGAACAGGCGGCCAGCCTGGGCCGCGCGCTATGGCCGGGGCGTTACGCCTTCGACGCGCTCTACGTCAGCGACCTAACCCGCACCCGCCAAACCGCCGCGCCGCTGCAAGCCGGCCTGGGCCTGGCGCCCACCTACAGCGCCGCGCTGCGCGAGCGCCACATGGGCGTGTTCCAGGGCCTAACCTATGCCGAGGCGGAACAGAGCATCCGCGACGACTATCTGCAACTCAAATCCCGCGATCCGGACTACGACCTCAAGGGCGGGGAAAGCCTCAATGTCTTCATGCGCCGCATCGGCGACGGCTTCACCGACATCGCTCGCCGCCACCTGGGCCAGACCCTGCTGGTGGTCACCCACGGCGGCGTGCTGGAAATGATGTATCGGCTGGCCACCGGCAAGCCGATGTCCGAAGCCCGCGACTTCCCCATCCCCAACGCGGCCTTGAACTGGCTGAGCTATTGCGATGGACACTGGCGCGTGGACCAATGGGCCGACGAATCCCATCTGGCCGCCGCGCTGGACGAAATCCAGTAAACACGGCAGCCGCTGTAAGCCGCGGCTGCGCCTGGCGACTCACTGCCAAGCGCCCATCACGGAGAACCTCATGAGCACCCGCAAAACCGATCAAGAATGGCAAGGGCAGCTGACGCCGGAACAATATCGCGTCACCCGCCAGGCCGGCACCGAACGCCCGTTCAGCGGCGAACACTATACCCGCACCGAGAACGGCGACTATCACTGCGTCTGCTGCGGCACCCTGCTGTTCCACAGCGACAGCAAGTACGACCCTGGCTGCGGCTGGCCCAGCTTCTGGGCCGAAGCCGCCGGCGCGCGCATCGCCCGCATCGTCGACCACTCCCACGGCATGACTCGGGTCGAAGTGCGCTGCTCGGAATGCGACGCCCACCTGGGCCACGTCTTCCCGGACGGCCCCGAACCCAGCGGCGAGCGCTACTGCATCAACTCGGTGGCGCTGACGTTCACGCCCAAGGCTTGAGCAGTAGTGTTGTAGGTTTTCAAAGTTACCGCACACTCTTTGCACACAGTTGAAATTGCACCAACATGGGGCATAGCCATTACATGCTATGCCCTTTGTTATTTCAACTCAACAAATGGGCACACAAAGTACCTTAGCTTTCCATTCACTCCACTGCTTTACCACACTCCTATTCAATCCCTAGCTCATCATAATTTCCAAAATGGCCACTTTATTTGTTTTTCCTCACAAAATATCAATTGCAAAAAAACAACAAATCGAAAATCGCATTGATTCACTTGAGTTTATTTAACTCAATTGGCATTTTAAAATTTCCATCTGCAATTCCAGTATAAAAAACATGTACTAGAATTGCACTTTCCGTCGAGATAGGTCGGAAAAAATATAGGGAAAGCACTCATATTTGCCAACAATCGCGACAAACCTTAGGATGTAGAAAATATGACAGGAATGGTCTAGCTTGGAAGATGGGAAACCAATTGAAGCGTGGACTAGACCATCAAGATGGAGGCACTGGCCAAATACACGAGATAGCAAAGAGTGCCTGCACATAACAGAACAGGGCACCCCTTTTCAGAGGTGCCCTGCTTGCGAGCAGTCAACACGATCAATGCCACCTAGCCGAACGAGATACTGCTCTCACAAAGTACCCCGCTCGCCAGTAAACGAAAGGATCGCATACACCAGATAACAAAACAGGACACCCCTTTACAGAAGTGCCCCGCTTGCCAGTGTAGGTGACTACACGATACATCTCTCACGAAGCTAGTATCGTCAACTCCCCTCCGCTGGTCAAGCTTCCTATACGCCTTTTTTCTAGATCTCAATTTTTGAGAGGCACCCACACGCCTTTCTCAAGCTGAGGCAGGAGCTTGTCATGTCGCATACCAATAAAGAAGTATCCATTTCAATACTTAGAGAGCTACTGAACTCCACGACCCCTGCTCGCGATGTAGTTCATCGGCACGGATGTTCATATCGCGGCTTCTTCCAGTCAAAAAAGGCTTTCGCAGGAGCGATCCCTTTCGAATCAGGACTCGCCAGAGATGCTCTTCGAACATTTGAACTTGCCCCCGAAGTGACCATGATCGTCCCGGAACCGTTCGCTTTTCATTATGAAATGGACGGGTTAATCCGGCACTACACCCCTGACTACTTGTTGTTTCTGCGCGACGGGCGTCGTGCTGTTGTTGAAGTCAAATGGCAAGCGGAGGCAGATCAGCCAGCAAACCAGCTCCGCTTCGACGCTATCGGCAGGCAGATAGCACGTGCCAACGCCATGTTCGCCGTTCTAACTGAAAGACAGCTACGCGATCCAGTCTTACAGAAGAACATGTCGTTGATAGAAAGCCACAAGCACCTTCAGTTATCGACTGACATCATCAGCAAGATCTTGAGCAGCCTGCGTCACGGCGATCAACTCCTGGGACAGCTTACCGATAGCATAGGCTGCCAAAATCTCGTCCTAGCAGCCATCGGGCAAGGCATTCTTGCCATAGACCTACGCCGCCCACTGACTAACGAAACCAAGATCAGGAGGGTATGAGCATGGCTACTCTCAATCAAGCCACCAGCCTGAATCTTGCGGGACAACTCGTCCCTACTCCTCTCGACACTCCACCGCAATTGGGGCGGACTTTTGAATCGTATCCTGCAGGTGCTCAACAAGAGGCACTACGACGCCGTGCCTACATCGATGCGCTTGCAGCACAGCACTCAGTTCGTCATACGCAGGACATGCTGAAGGAATTAGCCCAACGGGTTGCGGCAAGGATCGGGGATGTGTCACCGCCATCAGCCATATCCATCTATCGCTGGCACAAAAGCTTTGTGACCAGCGGGCACGATCTGCGTGCGCTCATCCCTAAATTTCATGCCCGCGGCGGTAGCGGCCAGCGACTCCAAGCAGAACAGCTATCGCTACTGGAGAAGGCTGTTGACCAGACTTTCCTTAGCTTGCAACGGAAGTCGATTTCTTCAACCTATGAAACCCTATTAAGCTCAATCGCCTATGAAAACTCTCAACGAGCAGGCAAGAGCCTTATCGCTCCACCCTCCTATGCGACAGTACGGCGCTATATCCGCTCGCTTCCCTGCTATGAGGTCGACCTTGCCCGCTACGGACGCGAGTACACCCGCAAAAAGTACCGGCACAGCAGCATCACACCCGCCACGATGTACCTGCTGGAACGCGTCGAAATTGACCATACGCCATTCAACATCTTTGTCATCGATGAGGAATCTATGCTGGTGCTGGGGCGCCCGTACATCACGGTGATCATCGATTGCCACACGCGCATGATCCTGGGCTTCTACTTGTCGTTCTCGCCACCCAGTATCGAGGCAGTGCTGCGTTGCTTGCAGCACGCCATCGGCAACAAAGACTATGTGAAAGAGCGGTACCCCGACATCCAGCATGACTGGCCATGCCATGGCATTCCCACCACCGCTGTCGTCGACAACGGATTGGAGTTTCACTCCCAGGACCTGCTGCGCGCCACTTTCGAACTGGGCATCAACTATCAGTTCTGCCCGCCCCGCACGCCCTGGTTCAAACCCATAATCGAGCGATCGCTGCGAACGCTGGCGGAACAGTTCGCCCATCAACTACCCGGCACCAGCTTTGCCAACTGGTTTGACCGCTATGGCTATGACCCACTGAAAGAGTCGATCGTCACCCTGTCAGAGCTGGTCCACGCCCTGCACATCTGGATCATCGACATCTACTCCCAGACGTACCATCGAGGCCTGAAGCAGACGCCGTATGCCGCCTGGCAACGCGCGGCGGAAATCGTCACGCCTCGCACCATCGATCCTGATCGCTTACGGCTAGTGCTCTCCAAGCAGGCTGAACGTGTGCTGGGGCATGCCGGCATTGAGCTGCATGGCTTGCGTTACAACTGCAAAGATCTACTCCCTTGGCGCAAACAGCTCGGCGATCGTATCAAAGTGCAGGTCCGTTTCGATCCAGACAACCTGGGCTCGATTTTCGCCCTCCACCCGCAGACCAAAGAGGCCATGCTCGTTCCCTGCCTCACCCCGGACTACGCCGAGGGACTGCAACTGCACCAGCACAAGCTGATTCTGGCCGCGATGCGCAAGGAAGGCCTGGCATCCGCCGATCCGCTATCGCTGGCTCGGGCCAAGGTGCACATGCAGGAGGTGGTCGGCCTATTGCTACAAAGCCGTAAGCTGGCCGATCGCAAACGCGCCGCTCGGGCCAAAGGCTCGCACTCAAGCAAGGTGATGACCACCGGCAAGTTGCCTCCTACGATTTCAGAGGACGCGGAACTCCCCCCGACAGACAGCTGGTCACCGCCCAGTACGTTGCCCGTGCTCGCGCACGATCCGGAAGGAGATGACCATGAGTGAGCGTTATACGCTGGCAGACCTTCGACGGGCGGAGCGGATCCAGATCCTGCATCCACAATTCAGCACGGCGCTGGAAAGGCTGTCGCACAGCCATGCCCTGTCGCGCCAAGGCGCCGCTGCCAGGCATCTGCTGCTGATTGGCGCGTCCGGCACCGGCAAGACCTCGGTGCTGCACAGCTTTGCCAAACAGTACCCCAGCTACGAAACGGAGGAAGCAACGATACGCCCAGTGGTGTATGTCCAAGTGCCTGCCCACCCGACCATCCGAGGCCTGGCGGAGGCCATTCTGATCGCGCTAGGGGCCGACGTTCAGCTCCGGGGCAGCACCGCGGAGAAGACCAACCAGATCGTGCAGCTGATCCGCGGCGGTAAAACCGAAGCCTTGCTGCTGGATGAGTTCCATCACTTCGTCGACGCCGGCCGTAGAACCTTCGAGGAGGTCACCGAGTGGCTGAAGACCCTGATCGATCAGATCGCCATTCCCACGGTACTGTCCGGCCTGCCAGAGTGCGAGTGGATCCTGCGCTCCAACGAGCAGTTGCGCCGTCGCTTCGCCGCCCGCGTGGCGCTGACGCCGATCGGTTTCTCCTGCAACGAGGACAAGTCCTTGTTCCGCGACGTCGTCCATGCCTGGGACACGCAGATCAACCAAGGACGCCCAACCTGGGGACTCGCCGAGTGGGAGTGCGTCAGGCGCCTGCACTATGCCAGCAATGGCCTGCTCGGCTATCTCTCCAAGGTGATTCTGGGGGGATTGGAATGCTTAATTAAACAGGATCAGCACAATCTCGACCAAAGCATTTTGGCCATGGCTTTCTCCAACTATGTCTGGCGAGACAGCCTGCCTGAGCTGAATCCCTTCGATACCAACTTTGTATTCCGACGCCTAAACCAGCCTGACGAGCCATTCGAGCCCACCCGGTTCTCCCGCCGGAACGCGCCCAAAGCCGCCATCCCCGCGTTGTAAACCCATGAGGATCGCCTTTATGGCGATCCTCCAACGGAACACATCATGACCTCCCCATTACTGCAGATCCGCCCCAAGCCGCTGGCGGGCGAAAGTCTGCTGGGCTATTGCCTGCGCCTCGGGCACGCCAACGGCTACCCGGGACAAACCTGGTTACCGCTATTCGTCAAAAAAACCAACGCCGCCAGGCAGAATCTAACCCTGCTCACAGGCCATGATCAGACCGGTTTGGAATGCCTGGCAGGCCCTGCGCCAGCCAGCCTGGGCCGTCACAGTCACCATCGGCTCGGGCTCAAGGTGACGTACTGGAACCACCATCATCGCCGCTGGTGCCCCGTCTGCCTGGCCGAGCACGGCATCTGGCAAACGGAATGGCTGCTGACCCTGCAAATAGCCTGCCCAACCCATCGCCTATTGCTGCGAGAAAAATGCCCCGGTTGCAACCAACTCATCCGTTGGCATCAGGGCACCATGTTTACCTGCAGCTGTGGCGCCGACTTGCGCCATGCCGCCACACGCCCAGGCACCGCTGCCGAGTTGGCTCTCGCCAAACTGATTGCCCAAGCCATCCGGCCGCTGATCGATTTGCCCGACCTCGCTGTCAGCAACATCCCCACGCCGCCAGAATTAGATAATTTACATCCGGCCCAACTATGCGACCTGCTTTGGTTCTTTGGCGCCTATGCATCGCACCGTCCCAACACCCGGCCGCAGAAAATAGCCGATCATGGCCGGATCGAAATCATTCAGCCCTATCTGCAGTTGGCCATGCAGATCGCCCAGCACTGGCCGCAACGCTTCCATCAACTGTTGGAGGAGTACACGCTGCCCATATCCGGCAACACGGCATCGTTACGGGTCTACTTGCGAGAAATACATCAGGCCCTCTACCGACTGCTGATCCATCCAGAGTTGCTATTTGTACGGGAAGAATTCGAGCGTTATGTCCATGAGCGATGGCCGGACAAACTGATCCTGCAGCAGGATCTGCGTCAGGCCCATCCCATCATTAGCTTGGCCAAGGCAGCGGAACAGCTCAATCTCTCAAGAGGCGCGGTACACAAGCTGATAGAAAACGGCACGATCAAAGGCTGCCAGTCCTCATCAGCGAAAGGGAAAACCATTTGGCTGGTAGAACGCAGCTCGCTGGATGCCTACGTCCGCAATGAGCATGGCACTCTGTCGATCTCGGAAGTGGAACGTATTCTGCGCATCACCCCAAAACGGATCCGTTTGCTGATTGAAAGTGGTCTGCTGCAGCCATTGCCTCACGATAAGAAACGCACCCGGTGGTGCTTTCAGCTAGAAACCATTAACACTTTTCTGAAGCAACTGAACCATGGCCTGATCAGCCCAGAACCGGACAATCCAGAACTGCTATCGGTGTGGGAAATCACCAAACGGTGGATGCAAGGCAGCGAGCCCTTCTTGGCGGTCATCCACGCCTTGCAGAATGGCTCGTTGGAGGTCATAGGCCGCAACCCGGCCGACCATGGCCTCCGCGCGTTGCTGGTTTCCCGACAGCAATTCACGCTCTGGCATAAGCAATACCGCCGCTCCCGCGGTTTCTTCACGGTTAGGGAGGCGGCAACTGCCATCCAGATGGACGTCAACCTGCTCTATCACCTGATTGGGACTGGGCATGCCCACGCCAGCCAGCAACAGTATGGTTATGAGAAGCGGATGCTGCTGGGTCTGGAAGCCAAAGAGCTGGAACGGCTGACCAACGACTACATCTGGGGCGAACGCTTGGCGGAACAGATCGTTAAGCCTGTACACAAGGCCGCCGGGCACTTGATCAAACAAGGACTACATCCTCTCTGCGGGCCAACAGTAGACGACGGGAAAGAGTATGTGTTCAGGCGTACCGATGTGGCAGCAAAAATGACTTGATTACCCGCTTTCGTCGGATTGCTATATTTCCAATTGGCACAGTGTCTAGAGTCCTACCCCCTTGTTTGACACAGAGTTTTTTCCGTACAGACCAGCTATGATGTTTTTTTATCAATAGCTTTTTTTAAAAATCTGATTTTGCTAAGGAAATCATGATGCCTGACTACCCGGTGAGAGAAATCTCTGTTCATGTCCCGGCTCAAATGGCAGATAGAATCGCCCAAATGGCAAGTCGACTGGGACGCTCTCAAGACTGGATCATGCAACAGGCGCTATCTGCCTGGATAGAACGAGAGGAAGAACGCGAACGTCTTACTCAAGAAGCACTTACCGATGTCGATCTTGGTCAGGTGGTCAGCGACCAAGCTATAAATACCTGGGCGGAAAGTCTAGGAACAGAAAGTTCAATTCCATTACCAAGGAAAGTGGGTCAGTAGAACCCCTTCCAAATTTATTGGGTAATACAAGCTGTGTGCACAGGAACATGGAAGGTCGATCACTTGAGCCGGACTGACCTTTACTCTTTATGAAAGCTGCACCTAACCTTCCAGTCTCCGTAGCCATACAACGGTCGATCACTCTGTCTACAAGGATACAAATCATGCAAAAATCTGAGCCAACCGTCTCCTTGGAGGAGGCCTCCCCAGAGGCCTATGACGCTTATGTACACCAAGCAGTCCAAGCAGCCATAGATGATCCTTCTCCCGGCGTACCGCATGAAGAGGCAAAAATTTATTTTGCCAAAAAGCGCGCAGAGCTACTGAGTCGTTTGGCTGGTTGAACGGTACTGTCCGTAAATTACCAAAACTCAATGCTGGGGGAACGTCGCTGCGGTTAGTCTGCTTTGCACACAAATCGAACATACCATTCAAAATCAAAAATCTGTATAAGATCCCCGACGTCTCCCCCCCCCCTCTACTGAAAACGGGGAGTGTCGGTCTCGCACCAAATCAGCTGGCAGCACCTTCTAGACACGCTGGCCATTCTTGTAGCATCTCTCCTGGGTATGCAGGGTTGTACATAGAACTCACCCTGAAAACTCCTAGCGATAACAGGTCTGTTTTGAGTCTCGTAAACCTTGCCCCCGCTGAATCGATCTGAGGTGCCCTCGTTTGCTAGAGATATTGTGTGGCCTGTAGAATAACGGCATACATCGTATTCAACTTAAGAGAGTCAATTTGGCACCCTCACAGCATCCGACCAGTTCTCAAGGTATCTCCAGTGGAGGCGCAGCAGCAGCAGCGGGTATTGGGTTTCAGGCCCAGCTGGGTGCGCTTTTCGGCCTGCAGTTGCTTGCCCAAGTTCCCGTTGACCACGTATTGGAATTGGGGGGAGCCGCTCCAGTCTGGATTCGCTTTGAGACCGAAGCGCCAGTGGACGACATCCTAGTGGCAACGTCGGAGGATGGATTCATCGCAGTGCAGGCCAAAACGAAAGTGAACCTGTCAGCCGGAGTAGATAGCGAGTTGGCTAAGACCGTCCAGCAGTTCGTTCGACATTGGCTTGCCTGCCGCGACGGCCAGGGTGAACAGCTTTGGGATCGCCGCCTCGATCCGACCAGAGACCGGCTCGTGCTGGCAGTGGGGCCCTCGGCACCGGCTACGATTCGTGTGGATCTCCCGGCTGCGCTGAGGTCTTACTCGCAGCCATCGCCAAGCGCGCTGACGCAAGACCAGCTAAGGGCAATAGAGGTATTCGAGACATGCATGCGGGAGGCCTGGAGCAACTCCACGACCGAGCCATGGAATCCGACCGTGCTTCGGAACGTTGCACAGCTAGTGAGGGTGATGACGTTTGATCCGGCTGGCGCATACGCCAACACCATGGATGGACTGGCAACAATGGCGACAACGCGGGACCAGGCACGGCCATTAGTCACCGCGCTGACACAGATTAGTCAGCGCTGGATGGCCGAGCGTAGCGGTGGTGACTTACCTCAGCTGCGGCAAGCCGTCATGCATGCACAAGTACGACTGTCTGTACCGCCGAGCTTCAAAAATGATATCCACAAGCTTAGGGAACACTCGGCGCAAATTGCCGCCGACTTGGAACGCTACGAGCAGATCGAGAGGACCGAGGGCATCATCCGAATCACCCGAGAATGCCAGACAGCCGCCTTAGCCGCTGCCCAAGAAGGATCGCTCCTCTTGATTGGCGAGCCCGGTGCAGGCAAGAGCGCGGTCATCAATGCGCTGGCTCGTGAGTTGCGGAGCCATGGGGACGTCGTCGAGCTTGCGGTCGACCGCTATAGCGCTCAAGACCTCGTTGGACTGAAAAACGAACTGGAGCTCGAACACGACCTGGTCAAAGTACTCGAGGCCTGGGACAGCCCATCGGCCGGATGGCTCGTCGTCGACGCTCTCGACGCTACCCGCGGCGGGCAGGGAGAGGCCGCGTTCCGAACACTGATCGAGCGCGTACTAGCGTTGAGGGGACGCTGGAAAGTCGTCGCTTCAATACGGACGTTCGATTTGCGGATGGGTATTCGATTCCGTGAGTTATTCGCAGGCCGTCCGGCCAATGCAGACTACCTGGATGCCGCATTCCAAACGGTGAAGCATTTGCTCGTGCCACCATGGTCGGAGGAAGAGTTCAATCAGGTACTGAACCAAGCGCCAGAACTTCGCACAGCCCTTGATGGCGCGCCAACAAAGCTTCGACAACTTGCCCTTGTGCCTTTCAACACACGTCTCATCGGCGAGTTGCTCCACACCGGAATGGGTGCTGAAGCATTTCGTGAGCTAGCTAATCAAGCGGGCCTGCTGAGGATGTATTGGGAGCATCGGGTGACGCCATTGGGATCGCGTGCAGATGCCTGCTTGCACCTGGTTGTTAAGGAGATGGTAGATGGCCGCTCGTTGCGGGTACAGACGCATATCATCGCCGCGGCAACGCCCGATGCCTTGGACGCGCTCCTTCTAAGGGGCGTATTAGCCAAGGTTGAGAACGAGCGTTTTATCCAGTTCCGTCACCATATTCTGTTCGACTATGCCGCCTCGCGACTTGTTATGGACGTCGATGGGCTGGTTTCAGGCAAGGTGCAATACCTGAAAGCTCAGGCGATTGGTCTGATGCTTGCCCCAGCGATGGGGTTCTTGCTACAGGAGCTCTGGGGGACACAGCCGGATCACGAGCGTTATTGGACCGCAGTCGAAAGAATACTCGGCAACCCCGAAGGGGATCCAATCCTGCGCAGTGTGGCTGGAAGGCTCAGCGCTGAGCTGCCGGAGAATGCTACAGACACTCATACCCTCGCAAAGCATGTCACAGATGGTGGAGACATAGTGTCTATGGCACTGTGGCACGTGGTGTCTTCGTTAGCGGTGCGCTTAGAGGACCATCCAGATGTGAGTCTTATGCCGTGGGTCTCGCTCGCAGGAGAACTCGCAGCCAGCGTCGAACGAGCCCCTTCAACCGTGAGGACGCTGCTTTACCTCTTGATTAAAACTGCGCGTCCGTCTCAAACAGGTGAGGCAGTCGGCCTTGCAGCAAGAGCACTGTTGCGATTCACATTCGACCATCCTGAGTCAAGAATAGATGCCGCGCCAGTTATCCCCAATGTCGTTGCCACTTATGCGACTGAGCCTTCAGCGTCTCGAGCACTCTTAGAACGAATCTTCGAACCTGAGCGGGCCGATGCACACAACTGGGAGGACGTTCCTGCGTTGTGCCGTGAGATTTCCACACTGGCCGATGTAGATCCACAATTCGCTGCGGCCGTGTATTCAAGCACATATGCAGGTACGGTCAAAGACGATATCACTACCAGCATGGGGGGACGAAGTCGGATTCTATCTCTGACATCGAACTCCAAGCAGGACTACGGCATGGCGCTGTACTCTCTGTGCGAGTTCTTCCCAACGTTTCTGCAGAATCACCCTCAAGCAGCTACCCAGGCGTTTGTGGAGTCGGTAGACCACTACATTCGGAGGGAGCACAAGCCACCAGAGCGCGAAGTTATCACTAGGATGATCAATTTCAGGACTTTTCAACTCAAAACCGATCTAAGTCACATCTGGGCGCACAACCCTGATCATGAGTATGGCCACGATGGCGATGCCCTGATCGCAAAGTTCCTACCTGCATTTGTTGCGTTACCCGAGCCTGATGCGCTCTTGGTTGCAGAGCAGCTTTCGGCTTCATCTGCATGGGCATTAATATGGGCAAGGCTCTTTCTTGCGGCAGTGCGGCGCAGCGATAGCTTGATCGACCAGCTTTGGCCGGTCGCGGCAGATGAGGCATGGCTCACTAATATCGCTACTCAGAAGGATGCGATCGACCTCGTGGCATGCGGGTATGGGCGGCGTAGCGTCGCTGAGAGGGAAGCCCTCGAAACTTCGGTGACGACCTTCTCAATGGAACGGTACAACGACCCGGAGGCGGCCAGAGAACACCTGATCCAGCGTTTGTATAGTGTCATCGGGTCTGATCTGCTTGTCACAGAGAATGCACGCGCCATCCTTTCCGCCACATCAGCAGAGTTAGTAGCGCACAGCCATCGAAACGAGCGACCATTTCGCATCTCAAGTGGCTGGGGTCAGCCTGATCCCTTTTTCTGGATTGAAAGTCTTGACAGGGATCGACCGTCGAATATTACCGTCATGGCTGCCATTGAGGCGGCTCGGGACTACATCGAGGCCAAGCCTGGTCAACCGTCGACCGACGAAATCGATACGGCACGAATGCTCGAGTTGCTCGAGGCAATCGTTCCCGGCCTAGCGGCTCCGGACTTGGATGGAGCGTTGCGTCTGCACGCCGAAGGCGTCATCGGCCAGGGGTGTGGGCGACTCGCTCAGGGCGAGCGTTTAGTTATCAGGGATGTCTTTGATCCGACAGACCGATATCTTGCGCTCGTTCGAATAGCCGCCACATCTAGCAATCCAGAGGTCACCGACGAGACGGAATCTCAGTATGAACAATCCCAGTCTTGGGGAGGGCCCGCCGCACGTATTGAGGCCGCAACGGCAGTGCTGGACGTTTGCCTTCAGCGAGCAGATCTTTACCCACGACTTGAGGAGGATATCGACCGCTTGCTAGGTGATCGCCATCCAGCAGCGCGGTCTCAATCAGTCCTGCATCTCATTCGATTGTGGGATCTCGACCGGGCAGGTTTCTGGCAGCGGCTTGAGCTTCGTCTGGAACGAGAAACCAACTTTGCAGTTTTGGACTCTGTCGTCGATGTACTGAGAAGGATCATTCATGTCGAGCCCGAACGAAGTGAACGACTGATCCTAACGCTTCTTGGGCGTTATAGCGGTACGGCGAAGCAGGCAGATCTTGAGGTTTCTCTGGTTGACCTAGTTGCGGTTCTTTCGGTGAGTTATGAGAGGGCCTCTGTAGAGGCTATCCTGTCAAAGTGGTTGGATGATCCCTCTGTGCATAGCAAGCAGCTCGAAAAGATTCTGTTTACGCTTCGTGATGCAGTCGTGCTGGGCCTGCATCCCGGCCAATCAGAGGAAGGGGCCCTTCGGCATCGAGCCCAGACCCTTCTTCATCGAATCGTCGCCGCCGCCAGTGGACCACTTGCAGCATATGACCCAGGCGTCGCAGTTCCCGATGAACAGGTGCCGAGATTGAAAGCGTGCGTCGAGCTCATCGACAGGGCGGCCATGCAGCTCTATTTCGCGACCGGTCGCGTCAACGGCGGAACGGGAATCGACGAGGCGGGGTGCAAGATTTACTTGGGCGAGATAGCATCTACGCTCGACCTCATTGCAGATCAAGCGCAGCCACACACTATTTACCAACTCCTGCAATTAGTGGAAATTCTGGCCCCGCAGAACCCGGAGCGTGCGTTTGATCTGACCGCGCGTGCGATTCGCGGGGGCGGCGCAAAGGGCGGCTACCAGTACGAGCCGCTGGGCGCCGAATTGATGGTGCGACTGATAAGCAGCTTCTTGGCCGACTGCAAGGAGATTTTTGGGAACGACCTACGGCGCCAGGCACTCGTAGACTGCCTCGAGATCTTCATGGAAGCAGGGTGGCCGTCAGCAAGAAAGCTGCTCTATCGTTTACCAGAGCTGCTCCAGTGATTCGCGAAGTCACGGAAGCAGAGTTCATCCAACGATTTGCCGATCTGATCGATTGCTTCGAGGCATCGATTGCTGCAGACGCGCGCGCCGAGTTCGCCGGCGCTGGGGCCGGCAATCCTCACGAACACACAACTCGCGTTCACTTTCTGGATGGACTCGTAGAACTGCTTGGTTGGTCGCTCGGATTGGGTGGGGACATGGCGGAAGAGGCCCGTCTCAAAGGCGAGACGACCACGTTCATGGATTATCTTGGCGTCAGAGCAGATACCAATGCTCCAGCCTTACTCATTGAGGCCAAAGCTTGGGACAAGGCGTTTCTGGAACCGCGAAAGAAGGAGTCTTTTGACCCCTCTGTCCTATTAGGTGAAGGAATCAATCATTGGAGAAGTGGAGGTGAGGCAAAAAACTCTCCGGTGGCGGGGCAATGGCATACCTACATCGATCAAGTGGGCGGCTACGTTAAAGGTCTGAAAGATAGACATGGTCACACACTACCCAGAGCCGTGATCACAAGTGGGCAATGGATCGTCGTGTTCGTTGATCCATTACAGGCCTTCATCGAGGGCCCCGTCGAAGACGTCAAGATCAAAATATTTCATAAGCAGAATTTCAAGGTTCAGGCCAGCGAATTGTTTTCGCTGATATCGAAGAAGGCACTTGCTGCCGAAACCCCTTTCAATGTGCGGCCTACCGAGGTCTTGAACTACCTCACAAAGGACTTGGTTGTTGCATGTTTTCACGCAGTTCACGTGAGCTACGAGGCAAGTGGATCACCTGTCTTCGGGCGAAAACCCCGTGTATTGGTCTATCCCGCTCTGGTGCTGCACGGGGCAGACAACATGCTCCTGACTGTGCTTGAGGAATCCGAGGAGTCCTTGCTCGAATACACAAAGGACCCGACGACGGACGAACTCTATTTGGATCCGCACGTCAACAAGCTTGCTGCCGGTGCCGCGGCCCTACTGGCGCGAACGGGAGCACAGCTCGACCTTGAGCTTCGCCCCTCCCCTGTTGTCGATTTTCCTGGGTTCCCTCGAGAGCCGCTGCACAAGCCATCGGTCACACGGGCACTAGCGCGCTCTAATCCCAGAGAACGCGACAACTGGATCATAGTCACTGGCCAAGCGCCCCACTTTGTCAAAACTGGCCCGGACGTCGACTGCAGGTTTCATAAATGGAGCGTCTGCAATGTTGCTCGCCTTGCGGCGGGATCATCTGCGATCTCTAAGCCTGTGTTGTCGACGCCGAGGGTCCTCTTCATCGACGAAACACCTCACCACTGCGCCCACCGTGATGTAATGGACCGCAGAGAACCCCGTTGTCATATACACATGATCGATGCGAGCCTTTGCTGTCGCAGCTGTACTTTTATTTCAGATTGTTGGCCCGGTAATACCCGCCCGCCGCTACCATGCGGCACCTAGCCATCTGTTGAGTTGAATTGCCGCTGAGAATCGCCCCGACTTTTCTAGATGCCTTGCCACCAGCACGAAATCGCGTAAAGAGGGGGCCTTTCAAGTGACAGTAGATCGGCCAAGGCTGACGGTCAACATGACTAGAACTGCTACGAGGGTAGTAAATGACGCTGGAAAACGACACCAACGAGCCTCAGATTCGAGATATACCGAAAGCAACACTAAGAGGAACTTCGCCTGAACTGACTGGCGGCCAAGGATTTAGCTTCGAAGACGCTGTTTCTTCTGTATATGCCGCTGCATTGCTCTGTGAAACAACGGCGCCGGGCCTTCCGGGCCGCGTCGTCAAACATGTCTCCGTGCAGCAAGGTTCGTTCGGCCAGCCTTTGGACGACCTTATCGTTCGTGCAGCCGGAGCCGACCAGGTCTCGATAACCTTCAGTGCCCAGGTCAAGCGCAGGCTGGTAATTAGCGCAGCGGACACAAACACTGACTTTCGAGAGACGATTGAGCGAGCTCACGAAACGCTGTTGGACGCTGCATTTCAGGTTTCGTTGGATAGGGTAGGTGCTATCGTAGGAGAAATCTCGGACGCAGCCAAAAGGTGCTTCGAAACGCTTTGTGAATGGGCGCGGGGAGAAAACTCTTCTGAACAGTTTGCCCGTAAGCTGCAGACCGATGGTGCTTCGGGCGACAAGCTCACGCAGTTCAAGGTAGTTCGCGACATCCTCTCGCCCAAGGTAGCGCCGGGGGAACTCGATACAGTCACCCACAAACTACTAAGTCACTTTGTCTTAATACGCCTAGATTTGCTAACCGAAGGTTCACCAACCGAGGCTCAGGTAGTTTCTGCACTTGCCAATACCCTGGCTCCAGTGGACCGCCCTCGCGCTGACGACCTGTGGCGTCGGTTACTGGCGTTGGTGCGTGTTTCGCAAGGGCGCGCTGCAGGGTACGACCGCAAGACACTCGTCGCTCGCCTAAACGGCGCACTCCGGCTTGCTGGGGCACCGAGTGCGCAAGGAGCACTGCAAGCCATACAGCAGGAGAGCCGGCTTGCCGCTGCCGAAATCACGAACTGCATTTCTGGCTTGAGTGTGCCTCGCTACAGCAGCGTTCAAGCAGTGATCGAAGCTGCAAAGTCGCCTGGATTTGTGCAGATTGGTGGCATGCCCGGTACGGGCAAGTCGGTCGTTCTCCGCTCGGCAGTCGAACAACTTGCCACCTCTGGAACTGTCCTCTTCCTAAAGTCAGACCGTCTGCAAGGGAATACGTGGGCTCAGTACGCCGCCACCACGGGAATGACGCACGGCAACTTGGAAGAGCTCTTGGTGGAGCTTTCCGCATCCGGCTGCAGCGTTCTGTTCATCGACGGTATTGACCGTGTTGAAGTCGAACACCGAGGCATCCTTCTGGACCTGCTGAACACCATCCACTCCTCGCCGTTGTTGTCGGGATGGTGCGTCGTGGCCACCGTGCGCGACACAGGAATGGAGCCGTTACGCACTTGGCTTCCTGCACATTTGTTCTCAAGTGGGGTACGGACGCTGACCATAGACTCTTTCGACGACGGAGAAGCTGAAGCACTCGCGCAAGCCAAGCCAGCCCTTCGACCACTGCTTTTCGGTAGTAACGCTATTCGGTTAGTCGTTCGTCGACCCTTTTTCGCGGCCGTTCTTGCCAAGGAGGTTGACTCGTCGAACGTGCATGCCACCTCTGAGGTCGACCTTGCTGCTCTGTGGTGGGAGCGTGGTGGCTATAGCGCAGACCCCGCGCGGGTGGGCTACAGGAGGAATGCCCTAGTACAACTGGCCAAGACAGGTGCACATCAACTTGGCAGGCGCATTCCCATAGCCGATGTCGATGCTCAGGCGCTCGCCGAACTCGAAGCAGATGGGATTGTGCGGCCTGTCAGGTGCGGACACAGCGTGCAGTTCTCCCACGACATATTCTTCGAGTGGGCTTTCTTACAGCACTTGGTCCGAGCGGATGACTCTTGGCCGGACGTCATTCGCGAAGTGGGAGAGCCTCCAGCACTTGGACGGGTCGTTGAGCTGCTCGCTCAGACGGAGCTTGCACATGGCGAGAACTGGGACAAGCACTTGGCTACATTAGAGGCAAGTCAGGGACTTCGCTCCCAATGGTTGCGCGCGTGGATGGCTGGGCCGTTCTCCCTAGAGACATTCGCGCAGTACTCCGACGCGTTTGACCGAGCGATGTTCGACACTGCCCACGTACGGGTCCGCAAGGTGGTAGTCTGGTACCAGGCTGAAAAGACGAAGCCAAATACCGCCATTCTTGAGCGCTCAGACACTCCAGACCTCGACCTTGCTAAGCGCATGCTGTACGCGGACATGTGGGGGCACCCTTCCGACGTTTCGGCTTGGGTTCGTTTTTGCGATTGGCTTCTGGACCACGCGCAAGACATGCCAACGAGTGTGATTCCGGACGTAGTTGCGGCGTTCGAGGTTTGGCAGAACGCATTCTCTCACTACCGCAATCGGGTTTCGGTGCGCATTGTTAAGACATGCTTGGCGTGGCTGTATCACATTGAGCATCAGCGCCATAAGAAAGAATTTTCGACAGATCGAGGAGCCTGGGACGAAATCGAGGACTGCCAGGATGGCTTGGACGAACTTGAGTCCGCGTTGCGAACGTTGGTGTTGAACTCTTCACTTACCCAAGGCCCATTGGTCACTCAATACCTCCGCGATTTATGCCACCTGGAGCGGATGCCACGGCAGGCCGTTCAGTCCGTATTCACACATGCCCCACTTCTCTCACGGGCTTGCCCTGCGGGCTTGGTCGATTTCACTCTGTTCGTGGTGCGCAAGCGCCTCCCCGTGGTTGTACAGAAGGAAATGCGAGGCAGGGACTACTTTGCGCCACACCACGTCAGTCATTTCGAATGGGACCATCTCTCCATCGACGACCACTTCTCCTTTTTCCCAGCTGCACCCACGAGGGAGCCGTTCCACTCGCTGCTGCAACAAGCCCCAGATGAGGGCAGGAAACTGGTTCGAGAGGTCGCTAACCATGCCATTCGATCATGGCGGCAACTGCATAGGCTCTCTTACGAGAAGGATGGAACACCTATTCCGCTCGTCATGCAGTTCCCGTGGGGCAAGCAACTATTCTGGGGGAATAGCCGTCTCTACTTAGGTGCGCGTGGAAGCTTCGGGCCATCCACTGTCAACTCAGGCTGGATGGCTCTTGAGGCGTGGGCATTCCGTGAGCTTGAGAGTGGCACTCCTGTTGATGACGTCCTCAAGGCAGTCTTGGAAGGGCACAGGTCCGTGGGTGCCCTCGCTGTTGCTGCAGCTATCGCTCTACAGGCGCAACACACCTCCGAAATAACTCTGCCCATTGCGACGAACCAACGTCTCTGGCACTGGGATATTCGGCGCCAAGTGGAGGACATGGGACAGATGGCGAACCTCATCGGGTTCACCAATTCGCAGGACAGGCCTCATGCGTTGGCCGTGAAGGAAGGCAACGAACGGCCGGTGCGTCGTGCGGACGTCCGCTCGCTCGGCACTCTGATGGTGCTCAGGGGAGGAGAACTAGGCGCGCAAGCGGGTGTAGCAATCCAAAGCTTTCCGGGGAACTTGCCCTTTGACTATTCTGAGCAACGAAACAACGCTGAGGTGTGTTCGGACCTCGCCAGAACAGCGGAGATTTGGGCCGAGATTGGCAAGCGAGAGAACTATCGCGCAGAGCTCAGCCAGGATGAATCCCAGGTGGTAATCTCCCACAAGAATCCCAAGGAAATAGGCGAGGACATTCAGGTAATGCAAGCCCAGTACAGCGAGATGGGACGCTATCTCGCTCTTCTGAACTGGACTTACTCCTACTTCAATGAAGGCAAACTTAAGGAGTCGCTCACGCTCGAAGTTGCTGCAACAGAAGCAAAGGCACTCGATCTTGAAGATCTTTTTGCCTCTGGACATGACCACATAGCGTTGGCACATCAACGGCAATCGGCCGTTGCGGGTGTAGCTGCAATCCTTTTGCTGGAGAACGCTGAAGCGCACATCGAATGGGCCGCTGAAGTGTGCGTTCGTGCTGCGTGCACACCAGAGGTACCGCAACAGTTTTTCACTCGCAACGCGAAGCTCATGCACCATCCGGTGCTCTACGCAACCAAGGGGCTAGGGGCATTGTTCTCGGTCATTGAAGACGACAGGGACATCAATACGCTTCAGTCATTCCTCACGGAGCTGTGCGCCCATCCTTACGAGGAAATCACAGTTGCGGCATTCGGTTCCTTACTGGGTGCCTGGCCTAAGTATCCAGACATCGCGTGGGCTGCGTTGTGGCTGGCTACGGCGCTTGCGCTCGTCGAGGTGAACTATGTTCCCGAAGGAGACACAGAGGCACGGCAATACACACGAATCCAGGGTGTCGTCAATGAGGAACTCCAACGTCTCCAAGATGGAGCACCTGTAGTTAGTACTTTTCCTGCGTGGCCGGAACCTTGGTTGCCTATTACTGAAGGCGAGGCTGTTCAAGCTCGCCGGCGACGTAGTCGCACTGTCAATGACGAGTGGCGGGTCAACCCAATACACGTCGACACTTCGCTTCTGGAGAAGGTTCTGCAGGTCATTCCCTTGGAGGCTGCACTGGCAGACCAAGCGCACGCGGCGTCTTTCTTGGACTGGTGCGAGGGGCTGACCAAGTGGACTATCGAGCGAATTGCACCTGCTTGGGCGAGAAGCCGCAGAGACCTTGATGACAACTACGGCCCGGACTATTTCGAGTGGCGTCGTCATCTCTACCGCTTTTTGGCTCGAACCTCACTAATGTTGCCTGTAGATGAGGGTACACGGCGTTTCCTGGAACCTGCGATGGCCACTAATGACGAGGTCTTTGCGAGTTTCGGTGAATGGTTCACATATCATCTGATTGCTCAGGTTGCGGACAGTAAGGAGATTCCTCAAGCCGCGTTGCAACTACTGTCTGTCATCACGCAGCGCGTTCTGGCCTACGAGGATTGGCATCACGCGAGCCATGGCGGGCTCTCTGAACAGGACATTGTCGACATCGTCAAGCACCTGTTCTTTGCAGACTTCACGTACGCAGGTGGGGCAGTTCGCTTTGCTAACCGCAACTGGTCTGAAGTTGGCATTGTACTTCCAGTCTTCGAGCCAATATTGCGTACCCACGGGTCTGTCACCTTTGTCGCTCGCGCCTGGATGGACCTTTGCGAAAGCAGCCTCGAGCACTACCCAGTTCAGCACTTCGTCGACAACCTTGAGCACCTTCTGGTCGGAGAAGGAACACCACCTGGATGGCGTGGCACGCAATTGCCGGCCCGGTTGTCAGGGCTGATTCAGCGCTTCAGTGAGCGGCAGCAGCCCATGCCCCTGGAGATGGCGCAGATGCTACTGCGGGCACTAGATAGGCTCGTTGACATGGGTGATAGGCGAGCGGCTGCAGTGCAGCTTAGTGAGGTTTTCCGCTCTGTTCGTATGGCCAAATAAAGGCTGGCCCCGCAAGTCATGCTTTGCTCGCTACAGGCTCATTGTTGGGGCGTCGCGTTTCCAGCAGGTCTGCTTTGGCCGATTAACAGCCCCAATCCCAAATAGTCAATACGGTCAGTTGTTGACCTTTTCTCATTAATCATGCCTATAAGTCGTTTTTTTGCAGTAACCATGCTCCGCAGTCCTTGTTCAGCATGGCCACGCAAATGCAAAGAGCCTTGACTGACAAGGCTCTCTTTTTTCACGTACTTTGCTTCCCTACAAGTGTTGTAGGCAATGCGAGCCGGATCGCCGTTGGTTCAACTGCGCTATGGCCCGCAATCAAAATCCGTTGCGGCTTCATGCTTGGCGTCCCTCCGTGATTTCGCTTAATGCCAGGTGCTGTAAGAGCATGATCGTCTTGCCGTCGACGATCTCGCCGCTTTTGACCAAGCGCAAAGCGGTCCGCAGCGGCATTTCGAGCACCTCAAGATCCTCGCCCTCGTCTTCGATGCCGCCGCCATCGCTTACGCGCATGGACGCGTCGTAGTCCCCCAGATAGAAATAGAGCTTCTCGGTCACTGACCCTGGACTCATGTAAGCCTCAAATACCTTGCGGATATTGCTCACGCGGTACCCAGTCTCCTCTTCCGCCTCTAGGCGTATGCGCTCTTCCGGCGTGGCGTTGTCGAGCAAGCCGGCGGCCGCCTCGATCAACATGCCGTCGTGTCCGTTGACGAACACGGACATCCGAAACTGGCGCGTGAGCACGACATTTCCCGTGCGCCGGCAATGCAACAGGATGGTTGCGCCGTTGCCGCGATCGTATGTTTCCCTGCTTTGACGCTGCCACCTGCCGTCTCGGCGCAGAAAATCGAACGTCACCTTCTTCAGCGTGTACCAATTGTCGGAGAGTACGGTGGACTCGACGATGCGAACCCGGTCTTTCGTTGCAGCCATGGCGCCTCCAGTCGACAGCTAATAGCGATGATGGTATCGTGCACACTCGTGCAACATCAAGATATTTCGTGCAAACATATGCTAACGACACAACGTAAGAAAGCCATCCTGGACGCGCTTGCTCGCGATGGCCAAGTGCTCGCCGGCGAGTTGAGCGTGGAGTTCGGCGTATCGGAAGACACGATTCGCCGGGACTTGCGTGAACTCGCTTCGGAGGGGTTATTGCAACGCGTTCACGGCGGCGCGTTGCCCGTTTCTCCTGCGCTCGCACCGTTCGAACTGCGCCGGGACATTGAGTCGGCCGCCAAGCAAAGGATTGCACGGCAAGCGGCCGCGATGATCGTCCCCGGGCAGACAGCGATCATTGATGGCGGCACCACCTCGGCCTTGCTGGTCAAGGCACTGCCCGCTGATCTGCGGGCGACGATCGTCACGCATAGCCCAAGCGTCGCCACGGCGCTCGCCGAGCATCCTTCGGTCGAAGTCATTCTGATAGGTGGACGGCTGTACAAGCATTCGATCGTCGCCGTCGGCGCCGCCGCGATCGAGGGCATCTCGCGCATCCATGCGGATTGGTACTTCATGGGCGTGACCGGTGTTCACCCCACGGCGGGTCTGAGCACCGGAGATTTTGAGGAAGCCGCGATCAAGCGCGCGTTCGCTGCGCGCGCGGCGGAGACGGTCGTGCTGGCGTCGTCGTCGAAACTCAATGCGGCGTCGCCTTTCGTCATCGGTGAGATCACGCTCGCACAAACCATCGTCGTCGAGAAGGACGCCGACCGGGAATTGATGAGACAGATCGAAACAGCGGGGGTGACGGTCGTGCGTGCATAGTGCTGCGGCAAGAGCCTGTCTCTGATCCCGCAAGCTCGAACAAGGCCAGTCGAAAACCGCTGAGAGAGCGGAATGAGCAAGTGGCACATGAACATTTCGAAGCTGTTTTCAACGCCGCATCACCGCCGCGCAGCAGACTTTGAACAGGCTCCAAGAGTCTGTTCAAAGGCTCGCGAGCAAGGGCGAGACAAGGCGAAAACGAGCGAAAAAGCGGAATGTACAAGTGGTACATGAGCATTTTGAGCTTGTACTCACCGTGTAACGCTCCACGACGCGCAGCAGATCGTAAACAGGTTCTAAGAACGCCACGAAGGCCCGCAGGCTTGGCCTACAACATCAGCCGGCCTTCAATGCAGGTCACCGCATTGCCGCCTATCCACACCTCATTGCCCACCTGCTCCACCTCGATGCACCCGGCGCGCCCCATGCTCAGCCCCTGGCTGACGCGGTAGCGCGCCGGCGCCAGTCCGGCCCCCAGCAACCACTGGGCAATGCCGGCGTTCAGGCTGCCGGTGGCCGGGTCTTCGGGCATGCCGTCGCCGGAGATGAAGGCCCGCACCTCGAACTGGGCGTCGCTATCGTCTTGCCGCGGGTCGCAGCGGGCGATCACCCCCACCGCCAGCCCGCTCAGCGCCGGATAGTCCGGTTGCAGCTCCAGCACCTGCTGACGCTTGGCCAGCATCACCGCCAGCCAGCCGGCGCCGTTGTCGACCCACTGGGCGGCGATGATCGCCTCGGGCGCCAGGCGCAGGCCCAGGCGCACCCGTTCCAGCAGCTCCTCATCCACCGGACCGGAGCGCAGCAGGGGCGGCGCCAGGAAAGCCAACTGCCTCCCCTGGCGGCGGATCCGCACCAGCCCCACCGCGCATTCCTGAATGATCTCCCCCCCTGTGGCACGCCGCCGGACTCCAGCCAGGCGTGGCAACTGCCCAGGGTTGGATGACCGGCGAACGGCAGTTCGTGCAGGGTGGTGAAGATACGCAGACGGTAGTCCGCCCGCGGGTCCTTGGGCTGGAGAATAAAGGTGGTCTCGCTGAGGTTGGTCCAGTTGGCGAAGGTCGCCATCTGCCGCTCATCGAGCCCGTCGGCGTCGAACACGACAGCAACCGGGTTGCCCTTGAGGGGCGTGGAACTGAAGACATCGACCTGCCTGAAGCCCAGGGCGCTCATGGAATGTCCTGTTGGTATTTTACTGGGACGGCTAGTCTACGCCCAAACCCGCCTCATCACCCATCAAGCCAACTCGGCCCGAATCAAACGGATGCCTTCTTGGTAGCTGGTCACCGGGAAATCGGGGAAGCGGCGTTTGAATTTGCTGGAATCGAACAGATTGTCGCTTGCATAGCGGGGCAACAATTCCCTGATCTCTCTGGCCGGCTTGGAAAATAGGCCGACGGCGGTCAACGTCCATTTGCCGATCAGCGCGTAAGCAGCCTCGCTGCCGAACGCCTCGCACGCCATGGTGGCGAGTTGCCCGTAGGTCGGCCGGTCTTCGCAGCAGGGCAAGTGCCAGGTCTGGCCAAATGCGTCCGGCGTGTTGCCCAGCGCCGCCAGCGCCCGGCTCGCGTCCGGCGTCCAGATCAGGGTTCTTCTGGTGTCGTCGCGCAGCGGCACGCGCGGCCTGCGGCCCTGCTTGAGCGGGTCGAACAGCAGCGCGTTGGTGATGCTTTGCGTATTGCCCGGCCCGTAGAACTCGGGGGCCCGCCCGATGAGCACGGGAATCTCGCCGCGCGCCATCTCCTGCAACACCATGGTGGCCATCGCCGCCCTGACCCTGCCTTTGCGGCCCATCGGCGCGAAAGGCGTTTCCTCCGTCAGGATTCTGTCGTCCTGCGGATACATATAGGTGTTGTCGAAATAGGCGAACTTGGCGCCCTCCGCCCGGCACGCGTCCAGCGCGTTTTTCAACATCAGCGGGAACTGCGTCTCCCACAGCTTGCTGTCCGGCGGCAGCCCGGCGGTGAAATAGACCAGATCGCTGCCCCTGACCGCCTCGCGCGTCTGCCCGGCATCCAGCAAGTTTGCGGGCAGCAGCGCATCGCTGGCGTTGACTTTACGCGGATTGCGGCTGACCAGCCGCAAATCGCTGCGGTAGTTATCGTGCAGCTCGCGGGCGAGTTCCACCGCGATCTGGCCATTGGCTCCAAGTATGGTTTGCATATGCTTCGTGGGGTCTTGAGTAGGGAATGAGGTGCGTGGATTCAGCGGCCAGGCCGCGCGCTATTTGTCGACGGCAAGGCCCAGGCCAGCCATCACCCGCGCGGCATTGAGCTTGCAGTCCATGCCTTCCGGCTTGGACTCGATCAGCTGAACCAGGGATTGGATCTGCGCCTTGCTGTGCGCCAGGCGCGCCTCCAGCGCTTCGATATCCGCCACCTTGCGCTGGAGGATGGCGATCAGCTCATCATGCCGCCAGGACGAAACATCCGCCGGCAGCAGGCGCTTGATTTCCTCCAGCGAGAAACCGGCCTGCTGGGCATCGCCGATGATGGTCAGCAAGGTCACCGCTTCCGGCGGGTAATCCCGGTAGCCGTTCGCCTGCCGGCTGGCGATTTTCAGTAAGCCCTTGGCTTCATAGAAGCGAATCGCCGACGCCGCCATGCCGGCGCGCTTGGCCAGTTCACCGATTTTCATGCGCGTCCTGACCCAGGCCTGGCTGACCGTCAGCTTGCCGCGAGTGTGCCGCCGGCAAGGCGGCCAGCAAGGCCCGCGCCACTTCCTTGCTGGAGCCGGGGTTCTGGCCGGTGACGATACGGCCATCGGTCAACACGAAGCTGCCGAAGGGCAGCCATGACTTTTCGTAGCGCGCGCCTCGGGCTTCCAGTTCGCTCTGCAGCCAATAGGGCACTTGGTCCTTGACCCCGGACAGCGTTTCTTCGAGATTGGAAAATCCGGTCACGCGGCGGCCTGCAATCAATGGCCTGCCGTCGTCCGCCTCAAGCTCCAGCAGCCCGGCCGCGCCATGGCAGACCGAGGCCACAATGCCGCCATGACGATAGATGCTTTCCGCCGCTCGCTTGAGCGCCTGATTGTCGCGGAAGTCCCACATCGTGCCGTGGCCTCCGGTGTAGAAGATGGCCAGATAGGCATCCGGATCGATGTCCGCCGCCGCTCTTGTCGCTTGCAGCCGCGCCATGAAGACCGGGTCGCGCAAGCGCGCTTTCGCCGCGGCATCGGCATGGGGCCAGCCCAGGCTGCGAGGATCCAGCGGCACCGCGCCGCCCTTGGGGCTGACGAAATCCACCGCGTAGCCGGCGGCCGTCAGCACATCGTAGACATGGGTCAACTCGGCGAGCCACAGTCCGGTGCCATCGTTTCTGTCCGGATAATGGCCGTGGCTGGTCATGACCAACAGCACCTTGCCAAGGCGGGCGGCTGACGCCGGCGCCGATTCGGCCGCGGCGGTTTTCATCATCAATGGCGACATGGCGAATAAGGCAAATCTCTTGAAAGTCAGCATGGGCGACACCCTGTGAAGAATAGAACATTCCGCCATGCCTTCCGCCTAGAGCCTGTTCAATGTCTCGCGAGCAAGGGCGAGACAAGGCGAAAACAGGCTCTTAGGCTGGTGATGGCAAGCGCCATGCTAAGCTTCAAGTTCGCTTCAATGTCAACCACGGATTTTCCGGCCGCGACGCCGGCGCGGCGGCCAAGCAAAAAGGCAGCGCCGCCGTTCCGGCGACACTGCCTTTGATGATCACCGCCAGAACCCAGTCGGCTTAGAAGCTGTTTACGAT
>NZ_JAJOHW010000131.1 GCF_021129195.1 Chromobacterium aquaticum | reverse complement strand
CCAGCAGCAGGCCGCCCAGCAGGAACAGGCCGAGCAGCAGCAGCGCGCGCAGTTGCACGCCCAGGTTGCGGTAGTCGGGCAGGTTGGAGGGCGGCGGTGGCGGCATGAGGGCGCGGGGGGAAATAGGATAGCCGCATCATAGCAAGGAAAACCCGCACTGGCCGAAGGCGCTCGCCGCTGGCATAGTAGGGGATTCCCGGCGGCGCCGCGCGCCCCCGGAGTTTCGCCAAGTTTTTCGTCCGCAGCCATCGTAGAAAGCATTGCCATGCAAGATCAACACGCCTGGTCCGGCCGTTTCTCGGAGCCGGTATCCGAACTCGTCAAGAAATACACCGCCTCGGTGGATTTCGACCGACGATTGGCCGAATTCGACATCGAGGGCTCGCTGGCCCACGCCGCCATGTTGCAGCGCGCCGGCGTGCTGTCCGCCGAAGACCTGGCTGCGATCCGACGAGGCATGGCTGAGGTGTTGGACGATATCCGCGCCGGCCGCTTCGAGTGGAGCGTGGATCTGGAAGACGTGCACATGAACGTGGAGCGCCGGCTCACCGACAAGATCGGCGACGCCGGCAAGCGCCTGCACACCGGCCGCAGCCGCAACGACCAGGTGGCCACCGACATCCGCCTGTGGCTGCGCGCGCAGATCGACGCCATCGTCGGCCTGATCGGCGAGCTGCAGCACAGCCTGCTGGACCTGGCGGAGCAGCACGCCGAAACCGTGCTGCCCGGCTTCACCCATTTGCAGGTGGCGCAGCCGGTGACCTTCGGCCATCACATGCTGGCCTATGTGGAAATGCTGGCGCGCGACGCCGAGCGCATGAGCGACTGTCGCAAGCGCGTCAACCGCCTGCCCTTGGGCGCGGCGGCGCTGGCCGGTACCACTTTCCCGATCGACCGCCATTACACCGCCCAGCTGCTGGGCTTCGACGATGTCTGCCACAACTCGCTGGACGCGGTGTCCGACCGCGACTTCGCGATTGAATTCACCGCCGCCGCCAGCCTGGTGATGGTGCATCTGTCGCGGCTGTCCGAGGAGCTGATCCTGTGGATGAGCCCGCGCGTCGGCTTCATCGACATCGCCGACCGCTTCTGCACCGGCAGCTCCATCATGCCGCAGAAGAAGAACCCGGACGTGCCGGAGCTGGTGCGCGGCAAGTCCGGCCGCGTGGTCGGCCATCTGATCGCGCTGGTGACGCTGATGAAGGCGCAGCCGCTGGCCTACAACAAGGACAACCAGGAGGACAAGGAGCCGCTGTTCGACACCGCGGACACCTTGATCGACACCCTGCGCATCTACGCCGACATGATGCGCGGCGTCACCGTCAAGCCGGAGGCGATGCGCGCGGCGGTGCTGCAAGGCTTCGCCACCGCCACCGATCTGGCCGACTACCTGGTGAAAAAGGGCGTGCCCTTCCGCGACAGCCACGAGGTGGTGGCGCTGACGGTGCGCCACGCCGAGCAGCAGGGCGTGGACATCGCCGATCTGCCGCTGGCCAAGCTGCGCGAGTTCTCGCCCTTGATCGAGGACGATGTGTTCGCGGTGCTGAGCCCGGAAGGCAGCCTGGCGCAGCGCGACCACGTGGGCGGCACCGCGCCGCGCCAGGTGCGCTTGCAGATCGAGCGCCACCGCCAGCGCCTGCGGGCCGAATAAGAGCGGCTAACCAAGCCCCTGATGCGGCGTTGCGCCGACTTGCCGTGCTCGTGGTACATGAGCATTTTGAGCTGGTTTTTAACGCGGTATCGCTGAAGCGCAGCAGACATTGAACAGGTGCTAAGCGCCGGTCTAGCCTGATCACGACAGGGCCGCGCGCCGCCGGTTTCGGCGGTGCGCGGCCCTTTGTTCTTTTCCGGCGGCCCGGCCTAGCGCGATGGCATGGCCGATTGCGGCAATTTATATCAATATCTAGTCAATCAAAGACATTTTATTAAATAAATCTTTCTAATTAGCTTTTCCGACTCGGACTAAACCGTTATCTTTAGCGCCTGACTTCGAGGGCTTCGCACGACAGCGGCGCCGCGCGCCGCGCGGCGGGTGTTCGAACCTCCTCCGGGGCGGCGCGGCAAGACCCGGCCGCCCCTCATCCTGACAGCCCCCGCCTTTTCATGATTTCTTCGCCAGCGTCAGCCATGACGCGGATGGTCGCGCGTGGTCATGGCCCAGGCGCAAGGCTGTCCCTTGTCATTCCGTCACGCCGGGGAACAACGTGTTTAGTCGCCATCGCTTCCGTCACCTGATCAGCCGAGGCAATCAATTCCGCGGCAGCCTCAATGCCGCGGAATGGGCCTTGGTGCTGCTGGTGGCCCTGTTGCCGGCGGCGATAGGCCTGCCCCTGACCTGGAACCGCTACCAGTTGGACGTGCAGGCGCAATTGCAAAGCGCCGCGGCGCGCGCGGTGCGTTCGGTGGACCAGGTGTTCGGCCAGGTGGACCGCTCATTGGACGAGGCCGCGCCGCTGGCCGGGCAGCCTTGCCGGCAGGCGCGTGCCCGGCTGGTGTCGCTGGCGGCCTTCGATCCCTATATTCGCTCGCTGGGTTTGCTGGACGGCCGCCGCCTGTATTGCACCTCGGTGCTGGGCGCGCAGGACACGGTGCTGCCGTTCACGCCGTCGGCGCCGCGGCAGCTGATCTACCGCCAGGGTTCCGGGCCGCTGTATCCCAAGCGCCCCTTCCTGATGCGCACCTTGCTGACCGGGCAGGGCCAGGGCGTCGTCGCCAGCGTGGAGCTGGCTTATTTCAGTCCGCTGCTGCCGGGACAGGCCGACGACGGCCGCAGCGGCTCGCTGCTGGTGTTGAACGGCCAGCAGGCGGTGCTGTCGACCCAGGCGGGCGTCGCCGGCGTGCCCGCCGACGCGGCGCTGCGGGTGATGGCGGCGTCGAAGCGCTATCCGCTGGCGGTGCAAAGCTGGGTGGACGCCGATTACCTGTGGAGCGGCGCGTCGGCGCGCCTGCTGCGCGCCTTGCTGCTGTTGCTGCCGGTGGGCGTGGTCGGCGCGGCCTTGCTGCTGGGCTATCTGCGCAAGCGCGGCTCGGTCAGCGGCGAAATCCAGCTGGCGCTGCGCAATCAGGAGTTCCTGCCTTACTACCAGCCGGTGTTCGACGCCTGCGGCCGCCGTTGCATGGGAGTGGAGGTGCTGCTGCGCTGGCAGCATCCGCGCCAGGGCCTGGCGCCGCCGGACTTGTTCATCCCGGTGGCGGAGGCCTCCGGCATGATCATCCAGATCACCCGCTACCTGATGCGGCGGGTGGCCGCCGACATGGCCGCGCTGTCCCTGCCCGAGCGCTTCTTCGTGGCGCTCAATCTATCGCCCAGCCATCTGCAGCACGCGCAGCTGGTGGATGACTGCCGGACGTTTTTGCAACACTTCGCGGACGCGCCGCCGCGGTTGGTGCTGGAAGTGACCGAGCGCGAGCCTATCCGGGTGACGCCGCAAAGCCAGCAGGTGATGGCCGCGCTGCGGCGGATGCGGGTGCAGATCGCCATCGACGATTTTGGCACCGGCCACAGCAGCCTGGCCGAGCTCAACCGCATCCATGCCGATCACCTGAAGATAGACCGGGTGTTCGTGGCGGCGATAGGCAGCGATTCCATCGCCAACCGCATCCTGGAGATGATCATCGACCTGGCCAAGCAACTGCGCATCACCATGGTGGCCGAGGGCGTGGAAACCGAGCAGCAGCGCGCCTATCTGCAGCAGAGCGGCGTGCATTATCTGCAAGGTTATCTGTTGGCGCGGCCGATGCCGCTGGAGCAACTGCGCGATTTCCTGGCGCGGCTGAAGGAGCCGCAAGAGGAGGGACAGGCGGCTGGTTGAGTAAAAAATACGCAATAAACGAACACTATTGGCCGATATCAAGCTGGAATAGTGGTTCTGTTTGCCGCTGACCCGCAAAATATGTTACTAAAGTGACGTGATTTTCGATTCCGAATAGTTATGAGCCGCTCACCCCGTCACGACAAGATTCTGCAGCTGGTCCGCGAAAACGGCTTCATGCCGATCGAAGAGTTGGCCAGGCTGCTCGATGTCACCCCGCAAACCATCCGCCGCGATATCAATCAGCTGTGCGAAGCCAATCTGTTGCGCCGTTACCACGGCGGCGCCGCGCTGGGCAGCAGCGTGGAGAACGAGGATTATTTCGCGCGCAAAGGAAAATTCCAGAGCGAAAAGGCGCATATCGCCGACATGATCGCCAGCAGCATCCCCGATCATGCCTCGCTGTTCATGAGCATAGGCACCACCATAGAGGCGGTGGCCCAGGCGCTGACCAGCACGCACAAGGGTTTGCGGGTGATCACCAACAACATCCACGTTGCTTCCATCATGTCCACCAACCCGGATTTCACGGTGATGATCACCTCCGGCACGGTGCGCGCGTCCGATGGCGGCATCACCGGCGTGGCCACGCTGGACTTCATCAATCAGTTCAAGGTGGACTACGCCATCATCGGCGTGTCCGGCATCGAGCCGGACGGCTCGCTGCTGGACTTCGACTACCGCGAAGTGCGGGTGGCGCAGGCGATGATGTCCAATGCCCGTCACCGCTACCTGGCGGCGGACCACAGCAAGTTTGGCCGCAACGCCTTGGTGCGCATGGGCCATATCAGTGAATTCCACACCGTGTTCACCGACTCGCTGCCGCCGGAGCCGGTGACCAAGCTGCTGGAAGAGCAGGGCGTGCGCCTGGTGCTGACCGAGGCCTGAGAAGCTTTTCAAAGCCTGCCGCGCTTCAGCGATACGGCGTTGAAACCGAGCTCAAAATGCTCATGTACCACATGTACATTCCGCTTTTTCGCTCGTTTTCGCCTTGTCTCGCCCTTGCTCGCGAGACTTTGAACAGGTTCTTAGGCGATACGGCGTTAACAGGTTTTGAGAACGCGGATCGTAAACAGGCATCCTGGATGCGGGGCTAAGCGCCGCGGCCGAAAAAAAGCCCGGAACCTCTCGGTGGTCCGGGCTTTTTCGCGTCCGGGCCGGACTCAGCCCGGCATGGTTTCCACCCGGTTGCGGCCGTTGGCCTTGGCCAGGTAGAGCATTTCGTCGGCCTGCTGCACCAGCTCGGTGCTGGAGCCGGCGCTGGCCAGCGAGCTGATGCCCACGCTGAAGGTCTGGCGGAAATCGCCGTCCGGCGCGCGCTGCTGGATCTGGCTGAAATCCTGGCGCAGCTGATCCATCAGCTCCAGCGCCTGCTGCTGGCTGGTGCCCGGCAGCACGATGGCGAATTCCTCGCCGCCGTAGCGGCCCACCAGGTCGCTGCTGCGCAGCCGCTCCTTGAGGAAGCGCGCCAGATTGATCAGCAGCTCATCGCCGGCCGGGTGGCCGTGGCTGTCGTTGATGGCCTTGAAGAAATCCAGGTCCAGCATCGCCAGCGACAGCGCGCGCTGTTCGCGGCGCGCGCGCTGGATGCTGTATTCCAGCTGGCCGTGCAGATGGGAGTGGTTGAGCAGGCCGGTCAGGCTGTCGTTGATGATGTAGGAGCGCAGCTTGCGATAGCGGCGCGCGCGGTTGATCACGGTGACGATCAGTTCTTCCGGCGCCACAGGCTTGGTCAGGAAGCCGTCTATGCCCAGGGTCAGCGCGTCCAGTTGCACCGCCTGGCGTTTCTCCACCGACAGGAACACCACCGGGATGCCGTCCAGCAGCCGCTGCTGGCGGATCACCTTGGCCAGTTCCATGCCGCTGCACTGCGGCATGTACATATCCATCAGGATCAGGTCCGGGCGGAATTGCTCTATCATTTCCAGCACCCGCTCCGGCTGGGTTTCCTCGCGCGTTTCCACGCCCTGGGCGTTGAGCACGCTGGAGTAGAGCCCGGCCAGCGATTCCATGTCCTCCACGATCAGCACGCGCAGCGGCTCGCGTTTCTCGCCCAGATCGCCGAAGCTCAATTGATCTATCAGCTGATGCGCCTGCAGCGGCCAGTCCAGCAGGCTGCCGGCGCCGGCGCGCACCGCCGCCAGCCGCGCCTGGAAATCGTGCAGCGGCGAGGTCAGGATCAGCGGGCAGATGCTGCTGATGGTGGGCGCCAGCAGCAGGATGGGGTCGTTGGCGGCGAATTCGGTGAAGGCCACCACCGCTTCCGGCGCCTTGTCCTGCAGCGCCTGGGCCAGCTTGGCCGCCTGCTGGATCACCTTGGCGTGGATGCCGTAGCAGGACAGCTGCTGGATCAGCGGCGTGGCGTCCACGTCTTGCGGCAGCCACAGATAGAGGGTGACCAGGCCGCCGCCCAGCAGATTGTCGTAGTCGATTTCCGGCAGGCCGTCCTTGCGTTCCATCATGCCCAGCTGGCTGACCAGGCCCAGGTGATGGCGCAGGCGGTTGTAGCGCTCGTTTTCCGACGGCTGGCTCTGCGGCTGTTGGATCCAGCCTTGCAGCAGCCGCGACAGGGTCTGGATTTCCCCGGTGATTTCGTTCAGATCCTGCTCGCGCACCAGATCTTCCAGCCGCAGGATCAATGACAGCAGGTGGGCGGCCAGCGGCCGCTCCCAGCGCGTGACCAGCATGTGGCCGATGCGATCGATTTCCTGTGCCAGGTGCACACGTTGTTTGAAAGCCTGATGTTGCGACATGATCGAGTATTCCCCGGTGGACCCGGTCGTCCAATATTCAAGTTCTGAAGCCGCGCCTGAGGCGCGCTGTTATAATTCGCCGTTGGATTGCAACGGCCTGGCAAAAATTTTTAATGAACGTTTTTTACGAAGAGAGCGGCGGCTTTAAGGTCGGCAGCATCGTTTCGCGCAATGACGCTAGTCTGCAAGTGGATACCCAGCATGGCAAGCGCGCCAAGATCAAGGCGGCGAATGTTTTCCTGGAGTTTAGCTCCGCATTGGGCGATTTTCTGCCCATGGTAGAGCAACTTGCCGCGGATATTGACCTGGATTTCCTGTGGGAATGCTGCCCGGACGATGAGTTCGGCTATGAGGCGCTGGCTGCCGATTACTGGGGCCACGCGCCGTCGGCGGCGGAGTCCGCCGCCATTGTGTCGCGGCTGTATGGCGCGCCGATGTACTTCTACAAGAAGGGCAAGGGCCGCTACAAGAAGGCGCCGGAAGAGGCGTTGAAGGCGGCGCTGGCCGGGCTGGAGCGCAAGAAGCGCGAGCAGGAGCAGATCGAACAGTGGGTGGTCGAGCTGAAAGCCGGCCAGCTGCCGGAGGCGATCCGCAGCCAGTTGATGACATTGTTGTGGAAACCCGACAAGAACACGCTGGAGTTCAAGGCCTTCGATCAGGCCGCGCGCGAACTCAACCTGCCGCCGCTGCGGCTGGCGGACAAGGCCGGCGGCATTTCCTCGGTGCCGGACTACCTGATGGCCGGCTTCATGCTGGAGTTCTTCCCCAAGGGCCGCGGCTTCGGCAAGTACGAGCTGCCGGCGTTGCCGGAAGATCTGCCGCTGTCGCCGGTGCGCGCTTTCTCCATCGACGACGCCAACACCACCGAGATCGACGATGCCTTGTCGGTGCAGGACTTGCCCAACGGCAACAAGCGCGTCGGCATCCACATCGCCGCGCCCTCGCTGGGCATCGGGCTGGATTCGCCGCTGGAAAAGCTGCTGCTGTCGCGCCTGTCCACCGTCTACTTCCCCGGCGACAAGATCACCATGTTGCCGGACGACCTGGTGGAGATGTTCACGCTGAAGGAAGGCCACGACTGCCCGGCGCTCAGCCTCTACGTGGAGGTGACGCCGGAGTTCGAGCCGGTGGCCTACGAGAACCGCATCGAGAAGGTGCATATCGCCGCCAACCTGCGCCATGGCGCGCTGGAGCAGTTCTTCAATGAAGCAACGCTGGCCTGCGATCCTGGCGTGGACTATCCGTTCAAGCAGGAGCTGATCTGGTTCTGGCAGTTCGCCGAAGCGCTGGAGAAGCGCCGCGGCAAGTACGATCCGACGCGGCCGGTGCAGATGGATTACAACTTCGACGTGGTCGACGGCAAGGTGCTGATCACCTTGCGCAAGCGCGGCGCGCCGATGGACAAGCTGGTGTCCGAGTTGATGATCCTGGCCAATAGCGAGTGGGGCCGGATGCTGGCCGAGGCCGACATTCCCGGCATGTACCGCGCGCAGAGCATGGGCAAGGTGAGGATGACCACGCGGCCGGAGCCGCACACCGGCCTGGGCGTCGCCCAGTACGCGTGGGCGACATCGCCGCTGCGCCGCGCCACCGACTTCATCAACCAGCGTCAGCTGATGTCGATGATCCGTGGCGAGAAGCCGCAGTTCGAGCAGGGCGACGCGATGTTGTTCGCCATCCTGCGCGACTTCGACACCACTTACTCCGCCTACCTGGGCTTCCAGGACCGGATGGAGCATTTCTGGTGCCTGCGCTGGTTCAGTCAGGAAGGCATCAGCGCGCCCACCGCCACCTTCATCAAGGAGGACCTGGTGCGCATCGACGGCCTGCCGATGCGGGTGCGCATCCCGGGCCTGCCGGAGCTGGCGCGCGGCGATCGCATCCAGCTGTCGGTGATCCGCATCGATGAGTTGATGCAGGAGATCGAGCTGCGCTGCGTGGGTGTGCTCGGCCATGTCGACGCCGCCGAGGACGAGGCGTCCGAAGCAGAGCCGGAGACGGGCGAGGCGGACGGCCAGGCCGGTTGAGTCTGCCCTGCGAGAGGTGTGAAAAGGCGGCTTGGGCCGCCTTTTTTGCGTCCGGCCGGAGGAGGCTTAGAGCCTGTTCAAAATCTCGCGAGCAAGAGCGAGACAAGGCGTTGCGGCTAAGAAAGCGGAGTGTACATACGGTACATGAGCATTTCGAAGCGGCACTCGCCGTATCGCCGAAGCGCAGCAGACTTTGAACAAGTTCTCAGAACATCTCGTCCAGCGCGGTGCACGCCTCGCGCAACTCCGGCAGCGCCGCGGCCAGGTCCTCGCGTTTCAGGCCGGCGCGCTCCATCACATTGGCCGGCAGCGTCGCCAGCATGTCTTCCTCGCTCATCGCGTGGCTGAAGCCGGAAATCATGAAGGAGGCCAGGCCGATCAGCAGCGCGTACGGCGACACTTCCTCGTTCAGCAGATCATGCTGGTTGAAGATGGCTTCCTGGATTTCGTCCGGGAAACTCCAGCGCCGCGCCAGTTCGGCGCCCACCTCGGTCAGGTCCATGCCCAGCAGCATGCGCTCGGTGGCCACCCGATCGGCGCCGCCGGCGACGATCTTGTCGATTTGCAGCGCCTGTTCCGGCACCGCCACATAGAGCACCAGTTCGCCGATATTGGACAGCAGGCCGCAGGTATAGCCCAGCTGCGGGTCCAGCCGGGCCAGCTTGGCCAGCCGCTTGGCGGCGTTGGCCATCGCGAAGCTGCGCTGCCAGAACGCCTTCATGTCGAAGCCCTGGATGCCCAGCGTGGCACCGGTCACGCCGGAGGCGATCACCAGCACCCTGAGGTTGTCGAAGCCGAGCAGGACGATGGCGTCGTCCAGCGAGCCCACGCGGCGGCTGCCGCCGAAGCGCGCGGTATTGGCCAGCCGCAGCACGCGCGCGGTCAGCACTTGGTCATGTCCCACCTTGTCGGTAATGTCGTCTATGTTCACGTCGGTGCGGTGAAAGCTGGCCACCAGTTCCTGGACCACTTTGGGCACCATGGGCAGCTTGCCCGACGCTTTTTCAAATATTTCCGCCACTTGCATAGGGGTCTCCAATAGGTGAGCCGTCGCCGGCGCGGGCGTGGGCCGGCAGGCGATGAAGTCCTGCTTCTTGAGCTTAGGCAATTGGCGGGGGAAAGGAAGGACAAAACCGGACAGGGGCGGGCCGGCGGCGGGCGGCCCACCAAAAAAAACAGGGCCGGGAGGCCCTGTAAAGAAGCAACGTCGTTTAATTCCTATGCAGTTGGCTGGCTTCCAGCGCCAACTGGGTGATGCGGTCCCAGTCGCGGTTGGCGATGGCGTCGTCCGGGGTCAGCCAGCTGCCGCCCACGGCCAGCACATTGGGCAGCGCCAGGTATTCCGGCGCTTTCTTGATGTCGATGCCGCCGGTGGGGCAGAAGCGCAGATCGGAGAACGGGCTGGCCAGCGATTTGAGCAGCTTGACGCCGCCCACGGCCTCGGCCGGGAATAGCTTCTGGATGGTGAAGCCCTCGTCCTGGGCGCGCATCGCCTCGGACGGGGTGGCGATGCCGGGAATCAGCGTCAGATTGGCGGCGCGGGCGGCAGCGCCCAGCTCCGGGGTGAAGCCGGGGCTGACGCCGAATTGCGCGCCGGCGTCGATGGCGGCTTCCACGT
>NZ_JAJOHW010000130.1:855-6291 GCF_021129195.1 Chromobacterium aquaticum | reverse complement strand
GGGCCGCGCCGGCGGCCGCGCGCCGGGCACCGAGGGGCGCAACCTGGATCACTTCTGCTTCCGGGTGGAGCCCTTCGACGAGGCGGCGATCCGCGCCCACCTGGCGCGCCACGGTGTCGCCGCCGGCGTCACCGAGCAGCGCTACGGCGCCGAGGGCGACGGCCCATCCCTCTATCTGCAAGACCCGGAAGGCAATGTGATAGAGCTCAAGGGCGCGCCAAGCGGCGAGCCGTCAAAATAATACGAGTAATGACTTTTTAATTTGAACATAAATACTCTAGATATTGCCGACGCGCTGAATTGGCTAATTGCGCGACGCCTTGATTCAAGCGATGTCTCCAGCGTTATTCAAACAATCGTTTGGAGTAAATGCCGAAATTAAATGGCATTAAAGTGGTATTAAATATCATCAATGACAACTTGCCCGCTTCCGGCCAGCGCCCTGCGCGCAAAAAAGCCCCTGCGACGATAAGCGTCCAGGGGCTCTTGCTTGCAGCAGCCTGTTCTAGGGTTTCTTGCGGGCCAGTATCCCCGCCGCCACCTTTTGCAGCTTGTCGGCATAGCCTGGATCGGTGGCGTAGCCACCCTGGGCCAGCCCCTGGGCGAAGGCCTGGGCATTGCTGCCCACGCCCAGCGCGCCGCGGTAGCGCGGATTGCCGGCCAGCAGTTGCGCGTAGTCGGCGAAGGCGTCCTGCAGACCGGGATAGGCGCGGAAGCTCTCGGTGCGCTTCACATCGCGCCCGTCCAGGTGCTCGGTGGTCAGCGCGCGGCTGACTTCGCCCTGCCAGCCCTTGCCGGCCTTGATGCCGAACAGATTGTGGTTGCTGCCGCCATCGGCGCGGGTCAGCGGATGCTGGCCCCAGCCGGACTCCAGCGCCGCGTGCGCGGCCACCAGCTCCGGCGCCACGCCCAGCTTGGCCGCGGCCTGCTGGGCATAAGGGGCGATGCTGTCGAGGAAGGCCTGCTGATCGGCGCCGTAGGGCATGCTGCCACCCAACGTTGCATCGTTGACGCGCTGGCGCGCCCAAGCGCCTTCCGGCGACAAGCTGGCCCAGTTGTCCGAGCCGTTCTCGATGAAGTCGCGCACCTCGCTTTGCAGCTGGCCGCTCCATTGATCGGCGAAACGTTCGCCGCCCTGCCCCTGGCCCATCGCCGGCAGCGCGATCGCGTCGCTGTCGAAGTCCGCGCCGGCGCGCGCCTCATTGCGCACAGTAAACATCGCTGTCTCCATTCAGCACGCGGTTCATCAGTTCCTGCTGCTGTTGCAGCAGCTGGCCGTTGCGCAGGTTCAGGGTCTGGCACTGGCGGATTTGCGCCACCAGCGCGTCCCAGCGCTGGCGGCAGGCCGGCTCGACGGCGACCGGCAGCAGTTTGAGCACCGCGTCCATGGAGGCGGCGCGGCCGTCGCCCAGCAAACGGCCAGCCAGTTGCAGGCGCTGGTCGCGGCTGGCTTGCAGCGTGTCGCACTGGCCGACGATATCGTCGCCCAATTGCTTCAGGGTTTCAGTCTGGTGCGCCAGCGCGGCGGAGAATTGCTGTTCCAGCAATTGCTCCAGCTGGCGGTAGCCTTGCAGATCCTGCTGCACGGTGGCCAGCAGTTGTTTGAAGGCTTGCTCGCGGTTCATTCAGCGGCTCCGGTGATATTGCTCCACCAAGTCGGCCAGCCGCGCGGCGTCGAAACGCACTTCGCCGCGCGCCAGGGCGGCGCGCACTTCTTCCACCCGCTTGAGATCGATGTCCGGCAGCGCGCGCAATTCCGCCACCGCTGGCGCCATGTCCTGGCTCGCGGCGGGCGTTGCCGCGGCGGCGGGCGCGCGCGTCGGGGTTTCCACCGCGGCGCCTTGGCCGCCAACGGCCAGTTCGCGGCGTTGCGACGAGGTCGAGTTGATTTGCATAGTTTGGGAATCCGTCTTGTGTTGGCTGTGCGCTGCGAGCGGGCACGCGGCCCGCTCTCAACCTTTCAAGGCGACAGTCTGAAAAAAAACTTAAAAATTTACCGGTAACATTTTCAGAACGACGATGCGGCGGTTTTCCAGACGGATATAGCGGCCGAATACCAGTTCCTTCAGGATGCGCGCCACCATCTCGCGGGAAGAGCCGATCTGGTCGGCGATTTCCTGCTGGGTCAGTTGCTTTTTCAGCACCATTTCGTCGCCGTCCTGGTCTTCCAGCATCTGGTTGATCAGGATGCGCACGCGACCGTACACGTCCATCAGCGCCAGGTTCTTGGCCTTGGTGGACATGCGGCGCACCACTTGCACCAGGTGGCACATGATGCGGGTGCGCGCTTCCGGGCTGTGCGGCAGGCCGTCCTCGGTATCGAACAGCCGCATCAGGCTGTCGCGGCTGAAGGCCAGCAGGTGGCTGTCTTCGTCCGCCGCGCAGTTGGAGCTGCGTTCGCCGCTGTCGATGAAGCCGACCATGCCGATCAGCTCTCCCGGCGTGCAGATTTGCAGAATGTATTTCTTGCTGAGGCCATCCGAAACAAAGGTTTGCATGCTGCCGCTGGCCAGCAGATAGACCTCGCTGGCGTTGTCGCCCTCGCTGTACAGCGTTTCGCCCTTGCTCAGGCGGCGGCTGTCGGCCAGTTCCAGCGCTTTGTCCAGTTTGTCGTTGTCCAGGTGCCCGAACAGATGAGTGCCCTTTAACAAGGCTTTGATATTGTGGTTTTCATTCATGACCACGTCGTCCCCGATAGTCTTGCGATTGAATCGACTTTCCCGCAGATGTTTGCCGCCTTTTGGCGTCTTTTTTTGTCAACATCATCCGAGTCTTTCGCTCGAATTTTTATTAATCAGGTGCGGATTATAATATTAGCGGTTAACAAAAGTGTGAAAAAACACACATAAAAAAAGCCTGAAACGAATCAGGCTTTTGTTTTGAACCCAAAAAAATAAAAGTTCAGCGGGGAGTTAGGCCATCTTTCAGCGCGCTATTCAGATCGGATTGCTGTAGTGGCGAACTTACAACAGTGGTCTCGCGATTCCCGCTCTGTCCGGGCGTGCCGAACATCGCCACCACCGCCTGCGCCTGCTTGCTGGTCAGCACCAACAGCTCGATGCGGCGGTTATAAGCGGCCAGCGGATGCGCGGCGTCCAGTGGCGCGCGGTCGGCCATGCCCACCACTTGCAGGATGCCGGCGGCGTTCATGCCGCCTTCCAACAGATGCAGCCGCGCCGCCATCGCGCGATTGCTGGACAAGCCCCAGTTCGAAAACGAACCGAAGCCGGCGGTGCGGTATTGCGCGGCGTCCGTGTGTCCGACAATCAGCAATTGATTGTCGATATGGCCGAACATATCGCCCATATCGTGCAGCAGGCGCTTGAAGCGCGGATCGACGATGGCGCTGCCGCGCTCGAACATGCCTTGATTGTCGGTATCGTGCAGCATCACCCTCAAACCGTAGGGCGTGATCACGGTTTGCAGATTGCTGGCCAGGCCGGCGTCGCGGCTCATCTTGGCCAGCATGCCGGCCAGCTTTTCCAGATCGGCCACGCTGTCCAGCTTGCGCGGCGCCTTGCCATCGGCCGCCTGCTTGGCCACCTTGTTGCTGTCTTGCAGCAAGGAGTCGGCCTTGGTGGTGGTGGTGGGCTGACCGGGGATGGGATCGCGCGGAATCAGGCTGCCCGGCGGCGTGCCGCTATGCTCTATGCTGCGCGTGCCGCCGGCCTTCAAGGGGCTGCCGCCGCCGGCGGTCAGCAATTGCTGCAGGTTTTCCTGGTCGCGCGCGGCCAGCACCCACAGCACCAGGAACAAGCACATCAGCGCCAGCACGAAGTCGGCGAACGCCACTTTCCAGGCGCCGCCGTGTCCTTCGGAATCCTGGCGGCGCGACACCTTCTTGATCACCGCGGCTTCATGCTCGCGATTGTTCTTGTTCGCCATGCCCGCCATCCGCTTAGTTCACGCCTTCCAGCGTGTTGATCCAGGTTTCCAGCTGCGAGAAGCTGGGCTTGGTGTTCAGCTGCACCAGGCGGCGCCCGGCGTCGATGGCCAGCAGCGGCGGCTTGCCGGATACGTGGGTGGTCAGCACCACTTTCACCGATTCGTAGTTGGACAACTCCTGCTTGACCAGCTGGTGCATCATATTGGACAGCGGGTCCAGCACGCCGTAGCAGAAGAAAATACCGATGAAGGTGCCCACCATGGCGGCGGCCACTTTCTCGCTGATCTCGCCGGCGGTGGCGCCCTGGCTGACGCTGTTCATCGCCATCACGATGCCCAGCACCGCGGCCAGGATGCCGAAGCCCGGCATCGCCTCGGCGATCTTGTGCAGCGATTTGGACGGCTGGTTCAGTTCTTCGTGGATGGCGTCCAGTTCCTGGTCCAGCACGCCCTCCAGTTCATGGGCGCTGATCTTGCCCATCGCCATCAAACGGAAGTTGTCGACGATGAAGGCCAGCAGCTTGGGTTCTTCCAGCACCAGCGGGTAGCGGTTGAACAGCGCGCTCTGGCGCGGCGCTTCCACGTGTTCGTCCAAGGCCTTCAGGCCCTGGCTGGCGGTGATCAGGAGTTCGTACATCAGCAGCAGCAGCTGGCGCTGGAACTCCGCGTCGTATTTCTTGCGCATGCCGACGCGCTTGATCTGGCCGCCCATTTCCGTGAGCACGTGCTGGGGATTGCCCAGCACGATGGCGCCGACGGCGGCGCCGCAGATGATCAGCAGCTCCACCGGCTGCCAGATCACCGACAGGATGCCGCCATGCAGCATGAAGCCGCCAAAGACACAAACCAGCACGATCAGAATGCCGAATAATTGCTGCATGTTTTCTTTCCTCGGACTCAGGCCGCTTGTAGGCAGGCCTGCATTTTTTTCAGGGCGCTCTTGTTGATCTGGCAGACGCGCGCTTCGGTCAGCGCCAGCACCGCCGCGATCTCCTTGAGGCTCAGTTCAAATTCGTAATACAGCTGGATCACTTGCTGCTCGCGCGGGTTAAGCGCTTGCAGCGCCACCGTCAGCGCGCTCTTCAGCGCCAGCCGCTGCTCGGGATTGTCCTCGCTCGCCGGCTCCATGCCGGCGGCCATCAATTCGTCGAAGCTGGCCAGCGCCTCGGCGTTGTCGGCCAGCAGCGCTTCCTGGTAGGCCTCGGCGCTGAGGCCGAGCAACTGCATCGCCTCGGCTTCGCTGGGCTCGCGCCCCAGCTTGCGGCTGAGCAGGCGCAGGCCGTCGCGCACGCGGTGCGCCTCCTGGCGCACCGAGCGCGGCCGCCAGTCCAGCCGGCGCAATTCGTCGAGGATGGCGCCGCGGATGCGCAAAATGGCGAAGCCGGCGAACTTGTCGTCCGGCTCGCCGTAGCGGCGCAGGCTTTCCAGCAAGGCCATCAGCCCTACCTGCTCCATGTCTTCGCGGTCGAACACGCCGCCGGCCTGGGACGACAGCTGGCGCGCCACCCGCTTGACCAGGTGGGCATACTGGCGCAGCGCCTCGGCCTCGCC
>NZ_JAJOHW010000130.1:0-837 GCF_021129195.1 Chromobacterium aquaticum | reverse complement strand
CGCCGGCATAGGCCTTGGCCAGCAGCCGCTGGTAATCGTCTATGCTCATCGCCAGCGCCTTGTCCGCCGGCAGTTCCGACAGCGCGCGCACGGCGATGCTCTTCAGGAAGGGCAGTTGGGCCTTGACTTCGGCTTCCTGCTTTTCGCTGCTGCGGAACACCAGGTCCACCGCCATGAAGCGGGTGGCGGATTCCCCGCCGCGCAACATCACGATCACCTTGTCCATGCTGACGAAGCGCGAGTCCGGCGCTACCGGCTTGGGCGCCGCTTCCGCCTGCGGCGCATGCGAACTCAGCCACCACCAGGCGCCGCCGCCGGCGGCCAGCGCCACCACGATGGCCACAATCAAAATCACTACGATGTTTCGGTTCATTCTCGTGCTTCCGCCGCTCAGCCCTGGCCCAGCCAGAAGCCTTGTCCATCACCCTGCCCCGCTTCCGCCAGCGCGTGCCCGGGCGCGCGTTGCGGCTGCTGTTGCCCCTGGCGCTCCTGACGCTGCTGGCCGCCCTGTCCCGGCGCGCCTTCGCGCACTTCCACCGCCACCTGGGTGTATTGGCGGTTGGACAGGTCCTGGCGCAGCGAATCGCCTATGGCCTGCAACTGGCGCACCACTTCGCCATGCGAGGCGGTCAGTTGCACTTGCAGCGCGCCGGCTTCGTGGCGAATGGAGATTTCCAGCGAGCCCAGCGACGGCGGGTCCAGACGGATCAGCGCGCGGTCCATGCCGTGGCTGCTTTGCACTTGCAGGCGTTCGCCCAGCGCGGCGCTGAGCTTGTCGCCCCAGCTGGCCGGCTGCTGCGCCGGCAGTTTGATCGGCGCCCATTCCGGCAGCGGCGC
>NZ_JAJOHW010000129.1 GCF_021129195.1 Chromobacterium aquaticum | reverse complement strand
CAAGGAATGGAAGGTCTACCGGCCCACCGAGGTGGAATGGGAGCTGGTGCGCTACCAACTGCCGCCCGAGGCTTGAAAGGAGCACCCGATGTTCAGCCACGCCAGCACGCGCCAGAACCCGGCAAACCGTCCGCTGATCCAGCAGGCGGTCGTGACCTTGTGGCTGACGGCTGTAGCCGTGAGCATCGCCGCCCCGGCCCTGGCCCAGGAGCCCCGAATGAGCACGCTCAGCCCCAAACAGCAAGAGGCCTTGGCCTTCCGCTGCGTCCACCAGCAACTGCCGGCGCCAACGCCGGAAGCGGATCAACTGTTCCTCTACGCCCGTTATCTGCAAAAACACAATCTGGTCAAGCGCGACCCAGCGGTCAATCATCAGGTGCGGCTGCTCTACCGCATCGCCGCCGCCCATGGCCATGTCAAGGCCAATATCAATTTGCAGAATAGTCTGACCGACGGCGACTTCGCCGGCGGCTTCCGCGAAGTGCTGGACCTGAACCAGCAATTGCTCGACCGCGACCTCGCCCCCGGCTATTACAACCTCGCCTATTACACCAGCCGCGGCTACGGCAATATCAAGCGCGACCGCGAGCTGGCGCTGCGCTATTTTCGCAGGGCCGCCGATTTGGGCAATCCCGAGGCGCAATACTATGTGGCAGAACTTTTAGCACCCTATGACAAAGCGCCAGCGATTGCCCGGCAAATGCGGCGTTGCGCGGCAGAGCAAAAACACCCTCTAGCAGCTAAGGCTTTGGGTATTGATTTAAAAAATGAAAAGGAATACGAGCAAGCGAGAGAAGCATTCCAACTAGGGATAAAAGCCGGAGACCCCACCGCTGCTCTTGCGCTTGAAGAAGGATTCAATGGTCCCTCCCCCAATAGTCGCCTGTATTACCTAGCGCTGACCAAAGACCCCGAACGCAAGCGCCGTTATCAGCAAATCCGACAATTCCTGTCCTCACACTCCTATCTGCAACCCACCGTCGAAGACGTCGACCAGATCGTGCCGCTGCCGCCGGCCCCCTTGCCGCCCTGGGACGGCGGCTTCCGCTGGCTGAAAGCTTGGCGCGGTCCCGGGCCGGCTCAGCCCAGCGAAGCACTGATCCAGCAACTTGCCGAGGCCCGTGGCCTGGCCGTCACCTTCTATCGCGAGCCGCCGCCCGTCGCGGCTAAACGCCCACGCAAACCTTCCAAAGCCAACGCCCCGCTGTTGACGACGTCCGCATTCCGCTGCATCCATCAGCGGCTGCCCGAGCCCATGCCGGAAGCCGAACACTTGTTCCTGTACGCCCGGCACCTGCTGCAAGGCGCCGCGCAAACGCTCGATCCGGCGGTTGCGCGGCAAGCACTGCGGCTATACCGCATCGCCGCCGCCCACGGCCATGTCCAGGCCAATATCAATTTGCAAAACCATTTGCTCAGCGGCTACTTCGCCATCAACCCCGCCCGCAGCGGCCTGCGCGAGGCCATGGCGCTCAACCAGCAATTGGTGGATCAAAACCTGGCTCCCGGATACTACAACTTCGCCTCTTACAACTACGCTCGCGGCGGCAACCGCATCCGCAGCAAGGAAATGCTCCAAAGCGACCGAGAGCAGACGCTGCGCGCTTTCCGCAAGGCAGCCGATCTGGGCTCGCCTGAGGCGCTGTTTCATGTCGCCAATGTGTTGACGGCAGCAGGTGAGGCCCCTGAACTCGCGCATCAAATGTACCGCTGTGCGGCAGAGCAGGGGCTGGCGCAGGCGGTCAGGATCGCCGGACGTCACTTGAGGCAGGCCAGAGACTACCAAGCAGCCTTGCAAATCTTCCAGCTGGGGGTCAAGGCTGGCGATCCGGCCGCCGCTTACTTCCTGAGGAACAGTTTCAACCCACCTCCCTACGACAGTTTGTTTTCCATGGGGCTGACTCGGGACCCGGAACGCAGCCGCCGCTACCAGAAGATCGAAGAACTCCTCCGCGCCAATGCCCAGCGACAGCCGGAGATAACCAACATAGACCAACTCGTGCCGCTGCCGCCGGCTCCCTTGCCGCCCTGGGATGGCAGCCTCCAGTGGCAGAAGGCTTTTAGTGGTCCGGGACCGGCTCAGCCCAGCGAAGAACTGATTAGTCGGCTGGCCAAGGCCAAGCAGCTCGACCCCGCCACCGGCCTGTCCGAGCCCGTCCCCCAGGCCGAGGCGGCCCCCGGCACGGAGCCCACGAAACCACCGCGGTATTAGATTTTTACGGGCATGGCGGCAAAAAACGCATGCGTCGTGGCAACGGACGCTGGCTTGATGGAGAAACACTTTATGCGCCACACCCAATACTTGTTTGGATTAAGCGGGTTGGCACTCGCCGCGCCTGGTTTCGCATCGCCAGGAAATCTGGGGAGGCTGGTGGAGATATTCATCTTTATTGCCTTAGTGCTTCTGCTGATCTGGCTTGCCGTGCTGGTGCTTGTTGTCCGCCATCAAATCAAGCGAGGCAAGCCCTGGGGAGTCATTGCCCTGACTGCAAGCCTCTTATTGATTGTGCCGCCGCTGTGCATTTTTTTGAGCGCTTTATAGCCGCCTGATCCTGATTAGCGCGTCGCGCTTTCACAAGCTCATGACATGGCGGCTTTGTCATTTATTAAATAGCTTAAGGAGTTATTCATGCCCGGAAAAATCATTCGCTTAGGCGACCCCACCAACCATGGCGGCAGCGTGATCAGCGCTTCCGGCCCGGTCGTCTTCGGCAAGGCGTCCGCCCGGGTTGGCGATCAAGTCAGCTGCCCCCAATCGGGGCATGGCGTCAGCTCCATTTTGCCCGGCCCCTCCCGCATGTCCGCCCATGGCTCGGCCTTCGCGTTGGAAGGTTTCCAGGCCGGTTGCGGCTGCACGCTGATCTCCACCTTGCCCAACGCCGGCGAGGTTTGAGATGGCCTGGCCCTTGCCGCAGCTCAGCCGCCCGGATTGGCCGCAGCCGCCTTCTCCCGCCCGCTGGCTGACCTTGCTGCTAGCCGCCTTCGCCATCGGCCTGACGGCCACCAGCCTGCTCTGGCCGCGCGCCAGCCTAGGCCAGGGCTGGCGCTTCTGGGGCTGGGCGCTACTCATGCCCTGGCTGGCCTGGCTGATGCTGTGGGGGCTGCGTTACTACCTGTTTGAAACCGAGCGCGAAAACATCCGGGCCGAGCATCAGGCTCAGGACGAGCTGCGCGCCGGCTGGGTGCAATGGGCGCGCGCGGCGCTGCCGGTGACGGCCGTCAGCGTGCTCCATCCGCAGGAGCGGCCGCTGAACGGCGCCCTCAGCGGCCAGAATGGGCCGCATCAGGACCAAGCACTGGCGCTGGACGCGTTGTTGCCGGGCAAACCCCTGCCGCAACGGCTGTTGGCCTTGCTGGATCAGTTGCTGACCCCGGAGTTGCGACAGGCGCTGGCGCGGCTGGACCGCTGCCAGCTGCTGCTGTGCGCGCCGGCCCGCCACGCCGAATCCTGGCGCTCGCTGTGTTGTTCGCGCCTGGCCGACTTCCCGGCCGGCCAGGCTTGGCAAACGGAGAGCCGCGACCTGGACCCGGAGCAGACCCGCGCCTGGCTGCTGGCCGCCCATGGCGGCGCGGATGGGGAGGGCCGGCTCCGGCAGCCCGCCCTGTTGTTAGCCGCCCACCTGCACTCCGAACTGGCGCTGGACACCTCCGCGCCGGCGCAGTGCGAACTCGGCTTCGCGCTCTTATTGCAGCCCGATGCCGCCCAACCGCTGGCTTACTTGCCGCGGCCGATGCCGACCGACGCCACGCAGATGATGGCCGACTTTGCCACGCTGCAAGAGATTCAGTTGTCGGATGCCGACGCGCCGCGCGGCTGGCACAGCCAATTGGACAGGACCGCGCTGGCCGCCTGGGGCCGGATAGCCGAGCTACCCGCCTTGCAGTGGCTGAAAAGCCAGCCGCCGCGTTGCCACGCTCTGGACTCATGGCTGGGTCAAACCGGCGCCTGGGGCTATCCGCTGCAACTGGCGCTGCTATGCCAACTTCGCTTGCCCGGCACGCAAGTGCTGGCCTGGCAGCAGCAAGAAAGCTGTTGGATTCAGGCCATCATCAACTCACCTCCCAGCGGCTCCATGGAGAAAGCGGCATGAAATTCGGCATCTGGGTTTTCATTATCGCCGGCCTGGCAATCTGTCTTGGCCTGTTCGCGCTGTGGCAAGGCAAGCTTATCGATTTGAGCGAACTGCAACTGGGCGACACGGTATTGTGGAGCGCCGTGGCCGCTACAGCCCTGCTGCTGCTCATCCTGCTGTTTAATCGTTACCGGGCCAAGCTGGTCGCCGCTCGCCAGAGCTTGCTGGCGCGCTGGCCCGGCCGCAAGTCTTCGAGACCGGCCAGCTTGGAGCCGTCCGCGCCCAGCGCCAACTGGGCCGGCCTGGCGCAGATCGCCCAAGGCTGGCGCCAGCGCCCGGCCAGGCAGCGCCCGCACTGGCTGCTGCTGTGCGGCGCGCCCGAAGCCATCCACCAGGCGGCGCCGGCGCTGGCCCAGCAGCCCTGGGTGGAAACCGACGGCATGGTCTTGATCGACGCCTCCGCCGCCCCGCCTCCCGGCGGCTGGCGGCGGCTGCGCGGACGCTGGCAGCCCCCCGCC
>NZ_JAJOHW010000128.1 GCF_021129195.1 Chromobacterium aquaticum | reverse complement strand
CCGCCGGCGGCGCTGGGCCAGGCCTGGCTGGTGGAGGAGGCGCGCTCCAGCGTCAGGCTGGCGGCGCGACTGCCGGCCGCGTTGACCGAGGACACGCTGCCGCCGCAGCCGCTGCATCTGAGCATAGGCGGCTGCACCGTGGTGGGCGAGTTGACCGGCTTGCGGCCGGAGGGCCAGCTCAGCTTCGTCGTCGGCAAGATCAATGCGGCCCAGCGCGTGGCGCTGTGGCTCAGCCACCTGCTGCTGTGCGCGGCGCGGCCGGCGGGCGTGGCCTGCCGTACCGCCTGCTATGACGACGCCGGCGGCTTGCAACTGGAAGACGAGCCGGGCGCGCTGGCCTTGCTGGAGCCGTGGCTGGCGCGCTGGCGCCAGGGCCAGGATCAGCCGCTGCCCTGGTTCGGCCGTACCGGCTGGGCCTATGCCGAGGCGCTGGCGGCGGAGCCGGAGCGGCGCGACAAGGCGATGCTGAAAGCGCTGGAAAAATGGGAGCCGGGCTTTGTCCGCGAGGGCAGCGTCGCGCAGAAGGACGAGGCGGCGATCGCGCTGGCCTTTCGCAATCAAGCGCCGCTGCAAGACCCGCTGTTCGCGCAATTGGCCGAAACCCTGCTGCTGCCGCTGGCGGAACGGCTGCTCGACGCCGACGGCTAGCCGCGGCAGGACTTCTTGGCGTTCTCCATGCGCTGGTCCAAGGCCTTGTCTATGGCCTTGCCGCGCGGGCCGTGTTGTTCGCCGCGGCTCATCTCGGCCATCATGCCGTCGTAATCGGCTTGCGGCACCTGATCCCAGTATTTCTTGCTGACGCAGCCGCAATACGCCGGCTGCTTGCTCTTGTCCTTGGGCGCGTAAGGGTCCATTCCTTTTTGCGACATCATGCCGGCCTTTGCACGCAGGCTTGGGTGTTGGCTGCCAGCATCTGGCTGGGCACATTGGCGGCGACGGCGCCGCCGCACAAGGCGGCCAGCAGCGCGCCGATCAGGCGGTTTTGCATGGGGAATCCTTTGTCGAAATGAGGGTGCGGCTGAACGAAAGGGATGAATGCATGTTTTTGTGCGCGCCACTATGCCATGAGGAAGCGGACGCAGGCAATGAGAGCGCGCTACTCCGGAAACGGCGCGTCGAAGTGCCGCTGGTAGAGTTCGGCGATGGTGCCGTCCTGCTTCATGCCGCGCAGCGCCTGCTCGAAAGCCGTTACCACTGATGCCGGCACGCCGGCCTTGCTGAAGGCGAAATAGGCTTCGCCGACGCGCCAGACCGGCGGCAGCGGCAGGATGGCGGGTTCGCCGGGCTGGGCGAGCAGGGCGGCTCGCATCGCCGCGGAATTGGCCAGCAGCAGGTCGATGCGCTTGGCGCGCAGTTTCTGAATATTCGTGCTCAGCGTGGGAGCCTGATCCAGCGTCACCGTGGCCGGCGGATGTTGCAGCCAGGCGTCGAGCTCGCCGCCGAAGCTGTCGCCGCGATTGATGCCCAGCGTGAGCGCGCCGAGCTTGGCCAGGTCCTCGGGTCGGTGTACCGGCCAGCGCGCCTGTTGTTCGCGCAGCGCCCACAGCCGTACCGTGGCCGGGTTGTAGGCCGGAACGAATAGCGCGTATCGCTCGCGTTCCGGTGTCTTCAGCGCTCCCATCGCCACATCGACCAGGCCGGTTCTCAAGCGCAGCAAGGTGCGCGGCCATGGCATTTGCTGATAGTGCAGTTGGCAGCCGGCGCGGCGCGCGGCTTCGTTCAGCACCGCCACCGAATACCCCTCCAGTTGCTGGCGCGCGGACAGGTAATGATAGGGAGGCCAGTTGTCCCAGCCGACGCTGAGCGCTCGGGCGCAAGGCTCGGCGGCCAAGGCGGGCGTGGCGAAGCAGAGCGCGGCGCCGCAGGCCAGGAGCCGGAGGGCGCGGGCAAGTGCTGGAGGCAAGCTGCGCATGAAGGACTCCCGGGTCGCGATGCTTCACTATAGGCGGGCAGGAGCTCGCCCCGGGCGGCTTCAGCGTTTGAACAGGCCGGGCAGATAGCCGACGACCAGCGGCGTTTTCTCATAACTGGCGCCGCTGCCGCGCTGACCGGCGACGACGGCGCCGGCGGCGTCGACCGACAGGCCGTACTTGGGATTGGGGTTGCACATATTGTCGTCGCCGCGGCTGTCCAGCACGCTGCGCTGCTTGGCGATGCAATGGCGCAGCAATTGCGGTCGCCAGAGCCGGGTGCTGCGCTGAGCGGCGGCGATATAGGCGGCGCGGTCCAGCGCGCCGCTGCGATATTGTTGCGCCAGCAGGCCGTAATCGTCGGCCAGGGCCGACAGCACCTTGAGCTGTTCGCCCAGCGCTTGCAGCTCGGCCGCGTTGAGGTCTTCCTTGCGCGCCATGCACAGGCCGCGCCCGAGGGCACTCTTGCCGGGTTTCCACGGCGAGCACTCCAGCAAGCGGGTCTGCTCGATCTGCCAGGTGTGGATCTCTCCTTTGTCATTCAGCGGCACCCAATCCAGCATATCGGCTTTGAGCTGTGCTAATTCGGCGTCCAGATAGGCGGCGCTCAATTTCTTGGGGTCGGGTTGGACGGGGGCGGTCTGGCAGGCGCTGAGCAAGATGCTGCCCAACAAGGCGGCGAACAGGGTGCGGGTCAATGGCATGGATGCAATCCGGTGGGTCATAGAGAATGAGCGCGATTATGCCATCGAGGATGCGGGAGTCTGAAACGGGATGAAGACGCCGGGCGGCGCGGCAATGAAAAAAGGCCAGCGTATGCTGACCTTTTTTCATATTGGTGGCGAATCAGGGACTCGAACCCCGGACCTGCGGATTATGATTCCGTCGCTCTAACCGACTGAGCTAATTCGCCGTGAAGACTTGTCGAAAACAATTCTTCGCAAACTGTGGTGGCGAATCAGGGACTCGAACCCCGGACCTGCGGATTATGATTCCGTCGCTCTAACCGACTGAGCTAATTCGCCACGTTTTTCGATGCACGAGTGCACCGAGACGCGAAATATACGCAGCCGAAAGCCGGCTGTCAACAAGATTCTCGCGGTGCTTAGCTTACAAGGTATAGCAGCGATCGCCGCGCAGGAAACCGCTCCAGTCTATGCTGACGTTTTTGCCAAAGCCTATGGCCTTGAACAACTCGCCCATTTCCGACGGCGACAGCAGCTTCTGCACCGCGGCGGCGTGCGGCAGATAGCCGGCGGCATCCGCCGGGTCCAGTTGTTCCAGCAATTGAGTGATGCCGGCGTTGATCAGGAACTGGGCCTGGGTGGTGTAGCCGATCAAGTCCAGGCCGGCGTCTATGCCGGCCTGGGCCATCGCGCTGAAATCGACGTGGCAGGTCAGGTCCATCAGGCCGGGCAGGAAGAAGGGATCGTCCACGGTGTGGTGGCGGTAATGACCGATCAGCGTGCCCATATGGCGCTGCGGGTGATAGTACTCGGCGGCGGGGAAGCCGTAGTCCAGCAGCAGGATGGCGCCGCGCTCCAGCTTTTGCGCCAGGGTATGAAGGAAGCCGATATTGGCCGGGCTGATTTCGGAAACATAGTCGTCGTGCTGCGGCTGGATGGCCCGGGCCAGTTGCAGCAGCTGCGGATCCTGGATGGGACGGTCTTCCCAGACGAAGCGCTCGCCGTCCAGTGCCACGCCGCGCTGTTGCGCCTCGGGGCTCCAGCGGATCAGCTCGCAGGGCATGGCGTCCAGCACTTCATTGCCGATGATCACGCCGTCCAGCCGCTCCGGCAGCTGGCTCAGCCACTGCACGCGATCGGCCAGCTGCGGCAGCGCCTGGCGGATATTGTGTTGCTGGCGCTCGATCAGGTCCGGCGACAGATCGACGATGCAATAGCGTTCCGGCAGCGCGTCCAGCGCTTGCAATTCGCCGAGGATGTCGATCGCCAGCTTGCCGGTGCCGGCGCCGAATTCATAGATCACATTGGCGGTTTGCGGCAGCAGCTCCGCCAACTGGCGCGCCAGCGCGCGGCCGAACAGCGCGCTCATTTCCGGCGCGGTGGTGAAGTCGCCGGCCGCGCCCAGCTTGTGGCTGCCGGCGGCGTAGTAGCCGAGGCCGGGCGCGTACAGCGCCAGTTCCATGTAGCGGGAAAACGGAATCCAGCCGCCTTGTTGGCGGATTTCCGCCTGGATGGCGTGGACTAGGCTTTGGCTGGTGGCCAGCGCGTCGGCGCTGGCGGCGGGTAAGGTGGTCATGGCGGTCATCCTGCTACAATGTGCCGCGATTGTGGTGGAAACTGGCGGACAGGAGAAGAGGGTGGGCCTATTTTACCGTTTGATGGCGGCTGGCGCGGGCGGCTTGCTGGTCGTCCAGGCTTTGGCGGCGCCGCCGCAGTGGGCGGTGTCGAAACCGTTTCCGGACAATCCTTTGCAAGTGGCCGGCCTGGACGGCGAGGCGACGGTGGGGCGCAGCCGTTTCCCGGCGCGGCTGGAGCTGGCCTGCCGGGCGGACAGTCCGCCCTTGCGGCTGTCGCTGCATCTGTCCGATCAACTGGGCGGTTGGGACGTGCGCCCGTTCGAGGGGCCGGGTGGCCTGGGCGAGCGTCGCAAGCTCAAGCTGAACATGACGGGCTTGCGCCGCGGCGTGGACAGCCATTTCGCCGGCTGGTACGAGGCGAGCGGCCGCTTCGTGTTCGAGTGGTCGTCGCGGGGCGAATTCTTCGCCTGGCAGTCCGCCACGCACAAGGAACTGCTGGTGACGATAGACGGCGCCAGCCGCAAGCACGGCAAGCTGGTGGCGCGTTTCGCCTTGCCGCCGTCCAACCAGGCGGCCTTGGCGGTGGCCCAGCCGTGCATGGGCAAGAAATAGAGATTGCGGCTGGCGTCATCGCGGCGCAACGCGTGTGTGGGAGCCTGCGGCGGCGGGCGGAGAGTCAGAGGAGCGGAAATGGTGGAGCGGGAGATAAGCGGCGAGCAGCGAGTGGTATTGATCAGCGGCGCGGCGCGGCGGGTAGGCGCGGGCATCGCCCGCCATTTGCACGCGCGCGGGGTCCGGCTGGTGCTGCATTATCGCGGTTCGCGCGCGGCGGCGGAGGCCTTGGCGGCGGAGTTGAACGCGGCGCGGCCGGATTCGGCGCGGCTGGTGCAGGCGGATTTGCTGGACACGGCGGCCTTGCCGGCACTGGCGGCGCAGGCGGTGGCGGCTTTCGGCCGGCTGGACGGCCTGGTCAACAACGCGTCCAGCTTCTTTCCCACCGAGCTGGGCAGCATAGACGAGGCGGCCTGGCATGATTTGATGGGCAGCAATCTGAAGGCGCCGCTATTCCTGGCGCAGGCGCTGGCGCCGGAATTGAGCCGGCGGCGCGGCGCCATCGTCGGCATTTCCGACATCCACGTGGATAGGCCGATGGCGCGCCATGTGGTGTACAACCTGGCCAAGGCCGGCCACGCGCAGCTGATCCGCAGCCTGGCGATAGAGCTGGCGCCGGCGGTGCGCGTCAACGGCGTGGCGCCGGGCGTGAACCTGTGGCCGGAAGACGAACTCTCCTTCGACGCCGCGGCGCGGGAGGCGATAGAGGCCAGCATTCCCTTGCGCCGCGCCGGGGTGCCGGAGGACATCGCCCAGGCGGTGGCTTTCCTGCTGCTGGACGCCGGCTATGTGACCGGCCAGATTCTGGCGGTGGACGGCGGCCGCAGCGTGGTGCTGTAGACACGGAAGGGGCGGCTGCGAGCGGCTCTTGTTCGCCGGCGTGGATTTCGTCGCGGAAAAAAAGTAAAATCGCCTGTTTTTCAATTTCTTAGCCGTACTCCATGTCCGAAGCAAGCAGCGTCCTCGACGACAAGGCCAAAAAGGCCGTGTTTGAAGGCAATAAACTGGCCAAGCGCCTGCGCCACCATGTGGGTGACGCCATCAATGACTTCAATATGATAGAAGAGGGCGACCGCGTGATGGTCTGCCTGTCCGGCGGCAAGGACAGCTATACCTTGCTGGACATCCTGCGCGGCCTGCAGAAGTCCGCGCCTATCGATTTCTCCATCGTGGCGGTCAATCTGGACCAGAAGCAGCCGGGCTTTCCCGAGCATGTGTTGCCGGAATACCTGGATTCCATCGGCGTGGAGTACCGCATCGTCGAGGAAGACACCTATTCCATCGTCAAGCGGCTGGTGCCGGAAGGCAAGACCACTTGCAGTCTGTGTTCGCGGCTGCGTCGCGGCATTCTTTATCGCGTGGCCGATGAGCTGGGCGCGACCAAGATCGCGCTGGGCCACCACCGCGACGATATCCTGCACACCCTGTTCCTGAATATGTTCTACGGCGGCAAGCTGAAATCGATGCCGCCCAAGCTGGTGTCCGACGACGGCCGTCACATGGTGATCCGCCCGCTGGCCTATTGCCGCGAGAAGGACATCGAACGCTACGCCGCGCTGCGCGAATTCCCCATCATCCCGTGCAATCTGTGCGGCTCGCAGCCCAATCTGCAGCGTCAGGTGGTCAAGGAAATGGTCAACGACTGGGACCGCCGCTTCCCCGGCCGGCTGGAGAGCATGTTCCGCGCCTTGCAGAACGTGGTGCCGTCCCACCTGGCCGATACCGGGCTGTTCGATTTCGCCGGTCTGAAGACCGGCGACGCGCCGTTCGAGGGCGGCGACACCGCTTTCGACAAGGAAGAATTCCGCGATCCGCCGCCGCCGCAGGACGACGAGGCCGAGGCGGCGCCGAAGAAGCGCACCATCAGCATTCTGGATTCGCGCAAGCCGGTGGACGAGGGGTCGGGCTGTGGCGCGTAGGGCCTTGCATCCGTTCCGCCGCCGCGTGCGTGCCGCGGTGGAGGAAATGCCGGAGGTGGAGATCTCGGAAGAGGGCAATATCCGTTCGCTGCATCTGGGCTCGGAAACGATACAGAGCTCGATGGACCTGGATGAGCCGGCCGATCTGGTGCTCAGCTATAGTCGGGCGATGATGGGCTTTCTGCTGTGGAACGACGCGCCGCAGCACATCCTGCAGATCGGCCTGGGCGGCGGCTCCTTCGCCCGTTTCATCGATGAATACCTGCCGGACGCGGTCAGCGTCGCGGTGGACATCAATCCGCAGGTGATCGCGGTGGCGCGCGCCTTTTTCCAGCTGCCGGAGGAGGGCGATTTCTTCGAGATCGTCGAAGCCGACGGCGCCGATTACGTGAAGATCTTCCGTGGCTCCACCGACGCCATCCTGGTGGATGGTTTCGACGGCCTGCAGATCGTCGACGCGCTGACCACCGAGGATTTCTTCGAGGACTGCAAGCGCGCGCTCAGCCCCAAGGGGGTGTTCGTCACCAACTGGTGGAGCGGGGACAAACGCTATCAGTCCTTCATCGAGCGTTTGTTGAACGTGTTCGAGGGCCGGGTGCTGGAACTGCCGGCGGCCAGTCACGGCAATGTGGCGGTGATGGCTTTCCGTCAGAGCCCGACGCTGACGCAGTGGGAGGCCTTGAAGAAACGCGCCGATGAGCTGGAGGGCCGCTTTGGCCTGGAATTCGTTGATTTCGTCAGCCGTTTGAAAATGACCAACCAGCACACGGCGGGGCATTTACTGGTCTGAAGCGGCGCGTCAACGTACATTTGCTTACCCAATGACGCGCGGGAAGAGGCGTATAATGCCGGCATTGTGGCCATGCCGGCTTGAGGCGGATGGCGCGCTGCGCGAAACGAGTCCGGATAAGCGGATTCTGAGGCAGATCAGTACGGACAGAAACGGAAGGCGGCAAGCTGGCTTGCCGTTGCATGAACTTTATGGCGGTGGACCGGACAGTTTAGGACAGGCGCGGCGCGGGCGGTTTCGCTTCCGCGCCGCTTGTCGTCAATGTCGGGTCCGCCGCTATCGTATTTACATACTGTTGGGACTTACACCGTGATCAAGCAGCAATTGCTCAATCGGATTGCAGACAAATCCGCCGTCATCGGCATCGTTGGCCTGGGCTATGTCGGCCTGCCGCTGATGCTGCGCTTCGCCGAAGTCGGTTACAAAGTGCTGGGCTTCGACATCGACCAGGGCAAGGTGGACACCTTGATGGCCGGTCAAAGCTATATCGAGCATATCTCCGCCGACAGCATCGCCACCGCGCTGGAGCGCGGCTTCGAGGCCACCACCGACTTCAGCCGCGTGCCGGAAGCCGATACCCTGATCCTGTGCGTGCCGACGCCGCTGAACAAATACCGCGAGCCGGACCTGTCCTTCGTGCTGGACACCATGGACAGCCTGGTGCCCTATCTGCGCGAAGGCCAGCTGGTGTCGCTGGAATCCACCACTTATCCGGGCACCACCGACGAAGAGTTGCTGCCGCGCATGGAATCGCGCGGCCTGAAGGTGGGCGACAATGCCTTCCTGGTGTTCTCGCCGGAGCGCGAGGACCCGGGTAATCCCAACTTCACCACCCGCACCATTCCCAAGGTCTGCGGCGGCGTGACCCCGGCCTGCCAGGAAATCGGCGTGGCGCTGTATAGCGCGGTGATCGACAAGGTGGTGCCGGTGTCCTCCACCCGCGCCGCGGAAATGACCAAGCTTTTGGAAAACATCCACCGCGCGGTGAATATCGGCCTGGTCAACGAGATGAAGATCGTCGCCGACAAGATGGGCATCGACATCCATGAAGTGATCCGCGCCGCGGCGACCAAGCCTTTCGGCTTCGTGCCCTACTATCCGGGCCCGGGCCTGGGCGGCCACTGCATTCCGATCGACCCGTTCTACCTGACCTGGAAAGCGCGTGAATACGGCGTCAACACCCGTTTCATCGAACTGGCCGGCGAAGTGAACAGCAATATGCCGGACTACGTGGTGTCCAAAGTGGCGGCCGCGTTGAACCAGCGCAAGAAGGCGATCAACGGCAGCCGCGTGCTGGTGCTGGGCATCGCTTACAAGAAGAACGTGGACGATATGCGCGAAAGCCCGTCGGTGTTCCTGATGGAGAAGCTGCGCGATCTGGGCGCGGAAGTGGCTTACAGCGATCCGCACGTGCCGGTGTTCCCCAAGATGCGCGAGCATCGTTTCGAGCTGTCCAGCGTGGCGCTGAGCAATGAAGCCATCTCCGGCTACGACTGCGTGTTGCTGGCCACCGACCACGACAAGTTCGACTATGCGCAGATCAAGGCGCATGCGCAGCTGGTGGTGGACAGCCGCGGCAAGTATCTGGAACCGGCCGCCAACATCGTCAAGGCCTGATCCATGTGGCGACGCTATCCGCGTTTGGGCGCGGCCCTGGCCTGGCTGGGGCTGGCCGCGCTGCTGGCCGGCGTCGTCGCGTTGCCGTTGCTGCGCTATTCCAAGAACTGGCTGCCGGTGGACGCGCCGCTGGCCAAGGCGGACTGGATCGTGGTGCTGGGCGGCGAGAGCGGCCAGCGCGTGATCGGCGCCGCCGAACTGTATCATCGCGGCGTGGCGCCGCGGGTCTTCGTCAGCGGCGAGGGCGATTGCAAGCTGATCGTCAACCGGTTGGTGATGGCCGGCGTGCCGGCGCCGCGCATCGCTTATGAATGCGTGTCGCGCAATACCTTCCAGAACGCCGAGCAGACCCGGGTCTCGCTGCAGGCGTTCCAACCCAAGCGGGCGCTGCTGGTGACCTCCTGGTACCATTCCGCGCGCGCCTTGACCACTTTCCGCCAGGTGTGGCCGGAAGTGGACTGGGGCATGCATTTCGTCTATCCCGGCAATGATCTGTACCATACGCTGGCCGTCAACGAAGCCGGCGCGGTGCTGTCCGAATATGTGAAGACACTGGTGTATTCAGTGCGTTACTGGACTTTCAAATGATAGTTACCCCTCCGATTACCGATCGCAAGATCCGCTTTGCGCTGGTGGGCTGCGGCCGCATCGCCAACAATCATTTCGGCGCGCTGGAGCAGCATGCCGAGCGCGCTGAACTGGTGGACGTCTGCGACATCGACCCGGCCGCCTTGCAAGCCGCGGTGGAGCGCACCGGCGCGCGCGGCCATGCCAGTCTGATCGACATGCTGGCGCAGACCGACGCCGACATCGTGATCCTGACCTCCCCATCCGGCTTGCACCCGAGTCAGAGCATCGCCTGCTCGGAAGCCGGTTTCCATGTGATGACGGAAAAGCCGATGGCCACGCGCTGGGAAGACGGCCTGGAGATGGTGAAGGCCGCCGATCGCGCCAACAAGCATCTGTTCGTGGTCAAGCAAAACCGTCGCAACGCCACCTTGCAGCTCTTGAAGCGGGCGATGCAGGAGAAGCGCTTCGGTCGCGTCTACATGGTCAACGTCAATGTGTTCTGGACCCGGCCGCAGGAGTATTACGACGCGGCCGGCTGGCGCGGCACCTGGGAGTTCGACGGCGGCGCCTTCATGAACCAGGCCAGCCACTATGTCGATCTGCTGGACTGGCTGATCGGCCCGGTGGAAAGCGTGCAAGCCTACACCGCCACCTTGGCGCGCAATATCGAGGTGGAGGACACCGGCACGGTCAGCGTCAAATGGCGCAGCGGCGCGCTGGGCAGCATGAACGTCACCATGCTGACCTATCCGAAGAACCTGGAAGGCAGCATCACCATCCTGGGCGAGAAGGGCTCGGTGCGCGTCGGCGGCATGGCGGTCAACGAGATCCAGCACTGGGAATTTTCCGAGCCGCACGCGATGGACGAAGACATCAAGCAAGCCAGCTACGCGACCACCAGCGTTTACGGCTTCGGCCATCCCTTGTACTACGACAATGTGATCAAGACCATGCGCGGCGAAGCCACGCCGGAGACCGATGGTCGCGAAGGGCTGAAGTCGCTGGAGCTGCTGATCGCGATGTATCTGTCCGCGCGCGATGGCCGCCGCGTCAGCTTGCCACTGGATTATTGAGTCATTTTTAGCCACGGAAGCACACGGAAAAACACGGAAAACGCAGTTTCTGCATAGCTAAAACACGGAAGGGAAGCGTGCAATGTCGCCTCTAATCGATGAGGGTCTGACGTATCGTATCCAGGGCTGTGTTTTTGAGGTTTTCCGCCAGCTGGGCCACGGCTACCTGGAAAAAGTGTATGAAAATGCTTTGTTGCAGGAGTTGAATAGCGCGGGCTTGGCTACCCGGGCGCAGGTTCCGCTCTTGGTGCGTTATAAAGGGCAGGTGGTTGGGGAGTACTGTGTTGATTTGTTGGTTGAGGGACGTGTTTTGCTGGAGTTGAAAGCGCAGGAAAAACTGGCAGCCATTCATGAGGCCCAATTGTTGAACTACATGAGGACTAGCGGGTTGAGGCTGGGCCTGTTGATTAATTTTTGGCACCCCAAGGCCGAGGTCAGACGCTTTGTCTTGTAGTTGATTTATTCCGTGTCTTTCCGTGTGCTTCCGTGGCTAAATAAAGGTTTTGAAAAGATGCATCCTATCATCCACCCCAGCGCCATCGTCGACGAAGGCGCAGAGATCGGCGAGAACACCCGCGTCTGGCACTGGGTCCATATTTGCGGCGGCGCGCAGATCGGCGCCGGCTGTTCCTTCGGCCAGAACGTGTTCGTCGGCAACGACGTGCTGATCGGCGACAACGTCAAGGTGCAGAACAATGTGTCCATCTACGACGCGGTGACGCTGGAGGACGATGTGTTCTGCGGCCCGTCCATGGTGTTCACCAATGTCAACAATCCGCGCAGCCATGTCGCGCGCAAGAATGAGTACCGCCGCACCTTGGTGAAGCAGGGCGCGTCCATCGGCGCCAACGCCACCGTGGTGTGCGGCCACACCATAGGCGAGTACGCGTTCATCGGCGCCGGCGCGGTGGTGACCCGCGATGTGCCGGCTTATGCGCTGATGGTGGGCACGCCGGCCAAGCGCATCGGCTGGATGTGTTCCTGCGGCGAACGGCTGGCCAACGACATCGGCACCCATAGCTGTCCGGCCTGCGCCAAGCATTACGAGGTGGGCGGCAATCATTGCTCGCCGCTCAAGCACGACTGACAAGCATCCCTGATGCGGCCTTGCCCCAGGGCGCTTCTCAGTCGTTCTGCGTGTCGCCCTATAGGCGATATCTTTCAAAAATTGATTTGGGGTTGATCCTCTTATGTCCATCCAGTTCATTGATCTGAAAGCGCAATACCAGCATCTGAAAGCCGATATCGACGCCCGCATCCACGCGGTGCTGGACCACGGCCAGTACATCATGGGGCCGGAAGTGAAGGAGGTGGAGCAGGGGCTGGCGGAATACACCGGCGCCAAGCACGCCATCGGCGTCTGCGACGGCACCAAGGCGTTGTTGATCGCGATGATGGCTCTGGACATCGGCCCCGGCGACGAGGTGATCACCACCCCGTTCACCTTCATCGCCACCGGCGAGATGATCGCCTTGCTGGGCGCCAAGCCGGTGTTCGTCGACATCGATCCCATCAGCTACAACCTGGATCCGGCGCTGCTGGAAGCGGCGATCACGCCGCGCACCCGCGCCATCATGCCGGTGAGCCTGTACGGCCAGTGCGCCGACTTCGACGCCATCAACGCCATCGCAGCCAAGCACGGCATCGCGGTGATCGAGGACGGCGCGCAGAGCTTTGGCGCCGGCCAGCGCGGCAAGAAGTCCGGCAATCTGTCCACCATAGGCTGCACCAGCTTCTTCCCGAGCAAGCCCCTGGGCTGCTACGGCGACGGCGGTGCCTGCTTCACCAATGACGACGCGCTGGCCAAGAAAATGCGCGAGATCCGCGTGCATGGCCAGGACCGCCGCTATCACCACCCCATCATCGGCCTCAACGGCCGCTTGGATACCATACAGGCCGCTGTGCTGCTGGCCAAACTGCCGAGCTTCGCCGACGAAGTGGCGGCGCGCGAGCGCATAGGCGCGCGCTACAGCGCGCTGCTGCGCGAGGTGGCGCGGGTGCCGGTGATCGCCGAGGGCAATAGCCATGTCTACGCGCAGTACACCATCGAGGTGGACGATCGCGAGGCGGTACAGGCCAAGCTGAAGGAACTGGGCGTGCCCACCGCGGTGCATTACCCGATTCCGCTGCATCTGCAGCCGGCCTTCGCCCACCTGAACCTGCCCGAGGGCAGCTTCCCGCTGTCCGAGGCCGCCGGCCGCCGGGTGATGAGCCTGCCGATGCACCCGTTCCTGGACGAGGCGACGCAAGACGCCATCGTCGCCGCGGTCAAGCAGGCGCTGGCCTGAGCGCATGAGCGTGTTGTTGTCCCGCCTGCCCAAGAGCGGCTTCATCCGCCACATCATCACCCTGATCACCGGGGCGGCGGTGGCGCAGGTGATTCCGCTGCTGGTGTCGCCCTTGATCACCCGCCTGTACAACCCGCACGAGGTGGGAGTGCAGGCGGTCTACGTCTCCTGGATGTCGGCGCTGGCGGTGCTGGCCACCGCCCGTTACGAGATGGCCATCGTGCTGCCGGCCGAGGAGAAGCGGGCCAGCAATCTGATGGGCCTGTCCATCGCCTGCGCGCTGCTCTTGTCCTTGCTGGTGGGCGTGGTGGTGGCCTTCGACGGCCATGCCCATATCGCCCGCCATCTGGGTGCGCCGGAACTGGAGCCGTGGCTGCTGTTGCTGCCCTTGTCCATCGCCTTGGCCGGCTTGATGCAGGCCTGGACCAACTGGAACAACCGCCACCGTCGCTACCAGGCCAATGCCAACGGCCGCATGCTGCAGTCGCTGAGCATGGCCGCCACCCAGGTCGGCTTGGGCTGGGCCGGGGCCGGCGCCGCCGGTCTGATCCTGGGCCAGCTCGCCGGCCAGTTCGGCTCTTTGCTGGCGCAGACCTGGCAGGATCTCAAGGCCCGCTTCGCCTGGCGTCACGAACTCAGTCGCGCCGGCATGCGCGAGGTGGCGCGCGCCTATATCGAGTTTCCCAAGATCAACGCGCCGCACGCCTTGAGCACCGCCTTGCTGGATTCGGCGACGCTGGTGGCGCTGACCATGCTGGCCGGCACCGCCTCGGTGGGCTTTTACGGCCTGATGATGCGGGTGTTGAAGCTGCCGGCGGCCTTGATCGGTCAGGCGGTGGCGCAAGTGGCCTACCGCGAGCTGGCCGACGCCCGCAATCAGCGCCTGCCGCTGCGCCCGATTCTGCGCAAGATGATGCTGACCCTGGGCGGCATGGCCTTGCTGCCCTTCCTGGTGATACAGCTGGCCGGCGAGCCGCTGTTCTCGCTGGTGTTCGGCCATAACTGGGCCACCGCCGGCCGCTACGCGGAGGCGATGTCGCTCTACATCCTGTTCCACTTCGTCGCCTCGCCGCTGGGCATGGTGCCGCCGGTGATCAACCGTCAGCGGCAGGCTTTCCTGTGGTCCTTGCTGCAAGCCATGCTGTTTCTGGGTACGATGTGGGCCGGTTTCGCGCTATGGAACGACGCGGTGGCCACCTTCCAACTGGTGTCGGTGGTGATGGCCGCTTACTTCCTGGCTTATTTCTCTTGGCTTTACAAGGCAGCCCGATGAATTGGCACGCTCTATTCAGCCGCATCCGCTTCCGCCTGTCGGCGTGGGTGCAGCCCAGAATGGTGTATGGATTCACCCGCGGCGACGGGGTGTTCCTCAAACGCACCCGGGTGTCCAACATGACCCGCATCGAACATGTGAACAAGCTGATGGTGGACGACAACGTCTACATCGGTCATTTCAATCTGATCGACGCCTCCGGCGGCCTGTATATCGGCGAAGGCTGTCAGATCACCAATTACGTTTCTCTGTTGACCCACTCCAGCCATGTGGCCATCCGCCTGTACGGCGACCGCTACCTGGAAAGCAACAATCACGTCGGCTATCTGAAAAAGCCCACCAAGCTGGGCCGCTACAGCTTCGTCGGTCCGCACTCGGTGCTGATGCCGGGCGTGGAGCTGGGCAAGGGCAGCATGGTGTCGGCTTACAGCTATGTGCCGGCCGGCAGCTATCCCGATTTCGCCATCCTGTCCGGCAACCCGGCGCGGGTGGTGGGCGATACCCGCGAACTGGACGCCAAGTGGCTGGACGAGCATCCGGAGCTGCTGCCCTTGTACGAGGCCTGGGCGCATGGCTGAGCCGCTGAGAGACAAGATCGCCAGCATCGCGGTGATAGGCTCGGCCTCGGTGCATACCTGGCGCTTCCTGCGCGGCATCGCGCCGCATGTGGAGCAAGTGTACCTGGCCTGCAACGGCGAAGCGCCGGCCGATGTGGCCGCGCTGCTGGCCGGCAGCCTGCGCGTGGATTTCCGCTTGGCGGCGCTGGGCACGGTGGCGCGGCTGCGCGCCTGGCTGCGCGAAACGCGGCCGCAGTTGCTGCATATCCACCAGGCCAATAGCGTGGCCTGGCATGGCAGCCGCGCCGCGGCCAGCCTGGACCTGCCCACGGTGCTGACCGCCTGGGGCTCCGACGTGCTGCTGCTGCCGGAGCGCAACCGGCTGATGCGGGCGATGGTGCGCGCCAATCTGGGCGCCGCCGACGCGATCACCTCGGATTCGCTGCACATGGCGGCGAAAATCCGCGAGCTGGCCGGCGAGGGCTGCCGCATCCGCCTGCTCAATTACGGCATAGACGCGTTGCCGGCGTCCGCGGCCAGCGCCGGCAAGGGCCGCACGGTGTTGTCCTGCCGGCTGCACAAGCCGCTCTACCGCATCGACGCCATTCTGCGCGCCTGGCAGCGAGTGGAGCGCAGCGGCCGTTTTGGCGATTGGCGTTTGAGCGTGGCCGCCAGCGGCAGCGAAACCGAGGCGCTGAAACGCCTGGCCGCCGAGCTGGGATTGAGCCGCGTGGATTTCGCCGGCTTTGTCGACAGCGCGACCTTGGGGCGGATGTACGCCGAATCCCGGGTCTTCGTCAGCGTGCCGCGTTCGGACGCCACCAGCATCAGCCTGCTGGAGGCGATGGGCCATGGCTGCCTGCCCTTATTGTCCAATCTGCCGGCCAACGGCGAATGGGTGATAGACGGCCTCAACGGGGTGATCGCCGAGGATGTCGGACGCTTGGGCGAGGAACTGCTGCGCGCGATGGAACTGGCCGGCGACGACGCGCGGCTGGACGAAGTCGCCGCGCTCAATCGCCGGCTGGTGGCGGACAAGGGCCTGCACCAGGCGAATATGGCCGGCTTCGCCCAGTTGTACCGGGAATTGCTAAACCCGGATCATTAGGACACTTTGCCGCGGACTCGCGACGCTTGAACGATGTCGTCGCGTGGAGCCGGTGGCGGTTAAACAGAGCTTCAAATATGAAAATTGCCCATCTCACTTCCGCCCATCCGCGCCACGACATCCGCATCTTCGTCAAGGAGTGCGCGAGCCTGGCCGCCGCTGGGCATGAGGTGACGCTGATCGTGGCCGACGGCCAGGGCGAAGAGATTAACCGCGGCGTGCGCTTCCACGACGTCGGCCCGAAAACCGGCGGCCGGCTGGCGCGGATGACCGGCACCGTCAAGCGCGTGTACCAGGCGGCGCTGAAGCTGCGCCCGGACGTGGTCCACTTCCACGACCCGGAACTGATCCCCGCCGCGCTGCGCTTGAAGCAGGCCGGCATCAAGGTGGTGTACGACGTGCACGAGGATGTGCCGCGCCAGATCCTGGCCAAGCACTGGATACCTGGCGCGGTGCGCCCTCTGGTGTCCAGCGGCTTCGAGACGCTGGAAGACTGGGCGGCGCGCCGCTTCGACGCGGTGGTGACCTCGACGCCGCACATCCGCAAGCGTTTCGAGAAGCTGGGCGCGCGTGCCTTGGACGTGTGCAATTTCCCCATCCTGGAAGAGCTGGTGCGCGACACGCCGTGGGAGCAGCGGCGCAACGAGCTGTGCTATATCGGCGGCATCTCGCGCATACGCGGCATCGAACCCATCGTCGAGGCCTTGCCGGACACCGCGACGCGGCTGAACCTGGCCGGGCCGTGGAGCGAGAGCGATCTGAAGGCCCGCGTGTCGGCGCGGCCGGGCTGGGCGCGGGTCAACGATCTGGGCGTGCTGGACCGCAAGGGCGTGGCCGAGGTGTTGGCCAAGAGCAAGATCGGCCTGGTGACCTTGTTTCCGACGCCGAACTACGTCGACGCCTTGCCGATCAAGTTGTTCGAATACATGGCCGCCGGCATGCCGGTGATCGCGTCGGATTTTCCGGTGTGGCGCGAGATCGTGGACGACGCCGGCTGCGGCCTGCTGGTGGACCCGCAGGACCCGGCCGCCATCGCCGCCGCCGTCAACGAATTGATGGCCGACGAGCCGCGCATGCGTGCGCTGGGCGAGTCCGGCAAGCAGGCGGTATTGAACAAATACAGTTGGGCGGCCGAGGCCGACAAGTTGGTCAAGCTGTACGCGACCTTGTAAATCATGAAAATTCTCTACATCAACCACTATGCCGGCAGCCCCCGGCACGGCATGGAATTCCGTCCCTATTACTTGGCGCGGGAATGGGCGCAGGCCGGCCACGAAGTCAATATGCTGGCCGCCGATGTCTCCCATCTGCGCCAGACCCATCCGCAAGTGGATGGCAAATACCGCGACGAAGACATAGACGGCATCCGCTACACCTGGTGCAAGACCCGCCCTTACGAGGGCAACGGGCTTGGCCGCGTGCTCAATATCTTCAGTTTCCTGGCCCGGGTGATGGGGCTGTCCGGCCGCTACCTGACGCAGTGGAAGCCGGACCTGGTGATCGCCTCCTCCACCTATCCGCTGGATACCGTGCCGGCGGCGTGGATTGCCGCCAAGACCGGCGCGCGGCTGGTGTACGAGGTGCATGATCTGTGGCCGCTGACCCCGGTGGAGGTGGGCGGCATGTCGCCCAAGCATCCCTTCATTCGGCTGCTGCAATGGGCCGAGGATTTCGGCTACCGCAAGGCCGACACCGTGGTGTCCATGCTGCCCTGCGCCAAGGACTATATGGTGGCGCACGGCATGGATCCGGCCAAGTACGCGGTGATCCCCAACGGCGTCGATGTCGCAGAATGGCGCGGCGAGGCCGAGGCCCTGCCGGCCGAACACCGGATGCGGTTGGCGGAGCTGAAAGCGCGGGGGCGTTTCCTGATCGGCTACGCCGGCGGCCACGGCCTGGCCAATGCGCTGGATTACCTGCTGGAGGCGGCGGCGCTGATGCGAGACGCTGCGGTGACTTTCGTCCTGGTTGGCGACGGCCCGGACAAGGAGGCTTTGGCGGCGCGCGCGGCCGAGCTGGGGCTGGACAATGTGATGTTCCTGCCATCCATCGCCAAACGCAGCGTGCCGGCCTTCCTGGCCGAGTGCGACGCGTTGTACATAGGCTGGCGCAAGCTGCCGATCTATCGCTTTGGCATCAACCCCAATAAACTGTTCGACTACCTGATGGCCGCCAAGCCGGTGATTCATTCGGTGGAGGCCGGAAACGATATGGTGCACGACGCCGGCGCCGGCATCAGCGTGGGCGCCGAGGACCCGGTGGCCATCGCGGAGGCGGCGCGACGAATGGCGGCGACGTCGGCCGTGGAGCGCGCGCGCATGGGCGCGGCGGGTCAGGCCTATGTGTTGGAGCATCATGATTACGCGGTGCTGGCGCGGCGGTTTTTGCAGGCGGTGCTTGCTCGCGAGTAAATGATCTGCGCTTTTCATCGCTGGGTGCGTGAAGGCCGTCTGCCGTTGGACTGGGCAGAGGGTGAAATAGACGGTGTGTTTGGGGAATGAGCATTGTGCGTGGGCAAGCCTTTGGCCTTGCCCATCCTACGAGGTTTGCAAGATCGTACGGACAAGTCTGAACATGTCCGCGCGCTTAACTGAATAGCGGAAGAATGATATGAGCGAAACAAAATTCCTGCCCTTCGCCCTGCCGGACATCGGCGAGGACGAAATCAACGAAGTGGTCGACGCGCTGCGCTCCGGCTGGGTCACCACCGGCCCCAAGACCAAGCAGTTCGAATCCGACTTCGCGCAATTCATCGGCGACGGCGTCGAGGCGATCGCGGTCAACTCGGCGACGGCCGGCCTGCACCTGGCGCTGGAAGCGATAGGCATCGGCCCCGGCGACGAGGTCATCGTGCCCAGCTACACCTTCACCGCCACTGCCGAAGTGGTGCGCTACCTGGGCGCGGATCCGGTGTGCGTGGATGTGGACGCGGCCACCTTCAATATCCGCCCGGACGCGATCCGCGCGGCGATCACTGCCAAGACCAAGGCGATCATGCCGGTGCATTTCGCCGGCCTAGCCTGCGAGATGGACGAGATCATCGCCATCGCCCGCGAGCACGGCTTGAAGGTCGTCGAAGACGCCGCCCACTCTCTGCCCACTTATTACAAGGGCAAGCTGGTGGGCACGCTGGACTCCGATGTCACCGTGTTCAGCTTCTACGCCAACAAGACCATGACCACCGGCGAGGGCGGCATGGTGGTGTCCAAGAACAAGGACATCATTGCGCGCTGCAAGGTGATGCGTCTGCACGGCATCAGCCGCGACGCCTTCGACCGCTATGTGTCCAAGACCCCGGCCTGGTTCTACGAAGTCGTTGCTCCGGGCTTCAAATACAATATGCCGGACACCGCCGCGGCGATGGGCATTCACCAATTGAAGAAGATCCGCCGCTTCCAGGAACTGCGCGAGACGATGGCGCAGCGTTTTGACCGCGAACTGGCTGATCTGCCGCTGATTCTGCCGGCGCGTCCCAAGGATGCGGGCAGCAATCACGCCTGGCATCTGTACCCGGTGCGCATCAAGCCCGAGGCCGGCATCAGCCGCGACGACTTCATCGCCCGGATGGCGGAAAAAGGCATCGGTTGCTCGGTGCACTTCATTCCGCTGCATCGCCAGCCGGTGTGGCGCGACGGCTACCAACTGACGCGCGAGCAATTCCCGGTGGCCGATGCGGCGTTTGAAGCCGAGGTGACGCTGCCGCTGTATACCCGGATGACGGACGCGGACCAGAGCCGTGTGATCGCCGCGGTGCGCGAGATTCTGGGCGCATGAGCGAGCGGTTGGAAAAAAAGGGTGGCGAGCTGCTGCCACCCTGCTGCCGGCCTAGCCGCCACGGCTCGCGGCTGCTGAAGCGCGGCTTCGACATCGCCGCCGCCGGCCTCGGCCTGGCGATGCTGGCCTTGCCGTTATTGGCGGTGGCGCTGTGGGTGAAGCTGGATTCCCCTGGCCCGGTGTTTTTCCGCCAGGTGCGGGTGGGGCGCAATGGTACGCTGTTCCGCATCCACAAATTCCGCACCATGCAAGTGGACACCGAGCGCCATGGCCAGTTGACCGTGGGCGCCGACGCGCGCGTCACCGGCGCCGGCCGCTTGCTGCGCAAGACCAAGCTGGACGAGCTGCCGCAGCTGATCGATGTGTTGTGCGGCGATATGAGCCTGGTCGGCCCGCGGCCCGAGGTGCCCAAGTACGTCGCCCACTACCCGGATGAAGTCCGCGACATCGTATTGTCGGTGCGCCCCGGCATCACCGACTGGGCGTCGATCAAGATGATAGACGAGAACGAAATCCTGGGCCGGGCCGAGGATCCGGAGCGCGCCTACATTGAGCAGGTGCTGCCGGCAAAGCTGGCGTACTACGTGCGCTACGCCGAAAGCCACAGTCTGTTCGAGGATGTGCGCATCATCGTCGCCACGCTGGCGCGGATCGTCAGCCGATGACGATTTCCATCCGCTTGGCCGGAGCCGCCGACGCTGACGCTCTGGCGGACATTTATCTGGCCTGCCGCCGCGAGATGAGCTACGCGCCGCTGGCGCATGCCGATGCTGCGGTGCATGCCTGGTTCGCCGGCGCGCTGCTGCCGTCCGGCCGCGCATGGCTGGCGGAGCAGAATGGCGAGATCGCCGGCTTCGCCGCCACGTCGCTGCAAGACGACGCGTTATGGCTGGACCAGCTTTATGTCGGCGTCGGGCATCGCGGCGGCGGAGTCGGCCGGGCCTTGCTGGAGCAAGTGCTGGCGCCGCCGGCGCCGGCCTGCCGGCTATTCGTGTTCCAGGCCAATCAGCGCGCGCGCCGTTTCTACGAGGCGCACGGCTTTGCGCTGCTGAGCCTGGGCGATGGCCAAGACAATGAGGAATGTTGTCCGGATGCGCTGTATCAACGGCCGCCGGACGCGAAAGAATGACCATGTTTGAAAAATTGCTGGCCTTCTCCCGCCACAACAAGATGGCGATGCTGGCGCTGATGGACGCGCTGCTGCTGCCGCTGGCCCTGTGGAGCGCGGTTTTCCTGCGCCTCGGCGGCTACTGGGACCCCAAGCTCAATCCGCATCTGTGGATCTTCATCGTGCCGCCGTTGTGGGCGATTCCCATCTTCATCAAGCTGGGCCTGTACCGCGCGGTGCTCAAATACCTGGACGACAAGATCATCGTGACGGTGTTTTCCGGCGTGAGCTTGTCGGTGCTGGTATTGCAGGCGGTGATACAGATGGCGCACATCTGGGCGATGCCGCGCACCTCGGTGATCATCTTCTGGGTGTTCGCCATGGCCTATATCGGCGGCAGCCGCTTCCTGTTGCGCGGCCTGGTGCGGCGCATCGACGCGGTGGACGCGCCGCGCGAGCACGTGATCATCTACGGCGCCGGCCGCGCCGGCGTGCAATTGATGCTGGCGCTGCAAGCCGGCCGCGAATACCGGCCGATGGCCTTCATCGACGACAATCCCGAGCTGCACCGCCGCACCTACCGCGGCGTGGCGGTGCATCCGCCGCGCGAGCTGCCGCAGTTGGTCAAGGACCTGGAGGCCAAGAGCATTTTGCTGGCCATGCCTTCGGTCAGTCGCAGCCGCCAGCGCGAGATATTGGAAGCGCTGGAACTGCTGCGGGTGCCGATCAAGCGGCTGCCCGGCATGGCGGATCTGGTGTCCGGCGAGGCGCGGGTGGAGGAACTGAAAGAGGTCGAAATCGAGGACCTGCTGGGCCGTGACCCGGTGCCGCCCAAGCCCGAGCTGCTGGCGCGCAATATCCGCGGCAAGGTGGTGATGGTGACCGGCGCCGGCGGTTCCATAGGTTCGGAACTGGTGCGCCAGATCGCCAAGAACCAGCCGGCGCGCATCGTGTTGTTCGAGCAGTCGGAATACGCCTTGTACGCGATAGATCAGGAGCTGGCCCGCGGCGCCGCCGCCGGGCTGCCGCGCACGCCGATACTGGGTTCGGTCACCGACTACCAGCGGCTGCTTCAGGTGATGCGCGCGTTCAAGGTGGACACCGTCTACCACGCCGCCGCCTACAAGCATGTGCCCATGGTGGAGCACAATCCGGTGTCCGGCATCGTCAACAATGTGTTCGGCACCGACACCACCGCGCGCGCGGCCGAGGATTGCGGCGTCGATACCTTCGTGCTGATCTCCACCGACAAGGCGGTGCGCCCCACCAATGTGATGGGCGCCACCAAGCGCATGGCGGAACTGACGCTGCAGACCCGCCACGCGCGCGGCAGCGCCACCCGTTTCGTGATGGTCCGCTTCGGCAATGTGCTGGGCAGCTCCGGCTCGGTGGTGCCGCTGTTCCGCGCGCAGATCAAGGCGGGCGGGCCGATCACGCTGACCCATGCCGATATCACCCGCTACTTCATGACCATCCCCGAAGCGGCGCAGCTGGTGATCCAGGCCGGCGCGATGGGCGATGGTGGCGATGTGTTCGTGCTGGACATGGGCCAGCCGGTGCGCATCATCGACCTGGCGCGGCGCATGGTGCATTTGTCCGGACTGGAGTTGAAGGACGCGGCCCGGCCCGGCGGCGACATCGAGATCCGCATCACCGGTCTGCGGCCTGGGGAAAAGCTGTACGAGGAGTTGCTGATCGGCGACAACGTGTTGGCCACCGATCACGAACGCATCATGCGCGCCCAGGAGTACTGCCTGTCGGAGACGGAGATGCGTGATCTGCTGGCAAACATGGACGAGGCTTGCCGGCGGTTGGACGCGCCGGCGGCGTTTGCCTTGTTGCAACAGGCGGTGCGCGAGTTTCGCGCCGCCGACGCCACTCAGGACTGGGTGGTGCTGCAGAACTGAGGCCGGCTCACCAGTTGCAGCCGTCTTCGCGCGCGCTTTGCACCGCCAGCACCGGGATCGCCAACAGGCCCAGCCCGGCATAGCGGGTTTTGCAGTCAGGCTTTTCGGCCCGCTCAATCGAGCGGGCCATTTTCGTTTTGGCGGGATCGGCCGGCAGCGGCGCGGCCTTTTGTTCCGGCGCGGCGGCGGCTTGTTCGCGCACCTGCCGGCGCAGGCCGTCCAGCGTCAGCACCGGCCTTGTCGTGTCGTCCGCTGGCGGAGGTACAAGGGGTGCGCCGGATGGCGCGGTTTGCGGCTGGACCCGAGGCGCGCGCGTGGCGGGCGCCGCTTGGATGGCGGGACGCGCGCTTGCCGGCTTGGCTTCCGTTGGGCGCGGCGCGGCTTGTCGCCGGGCCGGCGGAGCGGACT
>NZ_JAJOHW010000127.1 GCF_021129195.1 Chromobacterium aquaticum | reverse complement strand
GGCACCAGCTTGACCAGCAATTGTTGGCCTAGCCAGGCGAAGCCCGGCCCGGTAGCGGCGTTGAGGTGGAAATCGCCCAGGCGGCGCGCGCGGGCGCTGGCCACGTCCAGCAGCCAGAGCTCCACGCCCTTGGCGCCCCACAGGCTGAAGGCGACGCGGCTTTCGTCGGCGGACCAGGCGCTGTCGGCGATACGGGCGTGGGCGGGCAGGCCTTGCACCGCGCGGCTGCGGCCGTGGTTCAGGTCCAGCAGGCTGAGCGCGTTGCCGAAGTCGAAGCGGCTGGCGGCGCGCATCGCCGGATTGAGGCGCAGGCCGGCCAACTTGAGTTCCGACTGGGCGACATCGGCGATGCCGGGCAGGCCGGGGCGTTGGATCTGCAGCAGGGTTTGGCGCTTGGGCCCCAGGCTTTGCAGTGGCGGGCGCGGCGCGTCCACCAGCGCCTGCAGTTCGGCGGGCGGGGTTTGATAGCCGGCGGCGGCGGGCAGCGCGAGCGCGCCCAAGAGTAGCGGCGCGCCGACAAGCAGCGGAAAACGACGAGGCATGCGGGGCTCCTGGCGGGGCATGAGGGGCAAGCGGAAAAACTTGCCCTAGTCTCGCCGGAGCGTCAAGGCGCGCCGCGCGCGGGCGGCGGCGGCCAAGCGCGGGCTTAGAACGGCGCGGTGGCGCTAAGCAATTCTTTTTGCTGGGGATTGGCCGGCGTTACCGGGTAGTCGAAGAACTGCAGCGTCAGGCCGCCGCCGTCCGCGCTGAAGCGGGCCGGGAAGCCCAGCGGCAGCGTGGTCTTGTCGTGGACATGACCAAAAGGAATGCCAGTCAGTACCGGAAGGCCGGTCAGGCGGCGGATTTCCGCCAGCACCGCGTCCAGGGTGTAGCCGGGATCGTAGATGTCGATCTGGCGGTTCATATTGAAATCGCCGATGAAAATGGCGCGTTGCTTGGCCAGCACGCCGGCCTGATGCAGCTGCTGCAGCATGCGCTCGATGCGATAGGGTTGCTCGGCGACATCCTCCAGGAACAGCAGGCCGCCCTTGATGTCCGGCAGGTAGGGAGTGCCGACCAGGCTGCTGAGCACGCTGAGGTTGCCGCCCCAGAAAATGCCCTCGCCGCTGGCGTTGTGTCGTTGCGGCGTGTCGACGCGCAGCTGGCGGTTGGCGGTGGTGGTGGTGGTCAGGAATTCGTTGAGGGTGAAGGCGCTGGCTTGTTTGGCGCCGAAGTCGCTGACCATGGGGCCGGCGAAGCTGCCCAGCCCGCCCTTGGCCAGCAGGGCCAGCTGGATGGCGGTGAAATCGCTATAGCCTATCAGCTGGCTGCCGGATTCGCGCAGCAGCGGACACAGCCGGCCGTAGTCGATATGCGGCAGCAGGCGGGTTGCGCCGTAGCCGCCGCGGCCGGCCACCAGCAGCTGCGGCGCGCGGCGGCGCGAGATCAGCTGGTTGAGGTCGGCCAGCCTTTGCGCGTCGCTGCCGGCGAAGCGCTGCTCGCGGCGGTCCAGGGCCTGGACGTTTTCCAACTGGTAGCCGGCCTGGCGCAGCCGTTCCACCGCCAGCTGTTTTTGGCGCGCGTCCGGCAGCGGGCCGGAGCAGGCTGTGAAGTAGAGGCTGCTGCCGGCGGCAACGGTCGGAGCGGGAAGGGTTTGATCAACCATGGTGCGACATCCTTGCAAGAGGCCAAGGCCGGCGCTGAGCGCGCCCATCTGGAGTAATTGACGACGAGAATATTGAATGCGGGCAGTCATTGAATCCGGGGCCGGAAAGGCCGGTGCAAACGGGGTTCGACAGCGCGGGGCTGCGTGAGTTGCGCCAGTATACGGCAAACGCGGCGGCGACGCCGAGCGCCGCCGCCGCGGAGGGCTTGGAACGGGTTTTTAGGCGAGCAGATTGGCCAGGCTGGAAGTCGACTGCTGCATGGCGGACAACTCGCTGTTCAACGTGGTGTACTGGTTGAGCAGCGAACTCTTCTCATTGGCCAGCTGGTTGTTGAGCTGGGACTGGAGATTGGTTTCGTCGCTGATCTTGGTGTTGATGTCGCCTTGGTCGGTGGTGATCATGCCATTGGGTCCCAGCAGGTTGTTGATGGCGGTATTGAAGGTGTTGGCGTAGCCATTGTTCTGCGCGTTGCCGAACAGATTGGCGACGGCGCTGGGATTGGCGGTCAGCGCGGTGGTGAAGGCGGTGGAATCCAGTTTCAGCGTGCCGTCCGCCTGTTGGGTGATGCCGACCTGGGCCAGATAGGCGTAAGAACTGGTGGCGTTGACGCCGGGCACCGGCGTGCTGAGCAGGCCGGCCAGCTGTTCTTGCAGGCCGATCACATCGCTATTGTTCTTCATGCTGCCGCCAAGCGCGGAGTTGCTGGAGCTGATCACTTGGTTGTAGGCGCTGACGAAGCTTTGCAGCGTCGAGGTGACGTTGGCGGTGTTCTGGCTCATGTTCAGCGTCGCCTGGCCCAGCTTGTTGAGATTGACGGTGGCGCCGTTGATCACATTGCTCAGGGTGTTGCTGCTGGAGGAGACGTTGACGCCATTGACGGTGAGGTGGGCATCCTGGGCCGCCGCCGACTCGCTGACGGCGGAGCTGCTCTGGCCCAGGCCGGCCAGGGTGTTGCCGGAGGTGGTGCCGCTATCGCTGCCGCCGGCGGTGATGCTGAAGGCGTTGGCGGGGCCGGATTGCGATGAGGCCAGCACCAGCGAGTAGTTGTTGTTGTACTGCACCACCGAGGCGTTGACGCCGATGCCGGCGCTATTGATGCTGTCGGCGATGGAGGACAGCGAGATGGTGGAGCCGTTCTGGCCCAGTTGCACGGTGCTGGTGGTGCCGTTGATGTTGAAACTCAGCGCGCTGGGCGCGCCGGCCAGCGCCGCGTTCTGGTCGGTGATGGCCTGGCCGCCGGAGGTTTGGTCGAACACCAATTGCCGCGGCTGCGCTAACTGGGTGACGTTGAGCGCGTAATTGCCGGCCACGCCGCCGGAGGTGGTGCTGGCGGTGGCGATGGTGTTGTCGGTGGAGGTGACCTGGAACTGCTGCAGGAAACTGCCCGAGGCCATGGCGGTGACCGAGGTCTGCAGGCCGGACAGCGCCGAGCTGATCTGGCCGATGGAACTGAGCTGGGACTGATAGTTGCTGACCCGGTTCTGGCTTTCCGTCAGCGGCTGAGATTCGACCGACATCAGCTGGCTGACGATGCTTTGAACGTCCAGCGGTCCAACGCTGGTGGTAATGGATGCCATGACGACTTCTCCCCGCGCGATCCGCTGCCATGGGCGCGCTGCAATGCTAGAGATTCAAGAATCTTGTTGTCGTAATGCGTCCATCACGGTGCTGCTTCCGGCTGCCAGGCCGGCGCGGGCTGACGCCGCAGCTTCCATTGTAGAAGGCGGCGCGCGGCGCGCGGATGAATACTTATCGACCATTCCAGTCAGGACTTTAGCGCGGCGCGCGAAATCACCGACGGTGTGGTTTCCGTCATAACGCGGGCCGCGGTCATGGGTTGACGCCGCCGCGGCCCAGGCTTTCCTTCGATGCTAGGAGCCGTGCTTGGCCTCGGCGGCATCGCCGGCTTCGCCGCCGTTCTCCGGCGGCGGGCTCTTGGGCGGCAGGAAGAAGGACAGCGGCGCGCCGAGGAAGCGTTTGAACAGCATCGGCACCAGCGGCCACAGCAGGCTGCCGGACAGCTTGCGCGAACGCAGCGCCACCCACAGCGCCAGCGAGAAGCTGACCGCCAGGTTGGTCAGGCCGATCAGCGCCACGCCGGCGCAGCCCAGCAGCACCGTGGCCAGAGGCAGCTGGAAGTCCTGCGCCACGGTTGCGAAGGCCAGGTTGGCGGCGGAGAAGGTGATGTGGCGGATGTCGATGGGCAGGCCGAGGATGAAGCCTATGGTGCCGGTCAGGCCCAGGAACATGCCGAAGTAGAAGTTGCCGGCCAGCGCGCCCAGATTGTGTTCGATATAGCTGCCCAGTTTCCAGGCGCGGTGCTCGCCCAGCAGGCGCTTGAGGCCGGGGTGGGAGGAAATGCGTTCCGGAATGCGGCGGTAGATCGCCTTATTGTCGTAATAGCCGGCGATCAGGCCGGACAGGAACAGGAACACCCCGGCGATGGCGGCGTGCGGCAGCGCCAGGCTGTGGATGGGGTCGATATCGTGCATCAGGCGCTGCGCCTTGGCCACGTCCACCACCGGCGCGCCGAAGGCTGCCTGCCAGGCGAAGGCGATCAGGCCGGCGGTGGGAATGGCCAGCAGCACATTGCCGAGGATGGCGACGAACTGGGTGCGCATCACCTTGACCACCAGATCGGCCAGGTCTTCCAGCTGTTTCTTGTGGCCGTGGTTCTCGTGCAGCACCGCGGCGATGCGCGCGGCGGTCATCGCCGGCTGCTTGGTGGCTATGGTCAGGTGCAGGATCTGCACGATGATGAAGCCCAGCGCGTAGTTGAGACCGAAGGAGATGCCTTCCCACAGCGGCGGCAGGTGGCCGCGGCTGAGCATCAGCTTGATCAATGCCATGAAGCCGACGATCAGGCCGGCGCCCATCGCCGCCTTGGCCATGCCGGTCCATTCCTGGCGGCTCTCGGCGATATAGTGTTCGCCGTGGCGGCCGGCGTGCTCGGTGACTTGCAGCGCCAGCAGTTCCACATTGGACTTGAACAGATCGCGCAGGCTGTATTTGCGGTTTTCCGCGCGCGCGAAGGTGACGATGAGCTGGAACAAATGGGGCTGGGTGGCCGGATCGTGTTCCGGGTCAAGTATCGCCAGCAGCGCGCGGATGCGGGCAATGCTTTGCGCCAGCCGCAGGCCGTGATAGGTGAGGTTGACCGAGATGCCGAAGCGGCGCGCGTTCTTGCGCACCTTGTTGAGTATGTTCTCGCACTGGTCCAGCAGCACCTGCACATGCTTGTCGTCTTCCGCGCGCTCCAGACCCTCGATCAGGTCGCGGCGGTAGCCGTCGACATAGCGCTGCACCTCGGCGTTCAGATTGAGAAACGGCGATTCGAAGCGCTCGATGTCCGGGTTGATGCGCACCAGCTCCGGCTCCAGGCCAATGGCGGTGATCTGGGCGGACAGCACTTGCACCGATTCCAGCAATTGCAGCCGAGTCTGCTGCCAGCCATCGGCGTTGTCGTTCTCCTGCCAGGCCATCGCCCGCCACAAGGCGTGCCAGGTGGCGTCGGGTATCGTCGCCAGCCACACATAATCCTGCTTCCAGCTGAACAGCCGGCTGAAGCGGTCCTGCAGCGAGTCCGCCTTGTAGGGCATGGGCAGGATGCGTTCGCCGACGCGGCGCAGCAAGGTGGAGCCGAAGCCTTCGTTGGCCAGGATGCCGCATTCGGTGTACAGCGGGATCTGCCGGGTTTCGGTCAGCAGCTGCAGCAAGGCCTTGCGCAGGGCCGCGCGGTCGTCGGCGCTGTGCTCCAGCAGATAGGACAGCGCCTGCAGATTGACCACCGCCTGCTGCGGCTTGTCGGCGTCGTCGGGACGCAGGCATTGCAATAGCGCGGACAGCGCGTCCAGCGGGGAAGGGGATTGGCCGATCTGGCGCAGCGCCTGTTCCAGGCTGGGGGAATCAATGTTTTCGCTCATCTAGGTGTGGCTTAGGGTGCAGTGGGTGGTGGGGCGGGATTGGGGCCCATGACCTAATGGTAGGCGCAAGCGGGCGGATTTTCCGGGCGCGGCGCCGGCGGCGCTCGCCCAAGGGCGTCTTGGATAGGCATCGGGGTTTAGAGATGGGGGCGATTGATTCAGTTTCCAGCTTTACTTGTAAAATCGTGCAATTGACACCTTACTGACCAGTAAGTAGAGTGCTTCGCATGACTCAAGGCTCCGATCCCAAGACCGACACCCGCAAGCGCATTCTGGACATCGCCGAGCAGTTGCTGCTCAGCCGTGGCTTCAATGCCTTCAGCTATCAGCACATCAGCAGTGAACTGGGAGTGCGCAACGCCGCCATCCATTATCACTTTCCCAAGAAGAGCGATCTGGGCGTGGCGCTGATCCAGCGCTATCGTCGCCGCTTCCGGCGTTTCATCGAGCAGCAGGCGGAATTGGATCCCGGCGCGCAGCTGGAGGCGTATTTCGGCCTCAGCGACAGCTATTACCGGCAGCATAGGCAGATCTGCCCCAGCGGCATCCTCAGCACCGAGTTCCTGACCCTGCCCGAGGATATGCAGCGGGAAGCGGCCGCCTTCATCGACGAAATGCGGCAATGGGCAGTGGACATCACCAGGCGCGGCGCGGCCAGCGGCCAGATGCGTTACGCCGGCACGCCGGAGGCTATCGGCATGATGCTGTTCTCGGCCTTGCAGGGCGCGCTGCAACTGGCGCGCATAGACGACGGCGCGCTGGACACCATCAAGCGACAGGTGCGCGCGGTGCTGGGCTTGCCCGGACATTGAGTGCGGTAATCACGATAACAAGTAGAGGGGCGCTATATGGAATACAAGAAAAACAGCATGAGCCGCATTGCCGACAAGGTGGGCAAGCTGCCCGCCGGCCTGCGCAGCACGGTGCTCAGCATGATGTTCGGCAAGATCGTGCCGTTTCTGTCCACCGCCGGCCTGCGTTTCGAGGACGTTGGCCATCAGCGGCTGACGGTGTCCATCCGCAACCGCAAGAAGGTGCAGAACCATATCCGCGGCGTGCACGCCGCGGCGATGGCGCTGTTGGCAGAGACTTCGACCGGCTTCGTCGTCGGCATGAATATGCCGGACGATAAGCTGATGTTGCTCAAGTCGATGAAGGTCAACTATGTGCGCCGCTCGCAGGGCGATATGCGCGCGGTGGCCAGCCTGAGCCTGGAGCAGATCCAACTGATGCACGATACGGAAAAGGGCGAGGTGCTGGTGCCGGTGCAGGTCACCGACGAATCCGGCGAGGCGCCGATCGAGTGTGAAATGCTGTGGGCGTGGATTCCCAAGAAGCGCCCGGAACAAGGAGCGGCGGCATGATCAATCTGGAAACGGTGGGCATAGAGCTGAACGATCGGGTGGCGCTGATCCGCTTCAAACGCGCGGACAAGGCCAATGCGCTGAATCGTCAGATGTGGCAGGACTTGCGCGCGGCCTTCGAATGGCTGGACCAGACGCCGGAGGCGCGCGTGGGCGTGCTGGCCGGCGAGGGGCGGCATTTCTGTTCCGGCATCGACCTGGCCATGCTGATGGGCGTGCAGGCGGCGATTGCCGACGACTGCGAGGCGCGCAAGCGCGAGAAGCTGCGCCGGCTGATCCTGGATTTGCAGGATTGCGTCAACAGCCTGGAGCGCTGCGCTAAGCCGGTGATCGTCGCGGTGCACGGCGCCTGCGTCGGCGGCGGCCTGGATATCGCGCTGGCGGCGGATTTCCGCTTCGCCGCCGCGAACGCGGTGTTCTCGGTGCGCGAGATCGATGTCGGCATGGTGGCCGATGTGGGTTCGCTGCAGCGTCTGCCGCGGGTGGTGGGCGAAGGCCTGGCGCGCGAGCTGGCCTTGACCGGCCGCGACGTGGCGGCGGAAGAGGCGCTGGCCATGCGCCTGGTCAACCGGGTGCTGCCGGATGCCGACGCGGTGCTGGCGGCGGCACTGGAGTCGGCGCGGCTGATCGCCGCCAAGTCGCCGCTGGCGATGCGCGGCTGCAAGGAAGTGCTCAATTACAGCCGCGACCATACCGTGGCGGACGGCCTCAACTACGTGGCGGCCTGGAACGCGGCGATGCTGATTTCCGAGGATATCCAGAAGGCCGGCATGGCGATGATGAGTGGCCAGGCGCCGCAGTTCCGCGACTGAGCGCGACAGGGCTGTTTGTCGATGGCGCCCGCGGGCGCCATTTTTGTTGGCGGCGCGCAAAGAAAAAGAGGCGCATGGCGCCTCTTCTGGGTTTTGCTGCGTGCGGAGCTTATTGGGCGGCGCTGGCGGCCGGCGCGGCGGCGGCTTCGCCGCCGACGGTGGACACCACTTCCCACTTGCCGCCCTTGACCTGATACACGGTGACCGCGCCATTCTTGATGTCGCCCTTGTCGTCAAAGGCGATCTTGCCGGTCACGCCGGTGTAGCTGGTCTTGCCCACTTCGGCCAGATAGGTTTTCGGGTCGGTGGACTTGGCGCGCTTCATCGCGTCCACCAGCACCATCACCGCGTCGTACTCGTACGGCGCGTAGATCTGCACCTCGGTGTTGAACTGCTTCTTGAACTTGTCGTTGAAGGCGGCAAAGCCCGGCATCTTGTCGCGCGGCACGCCGCAGCTGGACGCGTACTGACCGTCGGAAGCCTCGCCGGCCAGCTTGATGAACTCCGGCGTTTGCCAGCCGTCGCCGCCCATCAGCTTGGCCTTGAGGCCCAGGCGCTGCATCTGCTTGGCCAGCGGGCCGGCTTGCGCGTCCATGCCGCCGTAGAAGATCAGGTCCGGCTTGGCGGACTTGATCGAGGTCAGGATGGCGTTGAAGTCGGTGGCGGTGTTGGTGGTGAACTCGCGCTTCACCACATCGGCGCCCTTGCCCTTGACCGCGGCTTCGAACTGATCGGCCAGGCCCTGGCCGTAGGCGGTGCGGTCGTCGATGATGGCGATCTTCTTGGCCTTCAGGCCGGTGGCGGCGAACTCGCCTAGCGCGCGGCCTTGTTGCACGTCGTTGGCGATCACGCGGAAGGTGGTCTTGAAGCCCTGCTTGGTGTAGTCCGGGTTGGTGGCGGACGGGGAAATCTGCGGAATCCCGGCGTCGGAGTAGATCTTGGACGCGGGGATGGTGGTACCCGAATTCAGGTGGCCGACCACGCCGGCGACGCCGGCGTCCACCAGGCGCTGCGCAACCTGGGTGCCGATTTTCGGATCGCCCTGGTCGTCTTCCGACACCAGTTCGAACTTGAGTTTCTTGCCGCCGATTTCGACGCCGGCGGCGTTCAGATCGGCGATCGCCAGCTTGGCGCCGTATTCATTGTCCTTGCCCAGATGGGAAATCGGACCGGACATCGGCGATACCTGGCCGATCTTGACGACGGCGCCGTCGCCCGCGGTTTGAGCCGGGGCCGACGCAGCCTGGTTGGCGGCCGGTTGCTCTTGCTTGCCGCAAGCGGCCAGGGTCATGGCGGCAGCGGCAATGACGCTGAGGCGGACATATTTGTTCATGTGATGTATCCCCTGATTCTCTATTCTGTAGACTCTAGTCATCTCTTTGTGGCCAGCGGAAATGTGAAAATGACCGCTGGTTGCGTTTGATTATGGGTAGCTGTTTACGCGAGTGTCAATGTCGAAACCGGGGAGTAGCACAACTATTGTTAAACTTTTCTGCTAATGGTGTGTCTAAAGCGCAAACGCCACCTGGAAAAATGACCAGGTGGCGTTGGTTTTTACTTAGTGCCTTGTATTTAAATGCTAATTTGATTTGTTTTTGTCGGGCGCATGTTTAATTTTCGGCGCCAAGCGCCTTGGCGCGCTGCTGCCTCAGTGGGGCGTTTTCCGCCTGGGCTTCGCACCATCCGGCCAGATTCTGTTTGATCATAGTCGATATCGCGAGAATCCATTGCGGGTTTTCATTCAAACAAGAAATGTAGCGATATTCGCCACCGCCGTGGCTGAGGAAGGTTTCCTTGCCCTCCATCGCGATTTCTTCCAGTGTCTCCAGACAATCGGCGACAAAGCCCGGACAGAGAATGTCCAGCTTGCCGGTCTTATCCTTGCCCAGTTTGCTCAGCACTTCGCTGGTATAGGGTTGCAGCCATTCGGCGCGGCCGAAACGGCTCTGGAAGCATATCTGGTATTCCTGCTCGCTCAGGCCCAGCGCTTCCGCCAATAAGCGTCCCGTTTTCTGGCATTCGCAGTGATAGGGGTCGCCCTTGTCGCGGGTGAAGCGCGGCACGCCGTGAAAACTCATCACCAGCTTGTCGCCGCGGCCGTGGGCCAGCCAATGGGCGCGCACCTGCGCCGCCAGCGCGGCGATATAGCCGGGGTCATCGTGGAAATGGCGGATGGTGCGCAGTTCCGGCATATTGCGCAGCTTCATCAGCGCGCGGAACACCTGGTCCAGCGCGGTGGCGCTGGAGGAGGCCGCGTACTGCGGATACAAGGGCAGCACCAGCAGCCGTTCCACCCCCTGTTCGCGCATGCGCGCGATCACGCTTTCCACCGAGGGCTCGCCGTAGCGCATGGCGAAATCCACCACCAGGTCGCGCAAGCCCATCTCGCCCAACTGGCCCTCGATCAGCGCCGCCTGTTTGCGGGTGTGGGTGTAGAGTGGCGAGCCGTCCTTGTCCCAGATCGCCGCGTATTTCTTGGCGGATTGGGCGGGGCGGGTGTTCAGGATCACGCCATTGAGAATCAGCCACCAGATGGCGCGCGGGATCTCGATCACGCGGCGGTCGGACAGGAATTCCTTCAGATAAGGGCGCAGCGCCTTGGCGGTGGGTGCTTGCGGGGTGCCCAGATTGAGTAGCAGCACGCCGGTCTTGGGCGTGTAGTCGTGGCGAAACGGGGGTTCGGGCTTGAAATCCGCCATGCGGGACCTCTTGGTTGAGGCCGGGCTGCATGACGCCCGGCCGGGTTTGGGGGCGGCTGGCTTGTCTTAGTCTTCGCGGGACGGCGCCAGCACCGCGCGGTTGCCGTTGCTTTCCATCGCCGACACCAGGCCGGCGGATTCCATCTGCTCGATCAGCCGCGCGGCGCGGTTATAGCCTATGCGCAGATGGCGCTGCACCGAGGAGATCGACGCCTTGCGGGTTTTCAGCACGATGGCCACCGCCTCGTCGTACAGAGGATCGGCTTCGCCGCCGGCCTCGCCGTCGCCGCCGGCCGCGACGCCGTCATCGCCGTCGCTCTGGCCGCTGAGAATGCCCTCCACATAGTCCGGCCCGCCGGTGCTCTTCAGGAATTCCACCACGTGATGGACTTCCTCGTCGGCGACGAAGGCGCCGTGCACCCGCACTGGGTAGCCGGTGCCTGGCGGCAGATAGAGCATGTCGCCCTGGCCGAGCAGGGTTTCCGCGCCCATCTGGTCCAGAATGGTGCGGCTGTCTATCTTGCTGGACACCTGGAAGGCGATGCGAGTCGGGATATTGGCCTTGATCAGGCCGGTGATCACGTCCACCGACGGCCGCTGCGTGGCCAGGATCAAATGGATGCCGGCGGCGCGCGCCTTCTGCGCCAGCCGCGCGATCAGTTCTTCTATCTTCTTGCCGGCCACCATCATCAGGTCGGCCAGCTCATCTATCACCACCACGATCAGCGGCAGGGTGTCCAGCGGCTCGGGCATCTCCGGCGTCTGGCTGAACGGATTGGGTATCTTTTCGCCGCCCTTGTCGGCGTCCTTGATCTTCTGGTTGAAGCCGGCCAGATTGCGCACGCCCAGCTTGGACATCAGCTTATAGCGCCGTTCCATCTCCGCCACGCACCAGTTCAGCGCGTTGGCGGCCTGCTTCATATCGGTGACCACTGGCGCCAGCAAGTGGGGGATGCCTTCGTAGATCGACAGCTCCAGCATCTTGGGGTCGACCATGATCAGCCGCACTTCCTTGGGCGTGGACTTGTACAGCAGCGACAAGATCATCGCGTTGATCGCCACCGATTTGCCGGAGCCGGTGGTGCCGGCCACCAGCACATGCGGCATCTTGGCGAGGTCGGCCGACACCGGCTGACCGGCGATGTCCTTGCCCAGCGCCATGGTCAGCCGCGATCCCATGTTCTGGTAGCCGTCGGAGCCGACGATTTCCGACAGCCGCACGATCTGGCGTTTGGGATTGGGCAGCTCCAGGCCCATATAGGTCTTGCCCGGAATGGTTTCCACCACGCGGATGGACACCAGGGACAGCGCGCGCGCCAGGTCCTTCATCAGGTTGACGATCTGCGCGCCCTTGACGCCCACCGCCGGTTCCACTTCATAGCGGGTGATCACCGGGCCGGGATAGGCGGCCACCACCTTGACGTCGACGCCGAAGTCGGCCAGCTTGCGCTCGATCAGGCGCGAGGTGTATTCCACGGTGTCCTGCGACACTGGCTCCTGCTGCTCCTTGGGCGCTTCCAGCAGCGTCAGGCCAGGCAGCGCGCCGTCCTTGGGGTCGGCGAACAAGGATTGCTGCACCGGCTTCTGCGCCTTGGTGGACAGCGGCACGTCCAGCACCGGCGGCTCGATGCGCAGCGGCGTTTTTTCCTCGTTCTTCTTTTTCGCGGTGGTGATCTTTTCCTCGCGCTTCTGCGCGATTTCCTTGCCGATCTCGCGGTCGCGGCGCGCCTGCCATTGCTGCCACAGCTTGAGCGCGCCGTCTTCCAGCGCGCCGCCCAGCCGTTCCATGATGTCCAGCCAGGACAGGCCGGTGAATAGCGAGAAACCGATGGCGGCGAGCACGCTGAGCAAGAGATAGGCGCCGGACAGGCCCAGGCCGCGGGCGATGCCGAGGCCGATGAAATGGCCGAACATGCCGCCGGCGGACAGCGGCAGGTTCAGCGCCTTCTCCGCCAGGATGATGGCTTCTATGCTGGCGCTGGAAAACAGCAGCAGCAGGAAGCCGCCGATGGCGGCGACGGTGATGGGATTGAGCTTGAAGCCCAGGGTTTCCATGCGCTGATAGCCCCAGGCGATGGCTACCAGGCAGAACACCACCAGCCACCAGGCGGACAGGCCGAACACATAGAGCAGCATGTCGGACAGCCAGGCGCCGAAAGCGCCACCGTAATTGCGCACCGTGGGATCGGACGAACTGTGCGACCAAGAGGGATCGAGCGAGGAGTAGCTGGCCAGCACCAAGACCAGGTAGACGGCCAATACGGCCATCAATAGCCACCACGCCTCGCGCAGCAGCGAGGCCAGCTGCGGCGGCAAGGGCGTTTGATTGTTCTTGACTACGGCTTTGCGCTTGAAAAGTCGCATTTTTCTCTTGTTCGGCTATGACTGTCGCTGATTATAGCCTGACACGCCTGCTTTAAGCGTGTCGGAATGTATTCAACTTTGCTGACAAGACTTGATGGCGTTCCCTGTTGAAACGCTTAGCGGGGATACAGCGCGCCGAGCACGCGTTCGCCGGCGGCGCCGGTCACCTCCGGCAGATTGCCGGCCTGGCGGCGCAGAAAGCGCCAGCCCAGCCAGGCGAAGGCGGCGGCCTCGACCTGATGTTCGGGCAGGCCCAGTTCCGCGGTGCCGGTGATGCGCTGTTGCGGCAGCAAGGCGGTCAGGCGGCGCATCAGCGCGCCGTTGCGCGCGCCGCCGCCGCAGACATACACCGCCTGGTTGCTCGGGCAGTGCAGGGTGATGGCCTGGGCGATGCTGAGCGCGCTCAATTCCAGCAGCGTGGCCTGCACATCGACCGCGGGCACATGGCGGCCCAGCAGCTTCTGCTCCAGCCAAGGCAGGTCGAACAGATCGCGGCCGGTGCTCTTGGGCGGCGGCTGCAGGAAGAAGGACTCGGCCAGCAATGTCTGCAGCAGCGAGGCGTCCACCTGGCCCTGGGCGGCCCATTGACCGTCGGCGTCGTAGGGACTGCCCTGATGGTGCAGGCACCAGGCGTCCATCAGCATATTGCCCGGACCGCAGTCGAAGCCGATGACGGGCAAATCCGGGTGTAGCCGGGTCAGATTGCTGATGCCGCCGATGTTCAAGATCACGCGGCCTTGCCGCGGCGCGCCGAATACCGCTTGGTGAAAGGCCGGCACCAGCGGCGCGCCCTGGCCGCCGGCGGCCAGGTCGCGACTGCGGAAGTCGGCGATCACGTCGATGCCGGTCAATTCGGCGAGGCGGGCCATATTGCCGGCCTGCCAGGTGTAGCCGGCGTCCGGCGCGTGGCGTATGGTCTGGCCGTGGCAGGCGACGGCGGCGATGTCCGCCGGCGCGAGCGCTTGCGCGGCCAGCAGGCCGTTGACCGCCTGGGCGTACAGCTCGGCCAGTTCATTGGCCAGCCTGGCGGCGCGGTCCAGCTCGTTGTCGCCGCGGGCTTGCAGCGCCAGCGCCTGTTCGCGCAGCCGCGGCGGATAGGCGAGGAAGTGGTCGGCTTCGACGCTGGGCGCGCCCTGTTCGTCGAAGCGCACCAGCACGGCGTCGACGCCGTCCAGGCTGGTGCCGGACATCAGTCCGATCAAGCGTTCATTCATCAGTCTAGCAGTGCGATATTGGTGGGCAGCTCGCGCAGCAATTGCAGGTGAGCGGTCAACTGCCGGTTGCCGGACTTGAATTCGGCCAGCTGAGTGCTGCTCAGTCCCGGCGTCGGCAGCGCGTTGGTGGCCGGGTCCACCGCCTGGCCGTTGATCCGCACTTCGAAGTGCAGATGCGGGCCGGTGGAGCGGCCGGTGCTGCCGACATAGCCTATCACTTCGCCGGCCTTGACGCTCTTGCCGGCGCGGGCGCCCTTGGCGAACTGGCTCATGTGCGCGTACAGCGTGGTCATTTTCTGATTGTGGCGGATTTCCACCATATTGCCATAGCCATTCTGGCGCTCCACCTTGACCAGGGTGCCGTCGGCCGGCGCGATGATGGGGGTGCCGGAGGCGGCGGCGTAGTCCACGCCGGAATGCAGGCGCAGCGAGCGCAAGATAGGGTGCTTGCGGAAGCCGAAGCCGGAGCTGATGCGGGCATTGGCCACCGGCTGCTGGCTGAAGCCTTGCTTGATCGGCTTGCCCTGCGCGTCGTAGTAGGCGCCGGATTCGCTGTCGTGGGCGAAGTAGAACGCCTGGTGCAGCTTGCCGGCGCGCTTGATTTCCACCGCCAGCAGATTGCCGGCCGCGATGGGCGCGCCGTTGTAGAGCAGGGTTTCGTACACCAGATTGATGCGGTCGCCCTTGCCCAGGGAGTTGATGTTGAACTGGTCGGCGAAGATTTCCGTCAGCTGGGCGCGGATGTCGCGCGGCACCTGGGCCTTGGCCAGCGCGGCGCTGACCGAGCGGGTGATGGGCAGCGAGCGCACCGTCTGCACCGCCTCGGTGGCGATGGGGTCGGCGCTGGCCTGCCATTCGCCGTTGACCTTCTCGATGGCCACCAGCACCTGTTCGCCGTTTTCATCGTCGTTGAGGAAGCGCAGGCCGAACAATTCGCCCAGATCGTTGGTTTGCACCGACACCGTGGCGCCGGTCTTCAGCTTGAGCAAATCCTTGGACAGCGGGCTGGAATGCAGGAAGCGGTTGGCCTCGCTGTCGCGGATGCCCAGGCGGTTCAGCACGCGGGCGATGGTGTCGCCGCGCTGGATCGCCTCGTCGCGCCAGTAACGGGTGGCGCTTTCGCTGAAGGAAAAGGCCGGCAGGCTCAGCTGCTCGGTCACTTCTTTTTGCAAGACTTCCGGCTTGGCGGGCTGGGCGCCGTTCTGGGCCACGGCAAAGGCGGTGGCCATGCCGAACAGCGGCAGCGAAGCGGCTATGCCCAGCAGGCTCAGGTGATTGTTCACCAGCTTGTGGAAGCAGTTTTGCGGGATATGTAGCAGTTTGCGATAATCCATCGTTCACTTAAAAAAGGCTGGCATCGCCAACCTTTGTCGTTCCGTATGTGCGCCAATCACAGGCCTTGCGGCCGCGTCTGGATGTTTGGAGCGCTGACGCGACATAAGTTCCTGTGCAAACTGTAAATTATAGCCGCGATTTCGGATGCTATCGGCCTGATTGCGCCTGGCTGCGATGCCATGGCGTTTTTGCAAGGCTTTGATATTACTTCGATCTCGCCATCCTTGTGTAGCGATAAATGAAATTGACATTGCTGTTGCCGGGTTTGCTCTGGCTGGACGGTCACGACGGCGCCGATGTGTGCAAGGGCTTGGAAATGCCGGCCCTGCAGCGTTTGCTGGGCCAGGGCGCGCGCCTTGAACGGCCGGCGGCCTTGAGCGAAATGCTGGCCGTACCGTGGCGCGGTTCGACCGAGGGCCTGGCGCGCTTGCTGGCGCGGCAGGCCGGCTTGCCGGCGGAGCAGGGGGATTGGCTGCTGGCCGATCCGGTGCATCTGCGCGTGGACCGCGACCGCGCCTTGCTGGCCGATATCGGCGTGATGAGCTTGAGCCAGGCGGAGGCGGATGAATTGGCCGCCACGCTGAACCGCCATTTCGCCGAGGACGGCTGGCGCATCCATCCGCTGGAACCGGCACGCTGGCTGCTGCAGTTGGAGGCCGCCGCGGCCGCCAGCTTCACGCCCTTGCCGGACGCGGTGGGCGAGGACGTCAACGCCCACCTGCCGCGGGGCGAGCGCGGCCTGGACTGGAGCCGGCTGCTGAATGAAGCGCAGATGCTGTTGTACACCCATCCGCTGAACGACGCGCGCGAGGCGCGAGGCGAACTCAGCGTCAACAGCCTGTGGCTATGGGGCGGCGGAGCCGAGCCGGACTGGCGCGCGCCGGCCGAGCAGGTGTTCGCCGACGAGGACTGGCTGGGTCTGATCGCCGCCGAGGCCGGCGCGCCTTGTCTGCCAGCGCCTTACGACTTCGCCGGCTTCATCGACCAGGCCGGCGGCCGCGACAGCCTGCTAGTGCTGGACGCGTTGCAGGCGGCGGCGCAATACCGCGACGCCTGGGGCTGGCGCGACGCGCTGCTGCGGCTGGAGCGCGACTGGTTCGCGCCGCTGTTGCAGGCGCTGCGCCAAGGCCGCATCGACAGCCTGACGCTGCGCGCGCACGGCCCCAGGGGGCTGGAATTGAACATCCGCCGCAATGATCTATGGAAATTCTGGAAGCGGCCGCTGCCGTTGTCCGCCTTGTACTGAGAAAACATGTCCCGAATCGTCCCCCGCGCCATACCGGCCGACACCCAGGAACAATTGCTGCGCCAGGGCTTGAGCCCGCTGATGGCGCGGCTTTACGCCGCGCGCGGCATCTGCGACTGCGCCGAGCTGGATTACGGCCTCAAGGCCTTGCTGCCCTATCAGGATCTGAAAAATATCCAGCCGATGGCCAGCCGGCTGGCCGACGCCGTCGCCGCCGGTCAGCGCCTGCTGGTGGTGGCCGACTACGACGCCGACGGCGCCACCGCCTGCGCGGTGGCGGTCAAGGGCCTGTCCATGCTGGGCGCGCGCGTGGATTTCATCGTGCCCAATCGCTTTGAATACGGTTATGGCCTGACGCCGGAAATCGTTGAGCTGGCCGCGCGTCAGAACCCGGACATCATCGTCACCGTCGACAACGGCATCGCCAGCGTCGACGGCGTGCTCGCCGCCAAGGCGCGCGGCATCGAGGTGCTGGTCACCGATCACCACCTGCCCGGCGATGTGCTGCCTGAGGCGCTGATCGTCAATCCGAATCAGCCCGGCTGCGAATTCCCGTCCAAGAACCTGGCCGGCGTCGGCGTGATGTTCTACGTACTGCTGGCCTTGCGCGCCGAAATGCGCCGGCGCGGCGTGTTCGATGAGCGCGGCCAGCCCAATCTGGGCGAGTTGCTGGACTATGTGGCGCTGGGCACGGTGGCCGACGTGGTGCGGTTGGACCAGAACAACCGCACCCTGGTGGAAAACGGCCTCAAGCGCATGCGCGCCGGCCGCATGACGCCGGGCATCGCCGCGCTGTTCCGCGTCGCCGGCCGCGCCCATTACAAGGCGAATACCTTCGACCTCGGCTTCACGCTGGGCCCGCGGCTGAACGCCGCCGGCCGCCTGGACGACATGAGCCTGGGCATCGCCTGCCTGCTGGCCGCCAACGAGGAGCAGGCGATGCGGCTGGCGCAGCAGCTGGACCAGCTCAACCGCGAACGGCGCAGCATAGAGCACGGCATGCAGGACGAGGCGCTGGCGGCGCTGTCCGGCATCGACGCCGACAACCGCTATACGCTGAGCCTGTTCCGCGACGATTGGCATCAGGGCGTGGTCGGCATCGTCGCCTCGCGGCTGAAAGAGCGTTTCCACCGCCCGGCCATTGTGTTCGCGCCCGGCGACGACGGCGAAATCAAGGGCTCGGGCCGCTCGATTCCCGGCTTCCATCTGCGCGACGCGCTGGATCTGGTGTTCAAGCGCCATCCCGGCCTGATCCTCAAGTTCGGCGGCCACGCGATGGCGGCCGGCCTGAGCCTGCGGCAAGCGCGTTTCGACGAATTCCAGCGCGCCTTCGAGGCGGTTGCGCGCGAACTGCTGGAAGAGCGCCATCTGACCCGTACCATAGAAACCGATGGCAGCCTGGCGCCGCGCGAACTGAACCTGGTCTTCGCCGAACAATTGGCGGCCGAGGTCTGGGGCCAGGGCTTCCCGGTGCCGTATTTCCACGACCGCTTCGCGGTGATGAGCCAGCGCGTGGTCGGCGACAAGCATCTGAAGCTGCGGCTGGCGCGTGACGGCGAGGAGTTCGACGCCATGCTGTTCAACCAGGTGGAGTGGCTGCCGGACAATGTCGACGCGGTCTACCAGCTGATCGCCAATGAGTGGCAGGGCCGCAAGGAGCTGCAAGTGTATTTGCAGCATTGGACGGCGGTGTGAGCCTGCGGGCGGATTCGCGCTTATTGGTGCTGACCGGTGGTCCGGGCGCCGGCAAGAGCGCCTTGCTGGAAGCCTTGCGCGCCGCCGGACATTCGGTGATGGACGAGGCTGGCCGCGCCATCATCCAAGATCAGGCGCTGATAGGCGGGCGCGCCTTGCCTTGGGTGGACCCCTGTGCCTTTGCCGAGGCGATGCTGGGCTGGGAACTGCGCAGCCTGCGGCTGGCGGCGGGCTTGCCCGGTCCGGTGTTCTTTGATCGCGGCCTGCCCGATGTGTTGGGCTATCTCGACTTGCAGGGCTTGCCGATACCCGCGCATATGCAAGCCGCCGCCGAGCGTTTTCCCTATCATCGCCATGTGTTCTTGCTGCCGCCGTGGCGCGAGATTTTCGTGCAGGACCAGGAGCGCAAGCAGAGTTTCGCCGAGGCGGAGCGTACTTGCGCCGCGATGGAGCGGACCTATCGGCGTCTGGGTTATCACATCATCGAAGTGCCGCCGGCACCCTTGGAGCAACGGCTGCGCTTCATCATCGAACAGTCGCTGCCGGGCCGCGGGATGCGGGCCGGCCAGTTTGAGGTCACGTAATGGAAATGTTGGTGATCGGCTTGTTGCTGGGGCTGCTGGCCGCCGGCGCGGCCGCGGCCTTGCTGCGCGGCCGTCTCGCAAGGCAGGCTGCGGAGCTGCAGGCACAGCAGGAAATGACGCGCCTGCAATTGGATGAATGCCGGCAGCGGGAACGGGCCGCGCTGGCTCAAGCGCAGCAACAAGGGCAGCAGTTGGGCGATATCCAGACCCAGTTGGGCGCTTATGTGGCGCGCGCTCAGCGCGTGCCGGAACTGGAGCGGCAGGCGCAGGAGCGGGATAGGCAGTTGGGCCAGTTGCAGGCGGAGTTGCGCCGTGTCGGCGCGCTGCTGGCCGCTAGCGAAGAGCAGGGCAAGATGTTGGCCGCGCTGCAGGGGCGGGCGCAGACGCAGGGCGAGGAAATCACCCGGCTCACCGCGCGCGAGCAGGAATTGACGACCTTGCTGGAGCAGGAGCGCGGCCAGAACGCTGAAAAACTGGAGCTGCTGCGCGAGGCGCGCGAAAGCATGGCGGCGCAGTTCAAGGCGCTGGCCGGCGACATCCTGGAGGAGAAGGCCAAGCGTTTCACCGAGCAAAACCAGCAGAACCTGGATCACCTGCTCAGCCCCTTGCAGCAGCGCTTGCAGGATTTCGGCAAGCTGGTGCAGGACAGTTATGAAAAAGACAGCCAGGGGCGCTTGTCGCTGGAGGCGGAGCTCAAGCGCCTGCAAGAGCTCAATAGCCGGCTGGGCGACGACGCGGCGGCGCTGACCAATGCCTTGACCGGCGCCAGCAGCAAGGCGCAGGGCACCTGGGGCGAGATGGTGCTGGAACGGGTGCTGGAGACTTCCGGCCTGCACAAGGACCGCGAATACCGGGTGCAGGTGTCCGATGTGGTGGCCGGCGAGGACGGCGTCCGCCGCTATCAGCCCGACGTGGTGATAGACCTGCCGGAAGGCAAGCAGCTGGTGGTGGATTCCAAGGTGTCGCTGAACGCCTATGTGCGCTATACCGCCGCCGAGGACGAGGCCGAGCGCGCGGCGGAAATGAAAGCCCACGTCGCGGCCATCCGCGCCCATATCCGCACCTTGTCGGAAAAGCGTTACCAGGACCTGTACCGCTTGAACACCCTGGACTTCGTGTTCATGTTCATCCCGGTGGAGCCGGCCTATCTGTTGGCGGTGCAGCAGGACATGAGCCTGTTCAGCGAGGCTTTCGAGCGCCGCATCATGATAGTCGGTCCCAGCACCCTGCTGGCGACGCTGCGCACCGTGGCCAGCATCTGGCGCTATGAATACCAGAACCAGAACGCGCAGGAGATCGCGCGCCAGGGCGGCGCCTTGTACGACAAATTCGTCGGCTTTGCCGGCAATCTGGAGAAACTGGGCAAGCAGCTGGACAATGCGCGCGACAGCTTCGGCGACGCGATGAAACAGCTATCCAGCGGCCGCGGCAACCTGGTGGCCAGCGCCGAGCGCCTGCGCAAACTGGGGGTGCGCAATAACAAGCAATTGCAACAGCATCTTAAACTCGGCGCCGAGGAAGAGCCGGGCGAAGACGAGGTCGGCGAACCGCTTCCGGACTGACGGAAGTCAGTTGGAGATGACCGTTTCGTGATAGAATACAGGCTGTCATTACTTAATGCTGGCCGCCCTGCGGCGGGCGCGTGAATGCACCCGCAATCGCAGGGCGGCCTGTTCATCCTTACGAATCAAGAAACTATGACCGATAACCTGTTCGCCAAGGAAACCATCCCCATCAGCCTCGAAGAGGAGATGCGCCGCTCTTATCTGGATTACGCGATGAGCGTGATCGTGGGCCGCGCCTTGCCTGATGTGCGCGATGGCCTGAAGCCGGTGCACCGTCGGGTGCTGTACGCCATGCACGAGCTGTCCAACGACTGGAACCGCGCGTACAAGAAATCGGCGCGTATCGTTGGCGATGTGATCGGTAAATACCACCCGCACGGCGACACCGCGGTGTACGACACCATCGTGCGCATGGCGCAGGATTTCTCGCTGCGCTACCCCTTGGTGGACGGTCAGGGCAACTTCGGTTCGGTGGACGGCGACAACGCCGCCGCGATGCGTTACACCGAAATCCGCATGGCGCGCATCGCCCATGAACTGCTGGCCGACATCGAGAAGGAAACCGTGGACTTCGGTCCCAACTACGACGGCTCCGAACACGAGCCGCTGATCCTGCCGGCCAAGATCCCCAATCTGCTGATCAACGGCTCCTCCGGCATTGCCGTGGGCATGGCCACCAATATTCCGCCGCACAATCTGAACGAGGTGGTGGACGCCTGCCTGGCCTTGCTGGCCAATAGCGATCTGACCATAGACGAGCTGATCGATATCATCCCGGCGCCTGATTTTCCCACCGCCGGCATCATCTACGGCACCGCCGGCGTCAAGGAAGGCTACCGCACCGGCCGCGGCCGCGTGATCATGCGCGCGCGCGTTCATTTCGAAGACATCGGCAAGGGCGACCGCCAGGCCATCATCGTCGACGAGATCCCGTACCAGGTGAACAAGGCGCGGCTGCTGGAACGCATCGGCGAACTGGTGCGCGACAAGCAGATCGAGGGCATCTCCGACCTGCGCGACGAGTCCGACAAGTCCGGCATGCGCGTGGTGATCGAGCTCAAGCGCGGCGAAATGCCGGAAGTGGTGCTCAATCACCTGTACAAGCTGACCCAGCTGCAGGACAGCTTCGGCATCAATATGGTGGCGCTGGTCGACGGCCAGCCGCGCTTGTTGAACCTGAAGCAGATCCTGGTGGAATTCCTGCGTCACCGCCGCGAAGTGGTGACCCGCCGCACCATCTTCGAACTGCGCAAGGCGCGCGAGCGTGGCCACATCCTGGAAGGCCTGGCCGTCGCGCTGTCCAACGTCGACGAAATCATCGCGCTGATCAAGGCGTCGGAAACTCCGCCGCAGGCCAAGATCGCGCTGATGGAGCGCGAATGGCGTTCGCCGCTGGTCGAGGAAATGCTGTCGCGCGTGGATCAGGACAAGGCGCGTCCGGACGGCTTGGCCGAAGAATTCGGCCTCAAGGCCAATGGCTACCGCCTGTCCGACGCCCAGGCCCAAGCCATCCTGGAAATGCGCCTGCAGCGCCTGACCGGCCTGGAGCAAGACAAGATCGTCGCCGAATACCGCGACATCATGGCGGTGATTCTGGACTTGCTGGACATCCTGGCCAAGCCGGAACGCATCAACCAGATCATCAGCGACGAACTGTCCGCCATCCGCGCCCAGTTCGGCGACGCGCGCCGCTCCGAGATCGAGCCCTTCGGCGGCGACATCAATATCGAGGACTTGATCACCCCGCAAGACATGGTGGTGACCATCTCCCATACCGGCTACATCAAGGCCCAGCCGATCGACGACTACAGCGCCCAGCGCCGTGGCGGCCGCGGCAAGCAGGCGGCGGCCACCAAGGACGATGACTTCATCGACACCTTGTTCGTGGCCAATACCCACGATTTCGTGCTGTGCTTCTCCAGCCGCGGCCGCTGCTACTGGCGCAAGGTCTACGACCTGCCGCAGGGTGGTCGTCAGAGCCGCGGCAAGCCCATGGTCAATGTGCTGCCGCTGGAAGAGGGCGAGAAGATCAACGCGCTGCTGCCGGTCAAGGAATTCCGCGACGACCAGTACGTGTTCATGGCCACCGCCGACGGCACCGTGAAGAAGACGCCGTTGCGCGCCTTCTCCAAGCCGCGCGCGGCCGGCATCATCGCCATCAACCTGGACGAAGGCAATTATTTGATCGGCGTGGCGCTGACCTGCGGCAAGAGCGTGGCTGGCCAGGGCGACGAGGATGACGAGGCCATCGTGGAGGAAGACATCGCGGTCGAAGGCGAACTGATCGAGGATGGCCTGCCGGTCGAGGGCGATCAGGTGATGTTGTTCTCCGACGCCGGCAAATCGGTGCGCTTCAGCGAAAGCCAGGTGCGGCCGATGGGACGCACTTCCAGAGGCGTGCGCGGCATGAAGCTGGGCGAGGGTCAGAAGCTGATCTCCCTGCTGGTGACCAACTCCGAAGACCAGATGGTGCTGACCGCCAGCAACGGCGGCTACGGCAAGCGTACCCGCACCGGCGATTTCCGCCTGACCAGCCGCGGCACCCAGGGCGTGATCGCGATGGACCTGACCGACAAGACTGGCTTCAAGCTGGTGGCGGCCAGCCTGGTGGAAGAAACCGACGACGTGATGCTGATCACCACCGGCGGCGTGCTGATCCGCACCAAGGTGGCGGAAGTGCGCGAAACCGGCCGCTCCGCCCAGGGCGTGCGCCTGATCAATCTGGACGAAGGCGAGCAGCTGATCGGCCTGGAAAAAGTGGCGGAAGGCGATAGCGACGACGAGGCGGAAGCCTTGGATGGCGAAGGCGAGGATGCCGCGAACGAGGGCGGCGAGGCATGATTCCGACGCCGGCCAATCAGCAGGTGCTGGAGGCGATGAGCCAGCTCTTCGTCTCCTTCCCGCACTGCGTCACCCTCGGCATCGAGTATGTCGGCACCGAGGGCCGCAAGGTAACGCTGAAGGCGAACTGGCGCGAAGACCTGGTGGGCAATCCGGTCACCGGCATCCTGCACGGCGGCGTGATCACCTCCTTGGTGGACACCTGCAGCGCGGTGGCGGTGACCGCTCATCTGCCGGAGATGGAAACCATCGCCACGCTGGACTTGCGCATCGACTACCTGAAGGCGGCCACGCCGGGCAAGCCCATTTTCTGTCGGGCGGAATGCTATCGTCTGGCCAGCCAGATCGCCTTCACCCGCGCGGTGTGCTATCACGAGTCGCCCAGCGATCCGATCGCCCACGGCGTCGCCACCTTCATGCGCGAATCCAGCCGCACCCCGATGTTGCCGGAGGCCGCCGCATGAGCCAGTTCATGGAGCGCTTCAACGCGCTGCGCGATCAGAAAGCCTATGCGCAAATCGTCGACGAGCTGCCCTATATCAAGCTGATGGGGGTGGAGTTGAGCGAGGACGAGGCCGGCGAACTGCTGTTCCAGCTGCCCTTTGCCGAGCGCAATGTCGGTAATACCGCTTTGCCGGCGCTGCATGGCGGGCTGATCGGCGGCTTTCTGGAAAGCGCGGCGATGCTGCACCTGATGTGGAGCCGGGAATCGCTGGAGACGCCGAAGATCGTCGATTTTTCGCTGGACTACCTGCGGCCGGGTCGACCGCAAACCCTGTACGCCAAGTGCGAGATCACCAAGCAGGGCAAGCGGGTGGCCAATGTGCTGATCGAAGCCTGGCAAGAAGACCGGCGAAAGCCGGTCGCGGTGGCGAGAGCCCACTTCCTGCTTAGTCAATAAGCTATAACAAAGGCCCGGCGCTTCGCGATCGGGCCTTGTCGCATCTCAAGGCCCGAATCTCCGCCGGCGCGGGTGCCGAGGGCCGTCAACGCAAATAGAGGATGAACATGGCCAAAGTGTACAACTTCTCCGCCGGCCCCGCCGTGCTGCCGCACCAGGTGCTGGCGGAAGCGCAAAGCGAAATGCTGGACTGGCACGGCTCCGGCATGTGCGTGATGGAAATGAGCCATCGCGGCAAGGAGTTCATGGAAATCATCCACGACGCCGAGCACGATCTGCGCGAGCTGATGCAAATCCCCGCCAACTACAAGGTGCTATTCCTGCAAGGCGGCGCCTCGCTGCAGTTTTCCCAGGTGCCGCTGAACCTGTTGGGCGAGCGCGACAGCATAGACATCGTCAACACTGGCCACTGGTCCAAGCTGGCGATCAAGGAAGCGCGCCGCTACGCCAAGGTGAACGTGGCGGCCAGCAGCGAGGACCGCAACTTCGCCTATGTGCCGGACGAAGCCGGCTGGCAGCGCGATCCCAAGGCGGCCTATCTGCACTACACCTCCAACGAGACCATAGGCGGCCTGCAATTCCCCTTCGTGCCGCAAAGCCTGCCGGAGGTGCCGCTGGTTTGCGACATGTCCTCGGACTTCCTGTCGCGCGAAGTGGACGTCAGCCAGTTCGGCCTGATCTACGCCGGCGCGCAGAAGAATATCGGCCCGTCCGGCCTGGTGGTGCTGATCGTGCGCGAAGACTTGCTGGGCAAGGCGCGCGCCGACCTGCCCACCATGCTCAACTACCAGGTCCACGCCGACGCCGACTCGATGTACAACACGCCGCCGACCTTCCCGATCTATATCTCCGGCCTGGTATTCAAATGGCTGAAGGAGCAGGGCGGGGTCAAGGCCATCGCCACCCGCAACGAGGAAAAGGCCGGCCTGCTCAACCATGTGATCGAATCCAGCGGCGGTTTCTATCACACCCATATCGACGCGCCGTTCCGCTCGCGCATGAACGTGGTGTTCCGGCTCAAGGAAGAAGGGCTGGAAGAAACCTTCCTGCTGGAGGCGCGCAAGAACGGCCTGATCCAGTTGAAAGGACATCGCGCGGTCGGCGGCATCCGCGCGTCCATTTACAACGCGATGCCGATCGAGGGCGTCAAGTCCTTGGCCAACTTCATGCAGGACTTCGCGCGCATGCATGGCTGAGCCGTCGCCGCGCCGTTCCAGCCCGCCTGCCGGCGGGCTTTTTCATGGCGCTGGCGAACGAAGCCACCGTGCCGGGGTCTACCCCCTTCGCCGCCGGCCGGATGCCGGCGGCGTTGAAAACAGGAGTTTGCACAATGAAATCGCTATTGTTCGCCGCGCTGGCCTTGAGCGGCGCGGCCGCCATCGCCAAACCGCTGAGCTTGCCGGAGATTCCGGCCGGCCAGCGCCAGGTCGTCAACTATGTCTGCGCCGACGGCGCCAAGCTTAAGGTCAAGTATTACAACGCCAAGAACGGTCAGAGCTTTGCGGTGTTGCCTATCGCCGGCAAGACCCTGTTGTTGAGCAATGTGGTGTCCGGCTCCGGCGCCAAATACGCGGCCGAGCAATACAGCTGGTGGACCAAGGGGCCGGAAGGCACGCTGCGCGATGAGATCGCCGATAAGGTGTTGCTGGGCGATTGCAAGGAAAGCCGACGTTAAATGTCGGACGCCGCCGCGCGCACGGCGTCCAGCTCCGGCCGCTGCAGAAACTCCTGCAGCGGCATGGGCTTGGCAAACAGATAACCTTGCAACCAGCCCACGCCCAGCCGGCTCAAATAGGCGCGTTGCGCCTCGGTCTCCACGCCCTCCGCCACGATTTGCAATTCCAGCTTGTGCGCCAGTTCCGCCACGCTGTCCACGATGTGACTGGATGGCGCGTCCGCGCCTATGCTGGCGGTGAAGCTCTTGTCTATCTTGATGCCGTCCAGCGGCAGCTGCTGCAGATACACCAGGCTGGAATGCCCGGTGCCGAAATCGTCTATCGCTATCATCACGCCCAGCTCCCGCAAGCGCTGCAGCCGCGCGCAGGCTTCCGGCGTCGGCTCCACCATCTCTCTCTCGGTCAGCTCCAACACCAGATTCAGGCCGCCAGGCGGGAAATGGGCGAGGAACTGCCGGCAGTCGTCCAATAGCGCGTCGTCGCGCAAATGGGCTGCGGTGATATTGATGCCCAGATGGAACTGCGGCGGCAAGCCGGCCCGGCCCAGGGCGCGCGCCAGCTGATGCATCATCCGCCGCGTCATCGGCACGATCATGCCGCAGTCCTCGGCGCGCGGAATGAACAGGTCCGGCCGGATCAGCCCATCGCGCGGGTGACGCCAGCGCATCAGCGCCTCGGCTCCGTGCCAGGCCAGTCCGTCGGCGCGCACCACCGGCTGTAGAAAGGCTTCGAATTCGCCATTGTCCAGCGCGCGCTGCAGCTCAACGGTGGGCGAGGCCGGCCGGTTCAACTGCCATTGCAGCGCCGCGGCCAGCACCAGGCCCAGCGCCGCCATGCTGAAAAACACCAGCTCATAGCTGCTGCCGAGCTGGCGATACAGATCGCGGCGGCTAAAGCCGGTGATCACGCTATAGGGGTAGTGGGCGGACTGCTGTTCTATCGTCACCAGGTCGAAACGGGGGCTGGGGCCGGCGTGGACCGCGTGATCGGGGCCGATCCAGTTCCGCCCCACCTGCATATAGACCGGGCCATGATCGCTGGCCATGTCCAGGCTGAACTGCAAATGAATACCGTCGATGGCGATGAGCACGGCGATTTCTTTGGGGCGTTTGCGGTAGATGATCAGCGGCCGTCCCGGCGTCAGCGCGTTGCCGGGCAGCAGCAGCAGGTTCTGGCCCGGCCGCGCCGGCTCCGGTGGCGAGGTTTGCTGATGGTAGACGCCGAACAGCGAAGAACAATAGAGGACGCCATTGCGCTCCAGCGTCACGCTGCGGATGAAGGGCACCACAGTCACCTGGCGGCGCAACTCTTGCTCGATCGCCCCGCAGGTCCGGCCGGTGAGCGGGAGCACCTTGTCAGCGGCCTGCTCGGCATAGCCCAGCATCATGTCCAGCATGTTTTCCGCCTGGTCGGCCTGGATGATGGCTTGCTGGCGCAGGCGCTGGCTTTCCTGCCAATAGACGATGGGGGTGATTACCAGCAGGGGCAGCACGGCGGCGACGAAAACCAGCAGCCCGCGGCTGATGCGGGCGGGCAAGGGGCGGCGGCGGGCAATCATGGCGCGGGCGAGGGAGTTGGCATGGTTCATGATATACGAGGGGGTGCCCGCTTGCCCGCGAGCTTAGTCCGCCGCCGCTTCCGGCTGCGATAGATGCACCAGGCTGAGCAGGATGAAGCCGATGAAGGCATAGGCCTTCATTTGGCCGTTCCATTGATTGGCCCACATCGCGAAATATTCACCGCCTATCACCGCGAAGCCGGTATACCAGACCAGCAGCGCCGGAATGCAGCCCAGCGTGAACCAGGTCTTGCCGCGCAGATAGGCGTCCTCGCGGCCGCATAGCGCGCCGCGCAGCATCTGGCCGCCGCCCCAGGCGCACAGCAGGCCGAACAGCAGCTCGCCGGCGATGATGGCCAGGTAGGCGGCCTGCTGCCAGCCGGGATCGGTGATGGCGCGGCTCTTCAGCGCCTGGCCGCCGAACCAGGGCTCCATGCTGTCCATCGCCAACACGTGGCGGACGAACTGCCAATTGCTATCGTAGTCCAGCATATTGCCGCTGGCGGCCAGCAGGCCGAACAGGGCGATGGACAGGGCGAGCAGGCTTTTGAAGCACTGTTGGGCGCGGCGCAAGCTTGGTTTGGGCATGGTTTCTCCTTTGGATGGGGGTTGTGGAGCGGGGAATTGTGCCAGCGCGGAGCCGGGCTGTGAATGGCGGAGCGGCGCGCGCAAAAAGCCCCGCCGAAGCGGGGCTGAGGGATGGCGCGCGGGCAGGGTTCAGAACCAGCCGCCGTAACGCTTGATATAAATGGTCTTCACCGTCTGGGCCAGCGTCATGTAGCCGAGCATGGTGGCGAGCAACCACCAGAAGTAGCTGCTGTCCAGCTTGACGAAGCCTATGCTGTCCGCCAGCGGCGAGAACGGCAGGTAGCAGCCGATGAGGATGGCCAGCGTGGTGGACAGCAGGACCGGCAGCGAGGCGGTGCTTTGCAGGAAGGGGATCTTGCGCGTGCGCAGCATGTGCACCACCAGGGTTTGCGACACCAGGCTTTCGATGAACCAGCCGGAGTGCATGATGTCGGCGCCGCCGCTGCTGATGCCCTGGGCCTGGCCGGCGTAGTAGGCGGCTCCGGCGCCGAACACCGTCCACATCAGCGCATAGGTGGTGATGTCGAACACCGAGGAAGTGGGCCCAATCCACAGCATGAAGCGCTTGATGTTGTCGGCTTCCCATTTGCGCGGTTTTTTCAGGAACTCGGGATCCATCTTGTCCCAGGGCAGCACCATCTGCGATACATCGTAGATCAGGTTCAGGATCAGCAGATGCATCGCCAGCATCGGCTCCCACGGCAGCCAGGCCGAAGCCACCAGTACCGAGAACACATTGCCGAAGTTGGAACTGGCGGTCATGTTCAGGTACTTCAGGATGTTGCCGAAGGTTTCGCGCCCCTTGATCACGCCTTCTTCCAGCACCATCAGGCTCTTTTCCAGCAGGATGATGTCGGCGGTTTCCTTGGCGATGTCGGCGCCGCTGTCCACCGAGATGCCGACGTCGGCGTCGCGCAGCGCCGGCGCGTCGTTGATGCCGTCGCCCAGGAAGCCGACGGTGTGGCCGTTGGCCTGCAGGGCCTTGACCACGCGCGATTTCTGCAGCGGAGTCAGCTTGGCGAAGATGGTGGTGTGCTTGACCGCGCTGCACAGCGCCACATCGTCCATCTGGTCGATGTCCTTGCCCACCAGCGGCACGCCGGGGCTGAGGCCCACTTCGCGGCATACCTTGGCGGTGATGATGGGGTTGTCGCCGGTCAGCACCTTGACCGCCACGCCGTATTCCTTCAGCGCGCGGATGGCCGGCGCCGCGGAGTCCTTGGGCGGGTCGAGGAAGGTCAGGAAGCCGCGCACCACCAACTGGGCTTCGTCATTGGTCTTGTAATTGCGCTTGGCTTCTTCCGCCGGAATGTCGCGGGTGGCGACCAGCAGCACGCGGTAGCCCTCGGCGTTGTAGTCCTGGCTGCGCTTGAGCAGGGCGGCCCGATCTTCCTCGCTCAGCGGCTTCACTTGCTCGCCGTCCTGCACATGGCTGGAGACGGCCAGCATTTCTTCCACCGCGCCTTTGGAAATCAGCAACTGGCGGCCACGCTGGTTTTCCACGATCACCGACAGCCGGCGGCGCACGAAGTCGAACGGCATTTCGTCCACCTTGCTATAGCCGCTGGGCTTGACGCGGCTGCCCAGCTCATCGGCGTGCTCCACCACGGCAATATCCATCAGGTTCTTCATGCCGCTCTGGTGGAAGCTGTTCAGCCAGGCCAGTTGCAGCACGCCCTCGTCCTTGAGCCCATGGATATTGTAATGGTGTTCCAGGATGATCTTGTCCTGGGTCAGGGTGCCGGTCTTGTCGGTGCACAGCACATCCATCGCGCCGAAGTTCTGCACCGAATTCAGACGCTTGACCACCACCTTGCGCCGCGCCATCGCCACCGCGCCCTTGGCCAGGTTGGCGGACACGATCATCGGCAGCATTTCCGGGGTCAAGCCCACGGCCACCGCCAGCGCGAAGGTCAGGGCGGACATCCAGTCGCCCTTGGTCAGGCCGTTGATCATGAACACCACCGGCACCATCACCAGCATGAAGCGGATCAGCAGCCAGGACACGCTGTTGACGCCGCGGTCGAAGCTGGTTTCCACCCGCTTGTGGCTGACCACATTGCGCGCCAGCGAGCCGAAATAGGTGTCGGTACCGGTGGCCACCACGATGGCGGAAGCCTTGCCGCTGACCACATTGGTGCCCATGAAGCAGATATTGGGCAGGTCAAGCAGGTCCAGCAGCTCGGCGTCGCCGTTGATCTGGCCATTGGCGGACTTTTCGGCCACCGAGCCCAGGGTGTCGTACTTCTCCACCGGCAAGGCCTCGCCGGTCAGCACCGCCTGGCTGATGAACAGATCGCGGGATTCGATCAGCTTGATGTCGGCCGGAATCATGTCGCCGGCCTGCAGGTGCACGATGTCACCGGTCACCAGCTCGCTCATCGCGATTTCCTGGCGGATCGGGCTGCTGCCGTTGGCCGGGCGCCGCTGCACGGTGGCGGTGTTGCGCACCAGCGATTTCAGCTTTTCCGCCGCCTTGGCGGAGCGGAACTCCTGCCAGAAGCGCAGCAGGCCGCTGATGCTGATCATGGTCACCAGGATGATGATGCCGGTCCATTCCTGTTCGCCCGGCTGGGCGAAGTAAACGTCGGTGAAGTAGTTGATGGCGGCCAGCACCATCAGCACGATGACAAAGGGGTTGTTGAAGGCCTGCGCCAGCTGGATCAGCGGGTGCGGGGCCTTGTCGTGGGCCACTTCGTTGGCGCCGAACTGGGCGTAGCGCTGATGCGCTTCCGCCATGGTCAGGCCGTCGAGATGGCCGCGCACATGTTGCAGGGTTTCTTCTACGGAGCTTTCGGCTTCCTGTACCGCGCGGATGGCCGGTTTTTCCTGTTTCGCGCCAGGGGTGGCGACATAGCCTTTCAGCTTGTGCCGGCTGGTGGTGTGTTTCGTCATTTCATGTCTCCTGCGCGGGGCCCGGCGCAGCATCGGTCTTCGCCGGGTCAGGCGGGACGGATGTCTGGCGGGCGCAGCGCAGCGGGTGTCGCGGATATTCTGGTTTGGAAGTGGGCGCCCGCCTGCCTTGTTGTCGGTGTGTGCAGGGCGGGCGGTAGCGGGTAACTGTCGTCGGTCATGCGGTGTTTCCTTTGTAAATTGGATGGAGAGAGGGAGTTGAATCGGCGACCGCCCGCGGCTCAGCCCAGGGCCAGCGGCCGCACGGTGTTGGACCACTCCGGGCGGCTGTGCCCGGGCAGGATGTCCAGTCGCACCCGGGTCAGCGGCAGATTGCCCAGCCGCTGCATGACGGCTTCCAGAAAGTGCATGGAAGCATCGCCGCGGGAGCGGAATTCGGTGGCCAGCATCCAGTTGGCCGGCTCGCCGGAGGCGTGGCATTCGCCGGCGAGCAGGGTTTCGTTCCAGCTGGACACTTTCAAGCCGTGTCCCTGCGCGGCGCTGCGGATTTCCCTGCGCACGGATTTGACCGCCTGCGTGGGGCAGATGACCGACAGCTGGTAGCGCTGCGGCCGGATGTTGTGGCGGATGATGTCGTTCATGGCGATCTCCTGGCGATGGACGTCCGCGGCGTGCGGACGTGCCGCCCCCTGCCTTGCGGCATGCAATAACAGGGCTTGGTTTGACGGAGGCGAGGCGCGCGCGCCGCTCACGCCGCCGTCAGGCGGCGGAGATCAGGCGGGGCGGGCGGCCTCGGGTCTGCAAGATCGAGGTTCCGGTTCTTCAGACATGGCTGGCCTTTATTGGAGGATGGATTCGAATGCTTCAGGCGCTGATGGCCCAGCGTCGGGCCGGCGAGCGGGGTTCCGACTTGCGGCGACCCCAACGCACGCGATGGATTTCCGGCATCTTGCTCAGGCGCAAGGCCATTTCATTGAAGGCTTTGCGCAGAGCGGGCGGGCATTCCAGCTTCACGCTCAGGCAGGCTTGCCCGGCACTGGCCGCGGGCGTGATGGTGACTTGGGTCGCCGCCAGGCCCAGCATGTGCATTTCCCAGAACAATTGCTTGCGCAGCGCGGTAATCACCGGGATGTCGCATGTCACGTTCAGGTGGCAGCTGGTTTCGTTTTGGCGTTTGGCTGGATTGCGGACAAGGTAATTAAATAACCAAGCCAGTTTATTCGGGCGCATATTTCACTCCCTCATTTTCTATTTGAAAATGCGACAGGCAGCATTATTCTCTTCTGTGTTTTATAGACGCAGAAATGAAAATAAATCCAATGGTCGTTTGCGATGGTCGGTGGCGGCTAATTGGCCAGTCCCGCTGTCGCAATAAGGGAGAGGCTCAGATCAGCAATTCGCCATGGGCCGGCACGGTCGCGGTTCAGGGTCTTCAATCAACATCAGAACCTCCTGCTGGCGGGCAGCGTTTGCGATTTAAAGTGGCGCCGGGGCATCCCCGGGCGGCGGTTATCAGGCGACCGGTGGCCGCCAAGTGAGCGTTCAGTGCGCCAGATTGGCCCGCTGGGCCAATAGAAAGGCGCGGTTGGGCACGCGCGGGCGTTGCGCATGGCGCGCCCAGTGCACCCGATTGACCTGCGGCAGCTGACAGAAATGAGCCGCCAGCTGGTTCAGGCTGCGGCTGGCCGCGTCAGGGCAGGCGAACAGCACGCTCAGACAGGCCAGTTCATTGTCGCCGGCGGTCAAGGCGATGCGTTCCACCTCCAAGCCGTGTGCATGCAGCTGCTTGGCGGCTTGCACGCGCAGCATGGTCAGATCGGCGTGCACGCAGAAAATATTCAATTGGTAAACGGCGGCTGGCGCGGCGATTTTGCCCGGGCGCAGCAGGTTTGCCAGTTTGGCGATCAAGCGCATGGTATTCCCCCCGTTGCGATGCAAGGAGGACGCGACGAAATCCGAAGGCAAACGCCGTAAAGGGGCGGTCAAGCGCGATCAGGCGGATAAGACGCCCGCGTGGCGCGAGTCTGGCGATGTCTGGGTTGGCCCTTGGGCCTGGGGTCCGGATGCTTCCGGCGGCTTGATCAGGCGTGCCGCTGTTGAGTCTTAATCCGGATGTTTAGACACCACACCCTGTCATTGCAGGATGTGGCAGAGAAGAGAGTCTGCTAAATCCTGCAAGACGGCGTTGCGATACAAGATCGACTACTTCCGTCGTTGTCCACGATGAACCTTTGCAGTATTTAAGATGCTGGGATTATAGGGGGCTTTTTGGTGCTAGGCAATCCTGAATCAAACTTTTTTGTGCTTTTGTGTGCGCCGCAACACTAAATAAGCGACGAGCATGAGGAATCAAAATGGGCGGGCCTTATTTCATGCTGGCGTGGCGCGATTTTATTGACGTGGTTTGATATAGGCGGCAATTGCCAGAGGTTCAATCCGCGCCATAAGCGTAAGGTCCGCCTTGTTCCAGCGCGGCCCGGTAGGCCGGGCGCGCGTGGATGCGGCAGAGGAAGTCCAGCGCGCGAGGGTGCTCGGCGTTCAAGACGCCGCGCGCGCGCGCCGCTTCCAGCGGAAAGCTCATCTGGATGTCGGCGGCGCTGAAGGCGGCGCCGGCGAACCAGCCGGTGCGCGCCAGCTGCCGGTCGGCATGAGCCAGCAGCTGCGTCAGCAGCGGTTGCAGATAAGCACCGCGGACGCCGGCGGCCAGCTTGCGTGCCAGCGGGCGCAGCCACCAGGGCACCGGCGGCTGTTCCAGCCGCGACAGTACCAGGCTCATCACCAGCGGCGGCATCAGCGAGCCTTCCGCATGGTGCAGCCAGAAGCGGTAGTCGTGGCTTTCCGGCGTGCCGGCGGCGGGCTTGAGCCGGCCGGAGCCATAGCTGTCCACCAGGTATTCGATGATGGCGCCGGATTCCGCCAGCGTCAGCTCGCCGTCGCAGATTACCGGGGATTTGCCGAGTGGATGCACCGCCTTCAGTTCGGGCGGCGCGAGCAGGGTGACCGGGTCGCGCTGGTAGTGCTGCACCCGGTAATGCAGGTTCAGTTCTTCCAATAACCACAGCACGCGCTGCGAGCGCGAATTATTCAGATGATGGACGATGATCATGGGCGGGTTTCCAGGGCTAGATGGGCAAGCGGCTGCCGGCCTTGATCTCGCGCAGCGCCAGGCTGGAATGAATAGCGTGCAGGCCGGGCGTCTTGCGCAGCACGGTTTCGATGAAGTCGCTGTAGGCATCCAGGCTGGGCGCGACCACTTGCAGCAGGTAGTCGGCGTCGCCGGTGATCTTGTGACAGGACAGCACCTCCGGGCGTTCCTGCATCTGCAGCTCGAAGCGGTTGGGCGCATCGTCGGCGTGCTCGCCGAAGCTGAGCCGCACGAAGGCCAGCACATCGTAGCCCAGCTTGCGGCGGTCCAGATTGGCTTGATAGTCCTTGATATAGCCGGCTTCCTCCAGGCGCTTCAGCCGCCGCCAGCACGGCGTGACGCTGAGGGATAGCCGCTCCGCCAGCTTGGGGTTGGACAGGGAGCCATCTTGCTGCAGCAAGCGCAGCAGTGTTTTATCGGTATCATCCAGCGGGGTTTTGAGTCTATTCATGCTCAATCATCGCTTTTTAAGAGTCTATTCTTGCTCCAGATTAGCGCTATGGGAGGCGTAAAAGCAAAACTATTGCCATGGCCTGGGCGCATACTTTCGCTATCGCGATTAAAGGGAGGGTGGAGAATGCTGACGATTTACAGCGATGCGCATCATTTGCATCACGGTTGCGAACTGAAGGACGGGGTGTTGATGCCCTGTTTCGAGCAACCGGGGCGCGCGGACACCATTCTGGCGCGGGTGCGGGCGATGGGATTGGGGCCGGTGGCGGCGCCGGGCGAGTATGACAGCGCGCGCTATGCGCGGGTGCACAGCGCGCGCTATGTGCGTTTTCTGGAGCAAGCCTGGGACGAGTGGGCGGCCACCGGCCGCAGTCACGACGCCTTGCCGCTGATCTGGCCGGTGCGCGACCTGCGCAGCGATATCGAGCCGGAGTTCATTGACGGCAAGCTGGGTTTCTACGCGATGGACGCTGGCGTGGCGATCACCGCCGGCACTTGGCGCGCGGTCAGCGCCAGCGCCAACCTGGCATTGACCGGCATGGACGCCTTGCTGGCCGGAGAGAGCAGCGCTTTCGCGTTGTGCCGTCCGCCCGGCCATCATGCGGCGGCCGAGTATATGGGTGGCTATTGCTATCTGAACAATGCCGCGATCGCGGTGCAGTCCTGCCTGGACGGCGGCGCGCGCCGGGTGGCGCTGCTGGACGTGGATTACCACCATGGCAATGGCGGGCAGAGCATTTTTTACCAGCGCGACGATGTGATGTTCCTGTCCCTGCATGGCGATCCCAAATCTTCCTATCCATATTTTTCCGGCCATCGCGACGAGGCGGGCGCCGGCGCCGGCCTGGGCTTCAATCATAATTACCCGCTGCCGCATGGCACTGGCTGGCCGGCCTATGGCGAGGCCTTGCGCCACGCCTGCGGGAGAGTAGCCGCCTATGCGCCGGACGCGCTGGTGGTGTCATTGGGGGTGGACACCTTCAAGGAAGACCCGATCAGCCAGTTCCGCCTGGAGAGCGAGGACTTCCTGCGCCTGGGCGAAACCCTGGGTGGCCTGGGCTTGCCCACGCTATTCGTGATGGAGGGTGGTTATATGGTGGACGATATCGGCGTCAATGCGGTCAATGTGCTGATGGGTTTTGAAGGGAGAGCCGGCGGAATTTGATCTGGATCAGTCCGGGCGCGGAAAATCGCCGTGCCCAACGGTCAGCTCACCGCGCTTGTATAAAAAATGTAAAGAGCATAGAGTGGCGGGTGTAAAATTGCTTACACCCGACAACTTCAGAGTTATTTCTCATGAAAAGCGGCCATCCTGATTCCGCAGATCGAAGTCACAGCGCTGTTTACCAGCATTTTTCTCCTCAGTTGCCGCTGGCTGACGCCAAGCGCCACTTCAAATGGCGGCCCAGCGCGCGCCAGGAGGAGGCTTTGCTGCATGCGGCGCTGATTGCCTGTATCGCCTTGGTGGCCTTGTTCGCCTTTTTGCGCCACTGAGCGCCGCCGCGCGCCAATCGATATTTCTGATCCGCCGTGTTGAAAGTTTGAGCATGAGTTGGACGGCGCGCGCCGCTCTCGCGGCGGAGCGACGGATCACAAACCTCTTCTAAGAGCCTGTTCAAAGTCTGCTGCGCTTCGTGAGACGTGGCAGGGTGAGTACGGCTTCGAAATGCTCATTTCTCAGCGGTTTTCGCCTTG
>NZ_JAJOHW010000126.1 GCF_021129195.1 Chromobacterium aquaticum | reverse complement strand
GCGGCAGGCGCTGCGCCAGCCAGTCCCGCAGCGCGGCGGGAGAGAGCGACGCGCCCTCGCGCGGCGCCGCGAAACCCGCCAGCTGCGCGTGGCCGTCTATGCTCGCCTCGTCCACCATCACCGCCGCGGCGGCGACGTCCGGGTGCCGGGCCAGCGCCGCCTCCACCTCGCCCAGTTCGATGCGGAAGCCGCGGATCTTGACCTGCTCGTCGATGCGGCCCAGATAGTCCAGCTCGCCGCCCGCGTCCCAGCGCCCGAGGTCCCCGCTGCGGTAAAGCCGCTCGCCGGGCAGGAAGGGGTCGGCGATGAAGCGTTCGCGGTCGAGCTCGGGACGCTTGTGATAACCGCGCGCCACGCCCTCCCCGCCCACGTAAATTTCGCCCGGCACGCCCGGCGGCACCGGATGCCCGGCGGCGTCGAGCAGGTAGACGCGGTAGCCGGGCAAGGGCCGGCCCACCGGGCTGCGCGAGGAGAGCGCGTCGCCCGCGCCCAGCACGCGCTCGGTCACGTGCACCGTGGTTTCGGTGATGCCGTAGAGATTGACCAGCGCGACGCCGCTCTCCTCGCCCAGGCAGGCGGCGAACTGGCTGGGAATCAGCGCCTCGCCGCCGAAGAACACATGGCGCAAACCGGCCGGCAAGGGCCGCCGCGCGTCGCCCAGCGCGCGCAGCAGCTGCTTGAAGGCGCTGGGGGTCTGGCTCAGCATCGTGACGCCCTCGCGCTCCAGCAGCGCGAGAAATTCCTCCGGCGTGCGCGAGCAGCGGTAAGGCACGATTTCCAGCCGCCCGCCGTGCAGCAGGGCGCCCCAGATTTCCCATACCGAGAAGTCGAAGGCGTAGGAATGGAACAGGGTCCACACATCCGACGGTCCGATGCCGTAGCTCCGGCGCGTCGCCGCGAACAGATGGTCCACATTGCGGTGCTCCACGCACACGCCCTTGGGCTGTCCGGTCGAGCCCGAGGTGTAGATCACATAGCACAGGTCGGCGGGCGAAGTGTCGCGCGGCGGCGGCGCGTCTTCGCGCTCGCCGGACTCCGCCGCATCCCCCATCCCGATCAGAACCCCACCGAAGTCCCCGAAGCGCTCGCGCGCTTCCTCGCCGCAGATCAGCGCGCCGGCGCCGATATCCTCCAGTATCCAGGCGAGACGCTCCGGCGGATGGTCGAGATCGAGCGGCACATAGAAGGCGCCCGCCTTCAACACCGCTAGTATCGCGACGATGCTGTCCACGCCGCGCCCGAACGCCAGCGCAACCGGCGTGTCGCCGCGCACCCCGGCGGCGTCCAGCCGCCAGGCCAGCCGGTTGGCGCGGCGATCCAGTTCGGCGTAAGTCAGCGCCTCGCCCTCGCATTGCAGCGCGACAGCATCGGGGCGCGCGCGCGCCTGCGCCTCAAAACGGCGATGCAGGCACTGGCGCGCCGTCTCGTCCGCGCGCCGGGCCGCCGCGTTCCAGCCCGCGACCAGCGCACCGCCCGCCTCCGCGCCCAGCAGCGA
>NZ_JAJOHW010000125.1 GCF_021129195.1 Chromobacterium aquaticum | reverse complement strand
GGCCACCGCCGCGTCCGCCGCGCTGGCGGCGATGTCCACTTCGCCGGCGACGATGGCGGGCATGATGTCTATGCCCTTGGCGAACATGCGCTCTTCGATCTTGAGATCGTACTTGGGCGCAATTTCCTTCATATAGCTGATGGCGCCATAGTGAGCGAACTTGAGATTGCCCAGCCTGACCACGTCGGCGGCCTGGGCCGACAGTGAGATGCCGGCGCTGACGGCGGCGAGACAGAACCAGGTGCGGATGCCTTGCATGATGTTTCTCCTTTGTGAGTAGGGAGCCGGGCTACGCTCGGCAACCTTTTATTTATACGACGTTTGCATTTCAGCGGCGCGGCCTTGCGCTGCGGTCTGATTTATTACGCAAGGCGCGTGCCAGCGCGCCTGGGGCGCAAACGACTGATTTATATGGGTCGAAGGGGAAGGGCGTGGCCGGATTCAGCCAGCGTCGCCGCGGACTGTGCCAAAACTGGCGCAGATGCGCGGCGACCTTGATTATTATTAATTTATTTAATATTTCGCGGCCGTGAACCCATCATCTCGCGCAGCGCTTCCTCCCTGGTGTTGACGCGGTCGATGTAGTCGAAGATGNNATACTGGATGTAGTGGCCGGCGAACTCGCGGCCTATGCGGTAGGCCTGGTGGTAATTGTCGGCGGGCGGCACTTGCCAGCAATGCTGGCGCAAGTGGCCGGGCATGATGGCGACGAAGGGCAGCTCCTGGTGCGGCACCGGCTTGGTGCCGGGCCGATAGTGCCGACGGAGTGGGAGTTTGACTGACATGCGCTCTCTCCTGAAACAAGGTTTAGCCGCATCCGGGTCGGAGGGCTGGGCAGACTGGCGTGAAGGTATTGGGGCTCGGGACTTGCCCGATGCCCCCCATGGTCTATCCGGTAAGAACCTGTTTACGCTCTGCTGCGCGGCGGCGATACCGCGTTGAAACCGAGCTCAGTGCTCATGTACCACGAGTACATTCCGCTTTTCGCTCGTTTCCGCCTTGTCTCGCCTTAGCTCGCGAGATCGTAAACACGTCCTAAGGAAGGACGGATGGTTCTGGGACGGGGACAAGACGCTGTTGGCGTCCGGTCCGCGGTGGCGAGGCCAGATTGATGATCTGGGCGCCGCGGGTTTGGCGGCACGCTGAAATAGTGCCGAGCGCTCTCGCGGGGGTCAAGGCGGCACGGAGCGGCGCGAGCGGGCGGCGCCGGCGGAGGCCGCAAAATGTATTCATCTCGTATGGCGGGATGTGGATAATGACGCGCTCGCGCTATTGGCTTATCGCTTCCGCGCGGCGGCGCGCCGCCGCGCTTGACCAGGATATCTTTAGAATCATGTTGAACGACATCAAGACCCCGCAGCCCTTTCTGCAAGTGTTCCCGGAACCGGAGTCCGTGTTCGCCGAGCCGGTGCGGCAATACGCCAAGCATCTGCTGCCCTGCGTGTCCATAGACCTGGCCGCCGTCGATCCCGCCTGGTCCGGCTGGATTCACCTGGTGGCGCCGGTGGAGCCCTGCGATGGCTATGTCGGCGACGGCAGCGAGGCGTTTCATAATGACTATCTGGCCAGCAACTGGCTGGCTTTCCGCCTGGATGAGGCCAATCGCTACCATTTGCTGGGCGATTTCCGCTATTTCCTGGCGGAGGACATGCCGGAGCCGCCACCGGCGGACGCGGCAGACGAGCATGGCTGGCTGCGCGAGCACTGCGCAGCGCAACATGCGTCCTACCAGGCGGCGAAAGCGCGTTATCGGCGTCTGGGCGCCTTGCACTACGTCGGCGGCCCTTTCATCAGCGAGGACAGCGATTTCAGCGCCGATGAACCATCCAATCTGATCGATCAGCTGGGCGGCGGCGTCTACGGCGGCAACTGGACCAGCCCCAGCGCCTTGCCGCTGGATGAGGAGGACGAAGAAAACGTGGTGCCGATAGGCCCGGACGGCAAGCGCTTCCGCTTTGTCGCCTGCGTGACCGGGTACGATTACGTCGCCAATGGCGCGGACACCATCCTGCTGTTCTACGAACCGGACAGCAAGGTGGCCTTGTTGACCTTTGACTGGTCTTGAAAGGCCGCAGCGGCCGGAGCGCCTTGGCTCGCGGTGGCGCGCGAGCTGATGAGCCAATGCTTGGTCGAGTTTGATCAGGAGGGAGCATGGAAGAACAATCGATGACGTTGCCGATCACGCGCGGTCTGCTGCGACAGGGCATAGACCCCGGTCTGCCCCTGGAGGCGATGTTGCGTATCGTCGAGGCGGTACAGGAGTTGCTGGCCTTGCCGGACAACGACTTCATGTGGACATCGTGGCGCGATGCGGAACAGGCGCTGGCCGAGGTGGTTCCGGAGCTGGCGCGGCTGCGCGCCGGCCAGTTGCCGGAGCGGTCGGCGCTGGTGCGCTGGTTCGCGCCCACCTGCTATTTGCAGGAAGTCAGCATCAGCAGCGGCTGGAGCGATGCCTATATCCAGTTGGCGGCCTGGTTCGACGAATTGGAGCCGCGATTGTGGCCGGCGGCCTAGCGTCCGCCGCTACAGGCATGAATCACCACCGCCGCTTGCGGCGGTTTTTTATTGCCCTTGGCATTGGTTTTTTTGTGTTTTATGCGCAATGAGCGATTTTTGCAATTTCCGGCGGAGCCCCGGCTTTACGCTCATGTCCATTAGCAATTCATGTTTCTCTTATTTTTGGACGGGCTAAGAACGTGTTCACGATCTCGCGAGCTAAGGCGAGACAAGGCGGAAACGAGCGAAAAGCGGAATGTACTCGTGGTACATGAGCACGGAGCTCGGTTTCAACGCGGTATCGCCGACGCGCAGCTGATCGTAAACAGGTTCTAAAACCGACCTCCGAAAGCCGATCATGCCCACCTCCTGTTGATAATCACTTGGAGTCCGTGATGACCCAAAGCACTACTCGGCGTTCGCGCTGCTTGTGCGGCCTGGCAGCCGCCAGCCTGCTGCTGACGTCGCCGGCGATGGCCGCCAGCTTCGTGCCCGACACCTTGTTGAAGTCGGTGTTGTATTACAAGACCAAGAACCGCAGCCATGCCGATCTCGGCGGCGACAAGATCGCCGGTGAGTTTCTGAAAACCCCCGGCTCGGTCTATTCCGAACTCAATCTCCAGCCGCCCATCATCAACTCCATAGAGTGGAATAACGCGCTCAGCGATTTCAACCGCTATCACCGCGTCAATCTGACGCTGGACGATTCGGTCAAATTGTTCGCCAGCGAGGCGGGCCTGAACAAGGCCTTGCCGGGCGTGGACGTGGACCTCAAGCGCGGCCGCGCCGGCTACCGCCAGGACGAGGACAAGCTGGTGTTGGCCAATGCCTTCAAGGCCGGGGTGGACGGCGACATCTTCTACAAGAGCCTGGACGTGTTCGGCTATGGCTATAGCACCATCGCCGCCAAGTTCGCGGTGGCGGCGCAGCTGCTGCGCGACGCGACGCAGCAAGTGCCGGCGGCCAAGCAGTTGCAGAACGGCATCCGCAAGGAGGTGCTGGACCGTTATCTGAGCGGCGCCACCACCGGCGTGAACAGCCTGTCCGAGTACGACAAGCATTATCTGATGAACCTGCTGCACAACGAGGTGCGGCGCACTCGCTTCAACTCGGCCGGCTTCAAGAACGGCCAGTTCCAACCGGCCGCGCAGTTCCGCGTGGCGCGCCTGGCCGCGGCCTACCAGGACCGCAAGGGTTATCTGTTCGACTTCCCCTGCGCCAAGGATGGCAAGAATCTCTACCCGGAGAGCAGCGGCAAGCTGTGCTACGCCAATATGACCGACCAGAAGCTGAGCGACTGGTATCGCAAGCTTTATCAGCAGCAAATGAAGCCGCATCCGCCGTCCGAGCGGGAAAGCAGCGGTTTCCAGCGCCTGGCCAAGCTATTGCTGCCGATTGCGTTGCTGATGGAGGGCATGGCGGCGATGGAGTTCTTCTCCACCTTGGAAGCGTCCGAGCTGGGGGCCGAGGCGGCCTTGACCGAAGAAGAAGTGGCGGCCAGCGAGTCCGGCTATCTCAGCCGCTTCTGCCGGATTTGAGCTTGGCGATCAAGCGATGCGAACAGGATTGAAATCATGACGATGCATACATTCAAGCAAGCGCGCGCGGCGGCCGCCGCCGTTCTGATGCTGGCGCTGTCCCAGGTGGCGCTGGCCGGGGCGACGGTGGATATCAGCAAGGTGAGCGACAAGAACAGCCTGGTGCCGGGCGAATTGGTCAACGCGATGGAGTACCATGTCAACGGCGTCAGCGGCGCGGCCAAGGCCAACCCGCCGTCCTCGTCCAAGCTGAAGAACCTGGCGGCCAAATGGCGCGGGGCCACCGTGGCCCGCTTCGAGTACAACTATCCGGGCGGCACCCGCGTCTACAACGCGATGTCCGGCCAGGACACCGCCGATTTGCTCTACGAGGCCAATTCCGCCGGCCACAAGGCCTATCCCGGCTATCTGCGCCAGAGCAGCGTGGAAAAGGCCGCCACCAATGTGAACGTACCCAACGGCAAGCTGTCCGCCACCATAGGCCAGCAGGCGACGGACGCGGAATTGAAGGCCTTGAAAACCTTCGAGAAGGATATTCTGGACGGCGCGGTGCCGCGTGGCGGCCGCATGGTCGGCTATATTTCGCAGGCGCCGTGCGCGTCTTGCGACAATGTGATCCGCCAGCAATTGGCGAATCAGACCGACTATGTGTCCGACATCAAGATATCCTATCTGCCCAAGGCGGCGGAGGAGGCGGAAGGCAGCGCGGCGCGCGAGCTGGCGCACGAGTTCAACGGCCGCCGGCTGCAGTCCTTGAAGGATAATGTGATGTCCTTGCGCGGCAATGCGGCGGCCAGGCTGAATGTGGGCGGCGGCACCGCCGGCTGCTTGTAGATCGTCCGGCTTAAGCCCGGTTTGGCGCCTGTCGGCGCCGGCCGGGCTTTTTCGCGCCTGGAAGCGGGCTGTTCATTGCTGCCAGTGGTTGTAAATCGTTTGCAGTTTTCCGTTTTGCTGCAGCCGGGCCAGCGCGGCGTTGAACGCCGCGGCGCGGCTGTCGCCCTTGGCGAAGGCGACGAAGCGCGGCATTTCCACCAGCGGCTTGGGCAGGATGCGCACATGCGGCAGCGCGCGCAGCTGGCGCGCGTAGTAGAGCAGCTGGCCGCGATCGCCGACGATCAGATCGATGCGGCCAGCCAGCAGCATCAGCAATAGTTGCTCGGGATTGGTGGCGCTGGCGTCGCGCTTGAGCGGAGCCTTGTCGTAGGAGGATTCGTAGGCATAGCCATGCACCTGGCCGACGGTGAAGGGGGCGAGGTCGCCCAGGGTGCTCCAGTTTTGCAGCGAGTGCTGCTTCAGCACCATGAAAACGGTGCGACCGGTGCGTATCGGGCCGGCCAGTTCGTACTGGTTGCGCCGCTCGGCGGTGCCGGCGAACTGGAAGGCCATGTCCACGTCGCCGTTGCCCAGCATCTGTTTGACCCGCTCCCAGGGATAGAGGTGAAGCTGGTAGGGAATCCGGGTTTCCGCCATTACCGCCTGCACCAGCTCCACGTCCAGGCCCTGTGGCCTGGCATCGGCCTCGCCCTGATAGCTGTAGGGGGCGAACTGGATATCGCCGGCGATGCGCCAAGCTTCCGGCTGGGCCGCCCAGGCCGCCCCGCAAAACAACAGCATGCTCAACACACGCCTCATGGTTGCTCCCGCTGTCGTCGCCCTTCGTCGGTATAGCCGGGAGCGGGCGGGGCGGCAAGGAGGCGGGTGGCGGCGCGGAATGAAAAAGCCCATCCGTAGCCGGATGGGCCGGGCTTGGCGCGGCGGGGCCTAGGCTGTCGCCGCCGCCGTGGGCGCCGGCTTTTTCAGCGCGCGCAGCATCAGGGCGGTGATGGCGGTGCCAGCCAGCAGCGCCAGCAGATAGAAGCCCAGATGGCTGACGGCGTTGGGAATGGGCAGCACGAACACGCCGCCATGCGGCACTTTCAGTTCCACGCCGGCCAGCATGGAAATGGCGCCGGCCACGGCCGAGCCCAGCATCAGCGCCGGGATCACCCGTAGCGGGTCGCGCGCGGCGAAGGGAATGGCGCCTTCGCTGATGAAGGCCAGGCCCAGCACGCCGGCGGCCTTGCCGGCCTCGCGTTCGTCGGCGCTGAAGCGGTCGGCGAACAGCTTGGTGGCCAGCGCGATGCCCAGTGGCGGGGTCATGCCGGCGGCCATGGCCGCGGCCATCGGCGTATATACCTGGCTGGCGATCAGGCCGGTGGAGAAGGCGTAGGCGGCCTTGTTGACCGGGCCGCCCATGTCGAAGGCCATCATCGCGCCGATGATGGCGCCCAGCACCAGCGCGCTGCTGCCCTGCAGGCTTTTCAGCGCCTCGGTCAGCATGCCCAGCAAGGCGGCCACCGGGCCGCCGATCACGTAGATCATCAACAGGCCCACCAGCAGCGAGCCCAGCACCGGCAGGATCAGCACCGGCTTGAGGCCGTCCAGATTGCGGCCCAGCTGGATCTTGCGGTTCAGCCAGTCGGTGCCGTAGCCGGCGATGAAACCGGCGATGATGCCGCCGAGAAAGCCGGAGCCCAGGCTGGCGGCCAGCATGCCGCCCACCATGCCGGGCGCGATGCCCGGGCGGTTGGCGATGGAGTAGGCGATGTAGCCGGCGAGGATGGGCACCATCAGCGCGAAGGCGGATTTGGCGCCGATCTGGAACAGCGCCCAGGCCAGCGTGCCCTTGTGGGCGTCGTCGAAGGCGTAGATGCCGCCCAGCGCGAAGGCCAGCGCGATCATGATGCCGCCGGCGGTGACGAAGGGCAGCATGAAGGACACGCCGGTCATCAGATGCTTGTACGGGCCGCTGCGCTCGCTGGCCGGTTTTTCCGGCGCGGCGGTGGCGCCCAGGTGGGGCGCGGCCTCGGCGAGGGCGCGCCGCAGCAGGCCCTGGCCGTCGCTGATGGCCGGCTTGGTGCCGCTTTGGAACAGGCGCTTGCCGTGGAAGCGGCTGAGCTCCACCTGGGTGTCGGCGGCGATGATCACCAGGTCGGCTTCGGCGATTTCGCCGGCGCTGAGCGTGCTCTGCGCGCCGACCGAGCCCTGGGTTTCCACGCGGATGCGGTGTCCCAGCGCCTGGGCCGCCTGGCTTAGCCCCTCGGCGGCCATGAAGGTGTGGGCGATGCCGGTGGGGCAGGAGGTGATGGCGACGATGAACAGCGGCGCGGCGTCCGCCGTCCGGTTCAAGGCGGCATCGGCGGCTTGGCGCAGCGCGGCGGCGGGATCGGCCAGCGCCAGATCCAGGCTGACGGCGCGGCTGGGCAGCGCGGTCAGCGCCGGGCGGGCGGCGGCGTCGACCAGCAGCAGGCCATGCGCGGCGGCGATGTCGGCGTCGCTCAGCGGCGGCGCGCCGTCCAGTTCCACGCTGAGCTGGTGTCCTTGTTGCAGGGCGGCCTGACGCAGCGCTTCCGCGGCCAGGCGGCCCTGGGTGCTGCGGTCGCCGGAGGCGATGATGGCGAGCAGGTTCATGTTGTCTTCCTCTGGTGTTGTTCGTTGCGGCCGATCGTAAACAGGCTCTCAGTCCAGCTGGTGGAGCTGGGCCTGGGCCGCCAGCGCGCGCACTTGCTCCGCGGGCGGCAGATGCGGTCCGACCCGCGCCAGCTTGGCGG
>NZ_JAJOHW010000124.1 GCF_021129195.1 Chromobacterium aquaticum | reverse complement strand
GGCCTGGCCCAGCAGGAGCGCCACTTGCTGAGCCTGCAAGGCGCGGCGCGCGAGCAGGCCAGGCGGAGCCTGTTCGGCATCGTCGACGAGGTGGCGGCGGTGCTGGCGCGAGAGCGCATCGACTGCGACTTCGCTCATGGCGGCGTGCTGTACGCGGCGGCGCGCTATCCGGAGCAGGCGGCGATGGGGCGCGACTGGTTGCGGCAATTGCGGCGGGCCGGCCATGGCGAAGCCGATTTCCGCTGGCTGGACGCGGCGGAGATGGCGGCGCAACTGGGTGTCAGCGGCGTCGGCGGCGGGATTTATTCGCCGCATTGCGCGGTGATAGACCCGGCGAAGCTGGCGTGGGGTCTGGCGCGGGCAGTGGCGGCGCTGGGCGTGCGCATCCACGAGGATAGCCCGGTCCGGCGCTGGTCGGCGGGCAAGCTCTACCTGGCCGATTGCGAGCTGAGCGCGCGGGTGGTGGTGCCGGCGCTGGAAGGCGCCGCCAGCCAGTTCTCGGCGCTGAGCCGCTGCCTGCTGCCGGTGCAAAGTTTGTTGCTGGCCACCGAGCCGCTGTCGACGGCTCAATGGGATGAGATCGGTCTGGCGCGGCGGCAAGCGTTTGGCGATCTCAGCCGCATGGTGACTTACGGCCAGCGCAGCGCCGATGGCCGGCTGGTGTTCGGCGCGCGCGGCGGTTATCGCCTGGGTGGTCGGGTGCAGTGGGATTTCGACCCCGACGCCGAAGCGTTCCGCTGGCGCGAGCGCCTGTTGCGCCGGCTGTTCCCGGCGCTGGGCGCGACGGCGGTGCAATACCGCTGGGGCGGCACCCTGGGCGTGGCGCGCGCGTTTACCCCCTATGTCCTGTACGACCGGCGCGCCGGCCTCGCCATGGCCGGCGGCTATGGCGGCGAAGGCGTGGGCGCGGCCAATCTGATGGGGCGCACGCTGGCGCAGTTGATCCTGGAGCGGCCGGACCCGTTGACCGCCATGCCCTGGGTATCGACCGAAGGCGGGCTGGAGCGGGTGCGGCGCTGGGCGCCGGAACCGATTCCCTGGCTGGGTTACCACCTGGTGCGCAGCGGCTACGCCCTGGAAGAGCGCTTGTGCGCCAGCGGCGGCGCGCCGGCCTGGAGCAAGCGAGGCGCGGCGCGGCTGGCGTCGGCGCTGGAAGCCCTGCTGGCCTAGCGGCTAACAAAAGTCAGTTTCACGGCTGAGCAAGGCGCGCCGACGCAACGCAGCATCAGGCGTTTTGTTAGCCGCTCTTAAAGGAGGGGACGCGATGTGGCGAGCCATGGTGATGGGCGCGTGTCTGGCGATATGGACGCTGGCCGCGCAGGCGGAGGAACAGAATGTGCTCAATGTCTATAACTGGAGCCATTACATAGGGCAGCGCACCTTGCAGCGCTTCGAGCGCGAAACCGGAATCAAGGTCCGCTACGATGTCTACGACAGCAATGAAATTCTGCAGGGCAAGTTGTTGACCGGCCGCAGCGGCTACGATGTGGTGGGGCCGTCGATGAGCTTTCTGGGCAATCAGCTGGCGGCTGGCGTTTTTCAGCCGCTGGACAAGTCCAAGCTGCCCAATTATCGCCAGCTGGATCCGGCGCTGCTGCGACAGCTGGCCGCCGCCGATCCCGGCAACCGCCACGCGGTGCCCTATCTATGGGGCACCTCCTCGGTGGCCATAGACGAAGACCGGGTGCGGCGGGCGCTGGGTGGTCAGCCGCTGCCGGCCGACGCGCTGGCGCTGCTGTTCGATCCCGCCTATGCGGCCAAGCTCAGCGGCTGCGGCATCGCCATGATGATCTCGCCTAGCCAGGTGGTGGTGCAGGCGCTGATCTATCTGGGCAAGGACCCGGCCTTGAACCGGCCGGAAGACTTGCCCGCCGTCGCCGGCCTGCTGCGCGCGGCGCGGCCGCATGTGCGGGTGTTCACTTCCGCGCCCATCAACGATTTGGTCAACGGCGAGGTCTGCGTGGCGATGATTTATTCCGGCGACGCCTACATCGCCGCGCGTCGCGCGAGCGAGGCCAAGAGTCCGCGCAAGATTCGCTACCTGCTGTCGTCCAAGGGGGCGGAGCTGTGGATGGACACCTTCGCCATCCCCAAGGACGCGCCGCATCCGGACAATGCGCATCGCTTCATCGATTTCATGATGAGGCCGGAAGTGATGGCGGAGATCAGCAACGAGCTGTTCTACCCCAATGCCGTGCCGGCGACGCGGCCGCTGCTGGAGCGCGCGCTGACGGCGGACCGCAACCTCTATCCGGACGCGGCGACGATGGCCAGGCTGCGCAGCCAGGGGCGGGTGCCGCCGGCGCTGCAACGTGAACGGGTGCGGCTGTTCAATCAGTTCAAGAACAATAGTTATCGCTGAAGGCGTCCGGGCGCCGGGCCAGCAACTGGGCGGGCGTGCAGCCGAAGTCCTGGCGGAAGGCGGCGATGAAGGCGCTGGGGCTGTCGTAGCCGCAGCGCCAGGCCGCGATGCCGACCGGCTGTCCGGCGGACAGCAATTCCAGCGAGCTCAGCAGCCTTAGTCGCCGGCGCCAGGCCTGGAAGCTGAGGCCGGTTTCCTGCGGGAACAGGCGGCTGAGATTGCGGCCGCTGAGGCCGGCCCATTGCGCCCAGGCGTCGCGCGAGCGCGCATCGTCTGGCGCTTGCGTCAGCGCGGCGGCGATGCGGCGCAGGCGCGGGTCGCTGGGCTGCGGCAGCGTCAGCCGCAGCGGCGGCGATTCCGCCACTTCCTCCAGCAAGATTTCCAGCAGCCTGTGCTCGCGGTCGCTTGGCGGCGCGGCGAAATCCAACGCGCGCCGCATGATGGCCGGCGCCAGCGCGTCGCAGGTCATGGCCAGCGCATCGGCCGGCAGCCGGGAGCAGGCCGCGGCGGAGAAGTGCAGGCTGAGGCCGTCGATAGGGCCGTGGCGCTGCGAGGCGTGGCGCAAGCCGGGCGGAATCCAGGCCAGGTGGCCCGGCGGCAGCCAGAGGCGGCCGTTGGCGGTGGCTATGCTCAACACGCCTTGGCGCAGCAGGCTGAGCTGGCCGCTGTCATGGCAGTGCCAGGCTTCGGGATCGGCATCGTCGTGGCGGATGCGGGCGGCGGAGAGCAACATGCTTTGGCCTATTTGAGATATTGATTGGCATTATAGCGATAACGAGTCATGGCGGGACGCGGCGATACTGGCGGCACGCGGCGGCTGTTCCGGCGGCCGCGTCCTATCCATTGATACAGGAGTGACTATGTCGAACACCGCAATCGCCTTGGTGCGCGAATTATTCGAATGCGCATTGCTGCGCCCGGAGCTGGACGAAGCCAGGCTGGCGCAATTGGTGCATCCCGAATACCGTCAGCAGGCGGATGGACGCAGCCTGGATTACGCCGATTTCGTCAAGCACCTGCGCCATCTGAAACAGGCGTGCGGCCGGGTCGGCCTTGAAATCCTGAGTTGGGCGGAGCAGGGCGAACGCGTGTTCACCCGCCATCTCGTCGCCGCCGACAAGCGGGATGGCAGCCAGGTGCGCATGCTGGTGATCGCCGAGTTCCGTGTGCGCGACGGCCGGGTGGTCGCCTGCGATGAACTGACGCATATGCTGGCCGGGACGGGGGAGGACAGGGATCTGGGCTCTCGGCACTGATGCGAGTTTGGCCGGCGTTCAAAGCCTGCTGCGCTTGGGCGGTTAGGGCGGGCAATAGTGGAGGTGCATGGGCGCGGGCAAAAAAAATGGACCCGGCGGGTCCATTTCCAGATGCGCGATTGAATCAGGCTTCGGGCGCGTTCAGCGAATTGATGCTGAAGCCGGCGTCGACATAGGTGATTTCGCCGGTGATGCCGGAAGACAGATTGGACAGCAGGAAGGCGGCGGTATTGCCCACTTCCTCGGTGGTGACGTTGCGGCGCAGGCAGGACTGGCCGGCGGCCATGGCCAGCAGCTTGGAGAAGCCGGAAATGCCGGCGGCGGCCAGGGTCTTGATCGGGCCGGCGGAAATGCCGTTGACGCGGATGCCGTCCTTGCCGAGGCTGGCGGCCATGAAGCGCACCGAGGCTTCCAGGCTGGCCTTGGCCAGGCCCATCACATTGTAGTTCGGGATCGCGCGCACCGCGCCCAGGTAGGATAGGGTCAGCAGCGCGGCGTTGCGGCCTTGCATCATCGGGCGCGCGGCCTTGGCCAGCGCCGGGAAGCTGTAGGCGGAAACTTCATGAGCGGTCTGGAATGCTTCGCGGCTCAGCGCGTCCAGGAAATCGCCTTCCAGCGATTCGCGCGGGGCGAAGGCGATGGCGTGCACCAGGCCGTCCAGGCCGTCCCATTCCTTGCCCAGATCGGCAAACAGTTTGTTGATTTCTTCGTCGCTTTGCACATCGCAGCGGAAAACCAGCTTGGAACCGAAGTCGGCGGCCATTTCACGCACGCGGTCTTCCAGCTTGTCCACCACATAGGTGAATGCCAGTTCCGCGCCCTCGCGATGACAGGCCTGGGCAATGCCGTAGGCGATGGAGCGGTTGGAGATCATGCCGGTGATCAGAATCTTTTTGCCTTGCAGAAAGCCCATTTGGCGTCCTTCTCGGGATAAACAGCTGCGCATTATACCGAAGCCTTGGGTTTTCAGCAGCGGCATTGTCGGGCGCGGGCATGCTATATAAGGAAATGGCGAAGCGCGCGGCGGGCGCTCGGCGCCGGATTTCCGGTTGCCCCGGTCCTCCGTGCTTGTTACCATCACACATCAATTGAGCAGTTGCGCCAAATATATATAGCGAGGAAACCATGAGCGATCTTATTCACCACGTAAGCGATGACAGTTTCGATAACGATGTGCTGAAAGCCGACCTGCCGGTGCTGGTCGACTACTGGGCCGAGTGGTGTGGTCCGTGCAAGATGATCGCTCCCATCCTGGACGAAGTGGCCAAGGAATACGAAGGCCGTCTGAAAGTGGTCAAGCTGAACATCGACCAGAACGAGCTGACGCCGCCGAAATTCGGCATCCGCGGCATCCCGACGCTGATGATTTTCAAGGATGGCCAAGTGGCCGCCACCAAGGTGGGGGCGCTGGCCAAGAGCCAGTTGACCGCCTTCGTTGACAGCCAACTGTAAAGCGTCTATTCTCCAGCAAAATCTCAAAACGGGTAGCGATTGACGCGTTGCCCGTTCCATTTTTTACGCCACCCTCCGAATTCAGCGTTCCGCTAAATCGTTACCGAGTCGACCTACGGCTGCTATGCACTTATCTGATCTAAAACATCTTCATGTTTCCGAGCTCGTTGAAATGGCCATTTCCAACGAGATCGACGGGGCCAACCGACTGCGCAAGCAGGACTTGATCTTCGCGTTGTTGAAAAACCAGGCCAAAAAAGGCGAAAGCATTTTTGGCGAAGGTACCCTGGAAGTGCTGCCGGATGGTTTCGGTTTCCTGCGCAGCCCGGACACCTCCTACCTGGCCGGCCCGGATGACATCTACGTCAGCCCGTCGCAGATTCGTCGCTTCAACCTGCATACCGGCGATTCGATCGAAGGCGAGATCCGCACCCCGAAGGATGGCGAACGCTATTTCGCGCTGGTCAAGGTGGACAAGGTCAACGGCGAGGCGCCGGAGAACTCCAAGCACAAGATTCTGTTCGAGAACCTGACGCCGCTGTTCCCCACCGAGCAGTTCAAGCTGGAACGCGAGATTCGCGCCGAGGAAAACATCACCGGCCGCATCATCGACCTGATCTCGCCGATCGGCAAGGGCCAGCGCGGCCTGCTGGTGGCGCCGCCCAAGTCCGGCAAGACCGTGATGCTGCAGCACATCGCTCACGCCATCACCGCCAATCACCCGGAAGCGGTGCTGATCGTGCTGTTGATCGACGAACGCCCGGAAGAAGTGACCGAGATGCAACGCTCGGTCAAGGGCGAAGTGGTGTCCTCCACCTTCGACGAGCCGGCCACCCGCCACGTGCAAGTAGCCGAGATGGTGATCGAGAAGGCCAAGCGCCTGGTGGAACACAAGAAGGATGTGGTGATCCTGCTGGATTCCATCACCCGTCTGGCGCGCGCCTACAACACCGTGGTGCCGGCCTCCGGCAAGGTGTTGACCGGTGGTGTGGACGCCAACGCGCTGCAGCGCCCGAAGCGCTTCTTCGGCGCCGCGCGTAACGTGGAAGAGGGCGGCAGCCTGACCATCATCGCCACCGCGCTGATCGATACCGGCAGCCGCATGGACGATGTGATCTACGAGGAATTCAAAGGCACCGGCAACAGCGAAATCCATCTGGAACGCCGCATGGCCGAGAAGCGCATCTTCCCGGCGCTGAACATCAACCGCTCCGGCACTCGCCGCGAAGAGTTGCTGATTCCGCAGGACCAGCTGCAGCGCATCTGGGTGCTGCGCAAGCTGCTCTATCCGATGGACGATCTGGAGGCGATGGAATTCCTGCAGGACAAGATCAAGGCCACCAAGTCGAACCAGCAATTCTTCGACTCGATGCGCCGCTGAGCGGAAATGCTCACAAGGATGCCAGGCTACCAGCCTGGCATTTTTTTTGTCCATCTCGCAGCAAGTGGGAGTTTTTTGTTAAAAGCCGTGGCGGCGGTGCCTGCGCGGCCGCGCTTTGGCCTAAGATGGAGCAATGGCGCCGCTGCTCATAATCATTGGACGGCGCGGACGGGCAGGGGACAACAATATGTGGTCGATGGAGGCGGGAGAGGCTGCCGACTGGATTAGCGGTCGGCTGTCCGGCTATGACTTTACCGGCAGGGTGGGCGATTTGAGTTACCGTCCGGCCGATGACGGGTTGCGGCCAGCGGCGGTGCTGGTGCCGCTGGTGTGGCGGCTGGAGGGGCCGACGGTATTGCTGACCCGGCGCGCGGAAAACCTGCCGGCGCATGGCGGCCAGGTCAGTTTTCCCGGCGGTAAGCTGGAGCGGGAGGATGGCTCGGCCGAGCGCGCCGCGCTGCGCGAAACCTGGGAGGAAACCGGGCTGGAGGCCGGCCGCGTCCGCCTGTTGGGGAGGCTGCCCGATTATGTGACGATCACCGGCTTCGTGGTCACGCCGGTGGTGGGCATGGTGCTGCCGCCGTTCGAACTGCATCCGGAGCCGGGGGAAGTGGCCGAGGTGTTCGAGGCGCCGCTGCCGCTGCTGATGGATACCGGCGCCTACCAGCGCCACAGCCATCGCGGTGACGATGGCCAATTGCGCGCCTATATGTCGCTGGATTGGCAGCGCCACCGAATCTGGGGCGCCACCGCGGCGATGTTGTGGCTGCTGGCCGATGCGCTGGGCGTGGCCGGGCAGGACGCGCCGCCGTTCAGATCATGTCCAGATCGTTGAACAGGATGTTGCGGCCGGCCACCTTGGCCTCGTAAAGCAGGCGGTCGGCGCGCGCCAGCATCAATTCCGGCGTGTCGTGCGGGCGCCAGTCGGTCAGCCCGCCGCTGAAGGTCACGCTCTGGTCCACCAGCGGGAAGCGGGTCTGGCTCAGCACCACCTGCACCCGTTCCATCACCTTCTGCGCATCGCGCAAGCGGGTGCAGGGGAAAATCACCAGGAATTCCTCGCCGCCCACCCGCGCGCAGATGTCGGTGTTGCGCGTGGTGTCGGTCAGCGCATTGGCCACCGCCACCAGCACATTGTCGCCGGCCTGGTGGCCGTGGCGGTCGTTGAATTGCTTGAAGTGGTCGATATCGAACACCGCGATGGTCATGGACTGGCCATAGCGTTCGCAGCGGCTGATCTCGTCCTTCAGCATCATGTCGGCATAGCGCCGGTTGTACAAATGGGTCAGCGGATCGGTGGCGGCCATTTCGCTCAGCTGCTGATTGCTTTCCTGCAATTGCTGCTCCAACTGCTTGCGCGAGGAAATGTCGTAGAGCGCCACCAGGGTGGACGGCGGCGAGCGTTCGCCCAGCGGGCGCAGCGAGACAATCACCCAGAGCCGGCTCTGGTCTTCCAGCTCCAGCTCGATCTCCTGGCTTTCTATCTCCCTGCCGGCTTCCAGCCACTGCTCCAGCGGCTGCAGCCGGAACGGCAGGTTGAGGATGTCCGAATCCTCCTTGGTGTCGGGCGCGCGCGGCGGCAGTTGCAGCATTGCACGCGCCAGCGCGTTGCCGCGCTGTATGCGCCGGGTTCTGGGATTGACCAGCAGCAGCGCCAGCGGCGCGGTGTCCAGGATCAGCTTGGCTTCTTCCTCGCTCTGGCGGATCAGGTCGGTGCTGCGGCTCAGCAGCGCATGCTGACGCAGATTGGACAGGTAGTTGCGCAGTGCCAGCAGCGTCATGCCGGCGATGAACAGCCAGCCCAGCAGCGCCAGCACGGCTTTTTCCTGCACGGTGCGGGTGAAGTCCTTGCGGGCGATGCCCACAGCCACCTGAAAGGGGTAGCGGCCGGTCTGGCTCTGGCTGTAGAGCCGGGTGGCGCCATCGACATTGGACGGGGCGCTGAATTGTGCCTGAGCGCCATCGCGGCTGAACAGCTTGCTGGGTTGCAGCGGGCGGAGCTGCTGCTCCAGCCCCTTGGGCGGCTTGGGCCAGCGCGCCACCATCAACTGGCGCTGGTCCAACACCAGGATTTCGCCGTGTTCGCCGACGGTGACGCGCGAAACCTCGTCCTGGAAGAAATTGCTGGCGATGATGCCGGTGGCCATGCCGATGACGTTGCCTTCGTCGTCGCGCAGCTTGCTGGCCAGCGCGATGCCGTGCTGTTCGGGATTGTGCTGGGCCGCGGTGTAGTTGTTTTCCGGGTTTTCATTGCGGTGCAGCCAGCGGCAGAACTCATTGTGCGGCTGGCGCACCAGATTGGCCTGGCGGCTGGTGAAGATGGCCTGGCAGGCGCTGTCTATGATTTCTATCTGGCTCAGATAGGGCGCCAGCTGCAGCTGCAGCTGCAGCTGCTGGAACAGCTTCTGCTGTTCGCTCTCGCTGCTTTTTCCGGTGTGCAGCAGCGTTTGCACTTGCGGCAGCTGGCCGCTGCTTTGCAGGATCAGGCCGGCTTCGCTGATGCCGGCGGCCAGGCGTTCCGCCAGCAGCTGGCTGAGGCCGCTGGCCTGCCGCAGCGCGTTCTCCTCCTCCTGGCGGTAGGTGTTGAGCAATTCCAGGCCCACCATGGCCAGCGTGCCGAACAAAAAGAGGATGGAACCCCAGATCGCGTAGCGGGCCGGGCGTTTGTTCCGTTTGCGGAGGTGGAAGTCCATGACGCTCGTGGTTGGGAGTTATGAACCCGTTATAGCGCTAGGCAGGCGGGGGCGACAGGGCGGCCCCGCCCGCGGTTCAGGTGAAGCGCATCGACAGATCGATGGCGCGGACGTCCTTGGTCAACTTGCCCACCGAAATGCGGTCGACGCCGGTTTCCGCGATCGCGCGCACGCTGTCGAAATCCACGCCGCCGGAGGCTTCCAATTGCGCGCGGCCGGCGTTGAGCGCCACCGCCGCCCGCATTTGCTCCAGCGACATATTATCCAGCAGCACCAGCTTGGCGCCGTGGCTCAGCGCTTCGTCCAGCTGCTGCAACGTCTCCACCTCGATCTGCAGGCTGACCTCGGTCGGGGCCAGCCGCTGCGCGGCCTGCAGCGCGGCGGCGATGCCGCCGGCGGCCATGATGTGGTTTTCCTTGATCAGGATGCCGTCGAACAAGCCTATGCGCTGATTGTCGCCGCCGCCCACCGTTACCGCGTATTTTTGCGCCAGCCGCAGGCCGGGCATGGTTTTGCGGGTGTCCAGGATGCGGGAGTGGGTGCCAACCACGGCATTGACGTAGCGGCGGGTTTCACTGGCGACGGCGGACAAGATCTGCAGGAAATTGAGCGCGGAGCGCTCCGCGGTCAGCAGCGCGCGCGCCGGGCCGGCGATACGGCACAACTCGTCGCCGGCGGCGAGCTCGGCGCCTTCCGCCGCCAGCCATTCCACCCGGCAACGGGGGTCCACCTGGCGGAAGCATTCGTCGAACCAGGCCTGGCCGCACAGCGTGGCCGCCTCGCGCGCGATGACGCGCGCCGCGCCGTCCTCGCGTTCTGGAATCAGCTGGGCGGTCCAGTCGCAGCGGCCGATGTCTTCGGCCAGCGCGGCGGCGACCTGCTGGGCGATCAAGTGGTGGGCGGGCAGAACGGGCATACGGTGCTCTCCAAGAAAACGCCATTGTACCGAATGCGGCATCTTGGTGGCATGCGCTCTGGTATCATTCTGAATGGATAATTTGGCGACAGGTAGGCCATGGATTTGCCCGCACAGTTTTTCCCCGCAATCGCGCTTGGCGCAAGCAATGTCGCGGCGGCCGCCGTTTTGGCGCTGGCGGCGCGGCGAGTCGCCTGGCGCAGCCTGCCGCCGGCCGCCGGCAATGCCTGGATGGGCGCTTGCGTGCTGGCGCTGGCCTTGTGGTTGTTGCGCGGCGGCCTGGCGCCGGGGCTGTCCTTTCATCTGCTGGGCGCCGGGCTGTTCACCCTGATGATGGGGCCGTGGCTGGCGCTGTTGGCGCTGAGCCTGCCCTTGCTGGCCTTGGCGCTGGGCGGGCAGGTCGACGCGGCGGCGCTGGGGGTGAATTGGCTGACCATGGTGTTGCCGCCGGTGGCCCTGTCCGGCGCCGTGCTGCGCTTGAGCCAGCGCGCCTTGCCCAGCAATCTGTTCGTCTATGTCTTCGTCAACGGCTTTCTCGCCGGCGGCGCCGGCATGTTCGCCGCCGGCCTGAGCGGCCTGCTGGCGCTGGGCCTGGCCGGCGCCTATCCGTGGGACCAGTTGCTGGAGGAAACGCTGCCGTTCTATTTTTTATTATCGTGGTCGGAGGCGTTCACCACCGGCTTGCTGGCGGCGGTGCTGGTGGTGTACCGGCCCGCCTGGATGTCGACGTTTGACGATGGCCGTTACCTTGGGCGCAGCCGCCGCGCGCCTTGATAGATGGACATTTGGAGGAGAGTGTTATGTCGTTTGCGTTATGGAGCATCTTGTTGGCGGCGCTGCTGCCGCTGATCTGGGCCGGAGTGGCCAAGGCCGGTTCGCGCGTGGATAACCACAAGCCGCGCGAAGCGATGGCACAGGTCGGCGGCTACCGGCTGCGCGCCAACTGGGCGCAGCAGAATGCCTGGGAGGCGTTTCCGACCTATGCCGCCGCGGTGCTGGTGGGCTGGGGCATGCATGTGCCGCCGGCCTTCCTGAATCTCGCCGCCGCGGTGTTCATCGCGGCGCGGATCGCCCATGGCCTGCTGTATCTGGCCGATCAGGCGAGCTTGCGCTCGCTGTCCTGGTTGATCGGCTTGCTGACGGTGGTGGCGATCTTCTGCAAGGCCGGCGGTCTGTTCTAGCTTTAGAGCCTGTTCAAAGGCGCGCGAGCAAGAGCGAGACAAGGCGAAAACAGCTGAGGAAGCGGAGTTTACAAGTAGTAAATGAGCATTCCGAAGCGGTACTCACCGTGCCACGTCTCACGAAGCGCAGCAGACTTTGAACAGGTTTGTTAGACGGTTTCCAGCCAGCCGTTGGCGCGCAGCGCGGCCTGCACCTGGTCCAGGCCCTTGGTGTGGAAGGCCTGCCAGCCGGCGCGGCGGGCGGCGTCCACGCATTCAATATTGTCATCGAAAAAGGCGATGCGTTCCGCCGAGACGCCCAGTTCGCGCTGCACGTGTTGGTAGACCGCGGCATCGGGCTTGCGCAGGCCGATCAGATGGGAGGCGAACAAGCGCTCGAAATGGTGCAACAGGCCGAACTCGCGTTCGATCTTGTCCCAGTGCAGCGCATTATTGTTGCTGAGCACCGCCAGCCGGTGCCGTTTGGCCAACTGGCCCAGCATTTCATCGGCGCCGGGGAAGGCGCCTTGCAGCCAGCTGTCCAGTTGCGCGGTCATCTCCGCAGCGTCCATGTCCAGCCCCAGGCTGTCCGCCATGGCGGCGCTGAACGCTTCCGGCGTGCAGGCGCCAGTGTCCAGTTTGGCGATCCACGGGGTATTCATCCAGAACAACCGGGCCTGCTCGCTGTCCAGCTTGCCATTGGACAGCTTCACCAAGGGGTTGATGCCGTCCCAGTCCACCAGTACCCCGCCCAGATCAAACACCAGTATGTCGACAGAAGAGTTCATTGTGCCTCGCTTGCTTGAACGCCGGCGCGCTTGCGCGCGACGGTTTATAGAATGATGGGCTCCGGCTCCAGTTCCACGCCAAAGCGCAGTTTGACCTCGGCGCGAACCTTGGCGGCCAGCGCGCGCATTTGTTCGCCGCTGGCGGCGCCGTAGTTGACCAGCACCAGCGCCTGGCGCGCGTGCACGCCGGCGTCGCCGTCGCGATGGCCCTTGAGCCCGCATTGATCGATCAGCCAGCCGGCGGCCAGCTTGGTCTTGCCGTCGGCGGCCGGGTAGTGCGGCAGCGCCGGATGGCGTTCCAGCAAGGCTTGCGCCTGTTCCGTCGGCACCACGGGGTTTTTGAAGAAGCTGCCGGCATTGCCCAGTTGGGCCGGATTGGGCAGCTTGCTGGAGCGGATGCGGACCACGGCGGCGCTGACGTCGAGCGGCGTGGGCGTGGTGACGCCGGCTGCGGCCAGTTCCTGTTGGATGTCGCCGTAGCCGGTGCGCAGGCGCGGCGCGCGCGACAGGCGGAAACGCACCGCGACGACCAGCAGCCGGCCGGCGGCCTCGTGCTTGAACACGCTGTCGCGGTAGCCGAAGCGGCACTCGGCGGCGGAAAGCGTCAGCGGCGCGCCGCCGTTTTCAAGATCGGCGCAGATCACCTGGTGGATGTGGTCCTTGACCTCGACGCCGTAGGCGCCGATGTTCTGGATCGGGCTGGCGCCGACGGTGCCGGGGATCAGGCTCAGATTCTCCAGGCCGTAGCAGCCCTGCTCCAGGGTGTGCAGCACGAAGGCATGCCAGTTTTCGCCGGCGGCGGCCTCGACGATCACTTCATCGCCGTTCTGTTCCAGCAAGCGGATGCCGCGGAGGGCCAATTTGACCACCAGTCCGGGGTAGTCGCGAGTGAACAGCAGATTGCTGCCGCCGCCCAGCCACAGCACCGGGCCGGCTTGATAGGCCGGGCTGGCCAGCAGCGCCGGCAGCTCGGCCAGCGTGTCCAGCTGGCAAAAATCACGCGCGCGCACGTCCATGCCGAAGGTGTTCAGCGGCTTGAGCGGATAGTCGTGGCAGAAGGTCAGGCTCATGGCGCCGGTTCCGTTTGAAGTTGTCGATGCAGGCGGCGGCGGCTTTCGCCCGCCAGATAGCGGGTCAGGAACAGAGCGGCCACGCTCAGGCTGATCACCAGCGCGGTCCAGAAACCGAACACGCCCATGGGTTTTGGGGTCAGCCAGTCGGTGAGGCCCAGGGTGATGCCCAGGCCCAGGCCGACGCACCAGAACGACAGGATGTGAATGATCATCGGCACCGTGGTCAGCTTGTAGCCGCGCAGCGCGCCGGAGGCGATGGTTTGGGCCGCGTCGGTCAATTGGTAGACGGCGGCGAACAGCAGCAGGGTGGCGCCCATCGCGATCACGCGCGGGTCCGGCGTGTACATGCGCATGATGGGCTCGCGGAACAGCAGCACCACCAGCATCGCGCAGAAGGCCATGCTCAGGCCCAGCAACAGGCCGACGCCGGAGCTGAAGCGGGCGGCGCGATAGTCGCCGGCGCCGACATGGTGGCCGACGCGCACCGACATCGCGGTGGCCACGCTCTGCGGCAGCATATAGATGATGCTGGAAAAATTGAGCACCGATTGATGGGTGGCCACCACCACCGTGCCCAGCTCGGCGATCAGCAGCGCGATGAAGGAGAACAGGCTGACTTCGACGAAGAAGGACAGGCCGATAGGCACGCCCAGCTTCAGAAAGCCGCGGTACATGCGCCAGTCCGGGCCGCGCAGCCGCTCCAGCAGCCGGAACTGGCGGAAGTTGCGGTGCCAGCTGACATAGGCGAGCAAGGCCAGGCAATTGAACCAGAACACGATGCCGGTGGCCCAGCCGCAGCCGGCGCCGCCCAGCTTGGGCAGGCCGAACAGGCCGTGGATCAGGATGTAGTTGAGCGGTATGTTCAGCGCCAGCGCCAGCAGGCTGACCACCATGATGGCCTTGGGCCGGCCCAGGCTGGACGCGTAGGCGTGCAGCGCGCGGTGGGTCATCGCCGCCGGCATGCCCACGGCGGCGCCGGTGATGAACAGCATCACCTTGTCGATGACTTCCGGCGGCAGGTGCAGCCACAGCCGCAGCGCCGGTTCCAGCGCCACCATCATCGCCGCGCCGAGGAGGCCGATCAGCAGGCCGAACCACAGGCCCTGACGCGCGGTGTCTTTGAACTTGTCGTGCTCGCCGGCGCCCAGCTGGTGAGCGAGGATGGGGTTGAGCGCGGTGACGATGCCCATCAGCGTGACGTAGAAGGTGATGAACACGCTGGCGCCCAGCGAGACGGCGGCCAGATCGTCGGTGCTGACGCGGCCGGCCATCACGGTGTCGACGAAGGCGGTGGCGACCTGGGCGATCTGGGCGATCATCATCGGCAGCGCCAGCCGGCTGATTTGACGGGCTTCCTGCAGCACGGCCCCGCGCGGGGCGCGATTGATTTCAAACAGCATGGGAGTAGGGCTGAAGTGGCACGGAGAACTGGCCATTATACCGGCTGAGGGGCGAGCTTGTCTTTGCCGCGCCATGACAATGGGGCGGCATGGCGTGTGCCGGGAACGCAGGGCGCTCCCGGCGGCGCGGGAGCGCTCGAGACGGAATCAGAAACGCGCGGGCGGATCGCGGCGCAGATCGCAGCTGATCAACAATTCACCGCCAAAGCGGGCATTGATGTTCAGCGCGTCCAGCAGCGAAATGTCCTGCACGGTCAGATGCTCGCCGTTGCGGTCCAGTTCATAGCCCAGCTCATGGGCGAAATCCGCCAGCTGCTGCAGGGCGGGGGCATCGGTCGGCGTGAGCGGCGAGGCGCTCAGGCTGCCGCAAAGGGGGCGAGGTCTTCCCACGGCGTCGAAATTGGCAAAAGAGAAATCGGTATAGCTATCTTGCAGGCAGTCGTACATGGCGGTTCTCCAGTCGGGTCGCGGTTGGCGCGCCGGTTCTGGGGTATCCGCCGGCGACGCTTTAGCAGGATTTTTGGGCGCCCTGCAAGTTGTCATTAACTCGGCGCCTGCCGCGTTTGCCCCGGTGTCGGGGAAACGCGGCGCATGCATCGATCCGCAGCGATTGTCCGCTTAACTGCCTATGCCGGAAAAACAAAACCCGCCGGCGACTAAGAGCGCAAGCGGGTTTACCGGTTTTACGCTTTAGCTGGCATTTGTTAAGCGCCCGCAAGCTGTGTCAAATCGGCGCATGAACGTCAATCTATGCCTTTGCTTTTTGGCTGTCAACGATTTTGTGCGGCGTCGTAGCCGCGCCAATCGGCCAGCCAGCCGCGCCAGTGCGCGTGCGGCAACGCGGCGGCGGCGGCGCGCAGGCTTTGCTGCCAGTTCAGGTGGGCGGCCTGATCGAGCGCGCCGTCTATCCATTGCTGGCGCAGCCATAGCAGATGGCAGCTGGCGGCCTGGCGCGCATTGTGGTCGGAAAGCGCCTGGCTGTCGCCGGCGCGATACAGTTCCCAGCGACGCGGACCGTTGAGGTCGGCCTCGCCGGGCAGGCCGCACAGCCTGGCCAGTTCGCCCAGCGGCGTGGCCAACTCGGCATGGCCGCCGCTCAGCGCGTCGCTCAGCGCGCAGTGCGAGGCGGCATCGGCCCCGTTGCGCAGCTGCTCCGCCAGCGGCAGGCCCAGCGCCAGCGCGCGATGGCGCAGCACCGGCAGTTCCAGCCGCGCGCCGTCCCAACTGACCAGGCGCGCCCGGCTGTCGCGCAATAGCGTCAGCCAGTCGGCCAGCATCGCCGCCTCGTCCTTGGGATCGGCGGCGAGGCGCTGGATCACGCTCAGGCGCCCATCCTGTTGCAGCACGCCGGCGATGGCGACGACGCGGTGCAGATGGAAGGGCATGAAGTCGCTGCCGCTTTGGGCGCGACAGCGCTGCAGCACGAAGTCGGCGACGTCGGCTTCGCCGATTTCGCCATCCAGCTGATAGAGCTGGCGGATGGCTTGCACGTCGGGAATGGTCTGAATCTGAAAGCTGAGAGTTGGGAGCACGGCGGGAGTCTTGTTGAAGTCAGCGAACCGGCAGCGATTGTATGCCGATCGCCGGAGGGGGGCAATTGGCGGCCATGGATGTTGCATTGCGGCGGGATATGGCGGCGAATTGTATTTTCTGCGGAGAATAGGGATATAATCGCCGGCTTGACTACCTTATAGTCTTGCGAATTCCAAGGTGCTGTCGCCACCCGTTTTGCGGCGGCGCCGGGATGTGTGTTTCAGTCGATCGAGGCGCCGCGCGCCGCAGAGCCTGCTCTGCCTGCCGGGGTTGCATGGAACGGCGGGACGGCCTCCCGGCCCCGATGCCGCGCCAAAACCGGTGACGACAGCGTCTGATTCCAAGTCGACTATCTTTTCATAATGATCCGCAAGTTTATCCGTAAAGTACTGGACCTGCCCGCCGGCATGGGCAAGCGTCGCACCAAGGCGCGCGTGATTCCTCTGCCGCAGCACGGCATCCGCCGCGATCAGCTCAGCTCCGCTGCGCTGAAAGTCACCACCCGGCTGCAGGAGGCCGGCTTCGCCGCCTACGTGGTGGGCGGCGCGGTGCGCGATTTGATGCTGGGGGTGTCGCCCAAGGACTTCGACGTCGCGACCAACGCCACGCCGGAAGAAGTGCACCGGGTGTTCCGCCGTTCCCGCATCATCGGCCGGCGCTTCCGCATCGTCCACGTGATGATGGGGCAGGAAACCATCGAGGTGACCACCTTCCGCGGCGGTTCGGTGGACGACACCAATGAAACCGGCCGCATCATGGCCGACAACAGCTTCGGCAGCCAGGAAGAGGACGCGCACCGCCGCGACTTCACCGTGAATGCCTTGTTCTACGATCCGTCCGACGAAACCGTCATCGACTACCATCACGGCGTCAAGGATTTGCGCGCCGGCAAGCTGGTGATGATAGGTCAGCCGGCGCGCCGTTATCAGGAAGACCCGGTGCGCATGCTGCGCGCGGTGCGCCTGGCGGCAAAGCTGGGCTTCGAGATCGACGACGCCACCCGCAAGCCCATCCGCACCCACGCCCATCTGCTGAAGAAGGAGCCGCCGGCGCGCCTGTTCGACGAAATGCTCAAGCTGCTGATGTCGGGCCAGGCCTACGGCTGTCTGAAGAAGCTGCGCGAGGAAGGCATGGCGCGCGGCGTGTTCCCGCTGCTGGACGCGGTGCTGGACGACAAGGGCGACGATCTGTTCCTGAAACTGGGCCTGGAGAGCACCGATCAGCGCATCCGCGCCGACAAGCCGGTATCGGTCGGTTTCCTGCTGGCCACCCTGCTGTGGAAGCAGGTGCATCAGCGCTGGCAGAAGCGTTTGAACGCCGGCGAGCGCCCGGTGTACGCGCTGTCGCAGGCGATTTCCGACGTCGAGTCCGAGCAGGACAATGATTTCGCCATTCCGCGCCGCTTCAGTGTGACCATGCGCGAAATCTGGATGTTGCAGTCGCGCTTCGACAGCCGCAGCGGCCAGCGCGCCTACCGTTTCCTGGAACAGCCGCGTTTCCGCGCCGCTTACGACTTCTTCGCGCTGCGCGGCGAAGCCGGCGAAGTGGACATGAAGCTGGTGTCCTGGTGGAATGACTTCCAGCGCGCCGACGAGGAAGAACGCGAGCAACTGCTGGAAATCGCCAAGGCCAGCGGCGAGCCGGACCCGGCCAAGAAACGCCGCCGCCGCCGCCCGGCCAATCGCCGCAAGAGTGCCGGCGACGCGGGCGGAGAAGCCTAAGTGGCGCAAGCCTTCGTCGCGCTGGGCAGCAATCTGGAGCAGCCGGCGGCGCAGATCCGCGCCGCGCTGGACGCGATCGCCGCCTTGCCCGGCACCACGCTGACGCGGCCGTCTTCACTGTACCGCACCGCGCCGGTGGGCTATGCCGACCAGCCCGATTTCATCAATGCCGTCGCGGAAATAGACACCGAGCTGGCGCCGCGCGAACTGCTGCGTCATCTGCTGGCGATCGAGGCCGAATTCGGCCGGGTGCGCACCTTCCGCAACGCGCCGCGGGTGTTGGACCTGGACCTGCTGCATTACAGCGGCGTCGAGCTGAGCGACGCCGATCTGACCCTGCCGCATCCGCGCATGCATTTGCGCGGCTTCGTGATGATTCCGCTGGCGGAAATCGCCCCCGATCTGACGCTGCCGGGCCTGGGTCCGGCCAGCGAACTGGCTGGCCGCCTGGCCGACCAGGGCGTGGAGCGTCTCGAAAACAACTAGCTAAGAGGAAGCGAGAGATGAGTCAATTGCGTTATGTCGTGGTCGAAGGGCCGATCGGCGCGGGCAAGTCCTCTCTGGCGCGCCGGCTATCGGAATACTGGGGCGTGCGCCTGCTGGCGGAAGACCCGGCCGCCAATCCTTTCCTGCCGCGCTTCTATCGCAATCTGCCGGCCCATGGCCTCTCCACCCAGCTCTCCTTCATGCTGCAACGCGCCGACATGGCCAAGAGCATGCTGGACGGTGAACTATTGGCCAGCCCGCTGGTGTCGGACTTCCTGTTCGAGAAGGACGCGCTGTTCGCCAAGATCAATCTGGACGAGGCCGAGCAGGCGTTGTACAAACGCCTGGCCGCGCTGGCGATGCCGGAGCATCCGGTGCCGGATCTGGTGATCTATCTGCAAGCGTCGGAAGAGAATCTGCTGAGCCGGGTGGCCGCGCGCGCCGCGGAGTACGAGGTGAATTTCCCCGAGGGCTATCTGAAGCGCGTGCATCAGGCTTATAGCGAGTTTTTCCACCAGTACGAGGCCGCGCCGCTATTGATCGTCAATACCGATCACCTGAACCTGGTGGAAGGCGACGAGGACTTCGAACTGCTGATCCGCTGCATCAGCGAAGCGCGCGGCCAGCGCAACTATTTCAACAAGAGCGTCTGAGCCGCCGCGCGTGATGCGCCCTGTCGGCTGATAGACGACTGAACGAGGAAGAACGGGCATGAAAATTACCGTTAATACCCTGCAGAAAATGGCGCAGGAAGGTCAGAAGATCGCGATGCTGACCTGTTACGACGCCAGCTTCGCCGCACTGCTGGAACAGGCCGGCGTGGAAATCCTGCTGGTGGGGGATTCGCTGGGCATGGTGGTGCAGGGCATAGACTCCACGCTGCCGGTGGCCGAGGAGGAGATGCTCTACCATGTGCGCTGCGTGGCGCGTGGCGCCAAGCAGGCGATGGTGCTGGGCGACATGACCTTTGGCGCTTACCAGCAAAGCCCGCAGCAGGCGTTCGCGCACGCGGCGCGCATCATCCAGGCCGGCGCGCACATGGTCAAGCTGGAGGGCGGCGCTTATATGGCGGAAACCACCCGCTTCCTGGTGGAGCGCGGCATTCCGGTATGCGCCCATATCGGCCTGACCCCGCAGTTCGTCAACAGCTTTGGCGGCTACCGGGTGCAGGGCAAGAGCGAAGAGGACGCGCGCCGCATCGTCAACGACGCCAAGGCCCATGCCGAGGCAGGCGCCAGCCTGGTGCTGATGGAGTGCGTGCCGGCGGAACTGGCGCGCGAGATCACCGCTGCCATCGCCGCGCCCACCATAGGCATAGGCGCCGGCGTCGACGTGTCCGGCCAGGTGCTGGTGCTGCATGACATGCTGGGCGTCTATCCGGGCAAGAAAGCCCGCTTCGTCAAGGACTTCATGGCCGAGAACGCCAGCATCCAGGGCGCGGTGCAGGCTTATGTGCAGGCGGTGAAGGACAGGTCCTTCCCGGCGGCGGAACATACTTTCTGATCGGCGAACCCAGGACATAGCGCAATGGAAATCATCCGTACCGTCGCAGCGATGCGCGCCTGGCGTCGCCAGGCGGGCAAGCTCGCCTTCGTGCCCACCATGGGCAATCTGCATGCCGGCCATCTGGCTCTGGTCAAGGCGGCGCGCGAGCACGCCGACAAAGTGGTGGTCAGCATCTTCGTCAACCGGCTGCAGTTTGGCCAGGGCGAAGATTTCGGCGCCTATCCGCGCACTTTCGACGCCGATTGCGACAAGCTGCGCGCCGCCGGCGTGGACGCCTTGTTCTTCCCCGAGGAGCAAGAGTTGTATCCGCGCGTGCGCCAGGACTTCAATGTGGAACCGCCGAATATCCAGAACGAGCTGTGCGGCGCGTTCCGGCCCGGCCATTTCCGCGGCGTCGCCACCGTGGTGACCAAGTTGTTCAATATCGTGCAGCCGGACCTGGCTTGTTTCGGCAAGAAGGACTTCCAGCAGCTGCACGTGATCCGCGCGATGGTCGACGACCTGAATTCGCCGATCGAGATCGTGCCGGTGGATACCGGCCGCGCCGACGACGGCCTGGCGCTGTCCTCGCGCAACGGCTATCTGAGCGCGGAAGAGCGCGCCGAAGCGCCGCGCTTGTACCGTAATCTGACGCGGCTGCAGCAGCGGCTGCAGGATGGCGACAATGATTACGCGACGCTGGAGCAGGGCGCGCGCGACGATCTGGCCCAGGCGGGCTGGACCGTGGATTACGTGGAAATCCGCCAGGCCGATACCCTGGCGGTGGCGCACGCCGGCGAAAAACGCCTGGTCGTGCTGGCGGCCGCGCGCCTGGGGCGCACTCGGCTGATCGACAACATCGAAGTGTTCCGCTGAACAGCGGATCAAGGACGCAATCATGCAGCGCAATATGCTTAAATCCAAGCTCCACCGGGTCACCACCACGCACAGCGAGTTGCACTATATCGGCTCCTGCGCGATCGACGAGAACCTGCTGGAAGCGGCCGACATTCTGGAATACGAAGAAGTGCAGATCTGGAACGTCACCAACGGCGAGCGTTTCGCCACCTACGCGATCAAGGCGGAACGCGGCTCCGGCACTATCTCGGTCAATGGCTCGGCGGCGCGCCGTGCCGCGCCGGGCGATCTGCTGATCATCGCTTCTTTCGCCCAGTACGAGGCGGCGGAACTGAAGGATCATCAACCCAAGTTGGTCTTCGTCGACGCCAATAACCAGATGACCGAGGTCAAGGGCGCCACGCCGACACAGGCGGGCTGATCCGTTCCGGTTTTGCATGCAAGCAGCGGCCGCCCATGGGCGGCCGCTGTTTTTGTTGCGGCACAGCATCAGCTTGGCGGCGGCGGTCCGCTTATTTGCGGCTGGGGCTTGGCGTTGGCGGCGCTGCTGAATCATATTTAAAAAGCGGGGGTGTCTGGCTGGCGGCATGGAGTGCGCCGGCCGTGGTTTCCCGGCCGTCGTCAACCCAATAGCGAGGGAGGCATCATGAGCACGAGCCAGAATCTGACCGGAGGCTGCCTGTGCGGCGCGGTGCGCTACCGTTTGCGCGGCGAGCCCTACGATGTGGTGCACTGCCATTGCAAAAGCTGTCGCCGCGTCAGCGGCGCGGCCTTCGTTACCTGGTTCACCGTCCGGGTGGCCGACCTGGACTGGCGCGGCGAGAAGCCGGTGCTGTATCACTCCTCTGCCGCGGTCAGCCGCGGTTTCTGTCCGCATTGCGGCTCCACCCTCAGCTATCGGCACGAGTCCGACCCGGAGGAAATCGACATCACCGCCTCGTCGCTGGATCATCCGGAGACGCTGGCGCCGGCCGGGCATATCTGGTGGGAACAGCATCTGATCTGGGGCAGCCCGGCCGCACAGCAGGAATTGCCCGTCTATCAACGTAGCGAGGCCTGAGCCTGCGCGTCACGGCGCCGGGTGCAGCGCGCCGGGCGCGACAACCACGCCGTCCTCGTCGGCGTACAGCCAGTGGCCGGGGCTGAAGCGTACTTGGCCGAACTCTATGCTCAGATTGCGTTGGCCTTCGCCGCGCTTCACCGATTTGCGCGGATGGGTGCCGAGCGCGCGTATGCCCAGCGCCAGCTTGTTCAACGCGGCGCTGTCGCGCACGCAGCCATTGATCACCACGCCGGCCCAGCCGTTGGCCACCGCCAGCACGCCCAGTTGATCGCCCAGCAGCGCGCAGCGCAGCGAGGCGCCGCCATCCACCACCAGGACCTTGCCGGCGCCGTTCTGGCTCAGCGCCTCGCGCACCAGGCTGTTGTCCTCGAACAGCTTCAGCGTTTCGATGCGGCCATAAAAGCGGGGCAGGGCACCGTAGCGCTGCAGTATCGGCGCCATCACTTGCAGCTGTTCATCGAACTGATCGCATATATCGGCGGTGTGAAAGTCCATGGCGGCTCCGGGTAATGGATGGCGAAAGCTTCATCCTAGCAGCGGATCGGGAACGCCGATACGCGCTGGCAATGAAAAAGCCGCCTGGCGGCGGCTTTGGGCAATGCTAAGAGCTTGAGTTACTCCAGGCGCAGCGGCACGAACAATACCGCCTCGTTGCGGCGCACCAGCAGCGCGATATGGCCTTTGGCGCTGGCCAGCGCCTTCTCGAAGCTGGCGATGGTGGAGACCTCGACCTGATTCAAGCCCAGAATCACGTCGCCGGCTTGCAGGCCGGAACGGGCGGCCGGGCCTTGCGCCTTTTGGATCAGCAGGCCGCCGCGCACGCCCAGATCGGAGCGCTGGCTCGGCGTCAGCTCGGACAGGGTCAGGCCCAGCTTGCCGAACTGGAAGCCCTGCGGCGAGCTTTCCTCCTGCTGCGGCTGTGAGCTGGGCGCCTCCTGCGCCAGTTCCGCCAGCGTGGCTTCCAGCTCCTTTTCCACGCCTTTGCGCCATACCGTCAGCTTGATCTTGGTGCCGGGCTGCAGCGAGCCGACCAGCAGCGGCAAGTCCTTGGAGCTTTCAATGGCCTTGCTGTCCAGCTTCAGTATGATGTCGCCGGTCTGCAGGCCGGCGCGAGCGGCCGGGCCCTTGGGATCGACGCGTACCACCAGCGCGCCGTTGGGGCGCGGCAGACCGAAGGATTGCGCCAGCTCCTGCGTCACTTCCTGGATATTGATGCCTAGCTGGCCACGGCTGACCTTGCCCTTGGACTTCAGTTGCTCGACCACATTCATCGCCAGATCTATCGGAATGGCGAAGGAAATGCCCATGAAGCCGCCGGAACGGCTGTAAATCTGGGAATTGATGCCCACCACTTCGCCGCGCAGATTGAACAAGGGGCCGCCGGAATTGCCGGGGTTGATCGCCACGTCGGTCTGGATGAAGGGAACGAAGTTCTCGTCCGGCAGGCTGCGGCCCTTGGCCGAGACAATGCCGGCGGTGACGGTGTTTTCGAAGCCGAACGGCGCGCCGATGGCGGCCACCCATTCGCCCACTTTCAGGTCCGCCGGGCTGCCGATCTTGACGACAGGCAAGTCCGCCGCCGCCACTTTCAGCAGCGCCACGTCGGTGCGCTTGTCGACGCCGACCAGCTTGGCGCGCAGTTCGCGCTTGTCGGTCAGCATCACCTTGACCTGCTGGCTATCGGCCACCACATGGGCATTGGTCAGGATGTAGCCGTCGGCGCTGATGATGAAGCCGGAACCGAAGGACACGCTTTCTTCCGGCGGCTGTTCGCGCTGCTGCGGATGATTGGGAATGAAGCGGCGGAAGAAATCGTACAGCGGGTCGTCTTCCGGCACCGGAATCGGCAGATTGCTTTGCTGGGAAGCGCCGCTGTCTTCGCGGCTGGCCTGGATATTCACCACCGCCGGGCCGTCGCGGCTGACCAATTGGGTGAAGTCCGGCAGCAGCATGGCGACGCGGCCGTCCTGCTGCGCGGGAATGGCGACCGGCGCCGGTTGGGAACTACCTTTGAAGAAGCGCTCGACCTTGTCGCAGCCGGACAGCAACGAGGCTGCGAGCAAGGCGCCAACCAGGGTGCGCAGATACGTTGTCACAGGCTATCCTTTTAGGTTGATGTCTATGCGGAAATAGGGACGGAACCGGAATTTTCCAGTGGCGGAATCAATTGTCTTTAATCATAACGGTTTTTGCCGGATATTCGCAGAGATCGGCTATCACGCAGCGCTCGCATTCCGGCTTTCTCGCCTTGCAGACATAGCGGCCCAGCAAGATAAGCCAGTGATGCGCATCGACTTTGAATTCGTCGGGGATGTATTTTACCAGCTTATCCTCGACTTCTCGCACGTCTTTGCCGGGTGCGATCCGGGTGCGGTTGGAAACCCGGAAAATATGGGTGTCCACCGCGATGGTGGGCTGGCCGAAGGCGGTGTTGAGCACCACGTTGGCGGTTTTGCGGCCCACCCCCGGCAGCGATTCCAGCGCTTCGCGGGTTTGTGGCACCTCGCCGCCGTATTTTTCCAGCAATAAATGACAGGTGGCAATCACGTTCCTGGCCTTGGTCTTGTACAGGCCTATGGTCTTGATGAAGTTGGCCAGCGCTTCCTCGCCCAGCGCCAGCATCGCCGCCGGGGTATTGGCCACCGGGTAGAGCCGGCGCGTGGCCTTGTTGACGCTGACATCGGTGGCCTGCGCCGACAGCAGCACCGAGATCAGCAGCTCAAACGGACTGCTGTACTCCAGCTCGGTGGTGGGGTGAGGGTTGGCGGCGCGCAGGCGGCTGAAGATTTCCTTGCGTTTGACGGCGTTCACGCTTTGTCCTTGTCTGCTTGTTCGCGGGCGGCGCGCATCGCGGCGGCGCGCTCCATCGCCTTGCGGATCAGTTCGTTCTTGTCGACTGCGGCGGCGGGAGCCGCCGGTACCGCGGCCGGCGCCGTGGCGGGCGCGTTGGGCGCGGCGGAGG
>NZ_JAJOHW010000123.1 GCF_021129195.1 Chromobacterium aquaticum | reverse complement strand
TGCCGGGACAGCCGGCCTGGCAGCTCAAGGCCGCCGGCCTGATTCACCTGCTGCTATACGCGCTGATGCTGGCCATGCCGCTGGTGGGCTGGCTGATGAGCTCGGCCAAGGGCTATCCGGTGGTGTGGTTCAACCTGGTGCAACTGCCGGACCTGGTGGACAAGAACGAGGCGCTGGGCCATGTATTGGGCTGGAGCCATGCGCTGATGGCCTACGCCATCGTCGCCATCGTCGGTCTGCATGCGCTGGCGGCCCTGAAGCATCATTTCATCGATCGCGACGCCACGCTGGCGCGGATGCTGCCATCCTGTCGCAAAGGAGATACTCAAGCATGAAATTTCTGACTTCACTCGCATTGAGCGCCGCCGTGGCGCTGACGATGGCGCCGGCCCAGGCCGCGCAAACGCTGAACGCCGCCAAGAGCACGCTGGGCTTCAGCTTCAAGCAAATGAATGTGCCGACCGAAGGCCGCTTCAAGAGCTTCGCCGCCAACGTCAGTTTCGACCCGGCCAAGCCTGAGGCCACCAAGGCGGTGTTCACCGTGGACTTGGGCAGCGTGGACGTGGGTAGCGCCGACGGCAATACCACGGTGCGCGGCGCGTCCTTCTTCAATATCGCCAGCCTGCCCAAGGCCAGCTTCACCGCCAAATCGGTGAAGGCGCTGGGCGGCGGCAAATTCGAAACCCGCGGCACGCTCAGCCTGAAGGGCATCAGCCGCGAAGTGGTGTCCCAGTTCACCGCCAGCAGCGCCGGCGGTGAAACCACGCTGCAAGGCAGCTTCCCCGTGCAGCGCCTGCAGTTCAAGGTGGGCGATGGCGCTTGGGACGATACCGAGGCGATTGCCGACCTGGTGACCGTCAAATATAAATTCGTTCTGACCGGCAAGTGATCTTGCCATTCTTTCCCTGGAGAAAATCGACGTGACGACCAAGATCAAGACCCTGTTTGCCGCCGTGATGACGTTGGGCGTGCTGGGCAGCGCGCAAGCCGCCCCGGTTACTTACGAAGTGGATAGCTCGCATACCCATGCCGGCTACTCGCTGAGCCATCTGGGCTTCTCCACGCTGAGCGGCCGTTTCAACGACACCAAGGGCACCGTGGTGCTGGACCAGGCCAAGAAAACCGGCTCGGTGGACATCGTGATCAAGACCGCCAGCCATGACAGCGGCTGGGCGGCGCGCGACAAGCACATCGCCAGCCCGGACTTCCTGGACGTTGAAAAATACCCGACCATCACGTTCAAATCCGATAAGTTCACCTTCAATGGCGACAAGCTGGCGGCGGTGGACGGCCAACTGAGCTTGCATGGCGTGACCAAGCCGGTGACGCTGACCGTGACCAACTTCAAGTGCGTGGACTCCCACCCGATGGCCAAGAAGCCGTGGTGCGGCGCGGATGCCACCGCCACCATCAAGCGCAGCGAGTTTGGCGTGGGCGCCTATGTGCCGGCGGTGGGCGATGACCTGCAGCTGACCATCGCCATTGAGGCCGGCAAGAAGTAAGAAGCTGTCCTCAGAACCTGTTCAATGTCTGCTGAGCGTCGGTGATACGGCGTTGAAACTCGCTTCGAAATGCTCATGTACCACGTGTACATTCCGCTTTCTCAGCGACTTTCGCCTTGTCTCGCTCTAGCCAGCGAGACTTTGAACAGGCGCTAAGCTCGATGGATAGAGCGCCGATGCGCTGTCCGGCATCAAAAAACCCGAGTCGAAAGACTCGGGTTTTTTCATCGCTGCCGTGGCGCGGCGGCTCAGGTCATGCCCAGCACGATGGGCGCCAACCAATCGGCCAGCCACATCACCAGCAGGGGACTGATCAGCGTCATGCCGGCGAACACCGGCCACGGCAGACGCGCCTCCGGCTGATGGCGCATCACGTACAGCAGGGTGCGGTAGCCCAGATAGCTGACCACGACGATCAAGGGCGGCGCCATCAAGTAGGACAGCAGCGGCCGCCAGTCCAGCACGCGGGAAAAGGCGACGATGCCCAGGTGCAGGCTGAGCTGGCTGGCCATCAGCGCCGCCAACTGCGGCTGGCGTTCGGGAAAGGCCAGGCCAAGCCGGCTGACCCGCAGGCTGCTGGCCGACCACAGCACGGCGGCGATGCCGAGCCAGGCATAGGCGTAACAGAAGGGCAGCAACACCGGCGACAACGCGGTGAGGAACACATCCTTGCGGAAGGCCAGCGCCAGGATGAAGAAGGACGCCGCGAAACAGGCCTGGGCGATGCCATCACGGCTGGCGATCAGTCGCCACAGGATGTGCAGATAGAACAGCGCGATCAGCGCCAGCAGAAACCAACCGGTAGGCGTCGCCGTCATTGCGCCTCCAGGACGCGGATCAGCGCCACGGACACCTGCTCGCCGATTTGGGCCAGGTAATGGGTGTGCATGTCGAAAGTGAAGCGCTGGGCGTCATCGGACGCCAGCGCCAGCAGGCCGATGGTCTGCCCGGTGGCGTCGCGCAGCGCCAGCTGGGCGAAGGATTGCAGCACCGGCGTGGCGGGGAACCAGGCCAGCACATCATCGTTGACGTAGGGGCCGCAATAGGGCGCGGACAGATTGCGCGCCAGCGCGGCCACCTCGTTGCGGGCATCGTAAACCGCGCCGGCGGACTCCGCCGCCGGGTGCCACAGCCGCAGCGCGATGCGCTCCAGCTTGAAATGCTCGGCAAAGCAGGCCGGCAGTGCGCTCAGCACATCCTGCAGGCTGCGGCAGGCCTGCAGGCTCAGCGCCAGTTGGTGGGCATTGGCGATGATGCGGTCGTTGGCCTCGCTGTGGCGCACCAATTGCTGCAAACGCGACTCCAGCTGACGATTGCGGTCCTTCAGATCCAGCAACTGGCGCTCGGCCAGCGAGACCACCACGCGGTCCTGCGGCGCGCCGCCGGGCTTCAGGCCTAGCCGCTCGGCATGGTGGGCGAGAAAGTCCGGATGTTGGTCCAAAAACGCCAGCACATCGTCTGTCTGCATGATTCATAACCCCTTATACAACGCTGTTGTTGTCGCGCGCGGCGCCGGCAAACCGGCGGCGGCATTCAAATATCGATCTCGCCCTGAAACACGGTGACGGCGGGTCCGGTCATGGTGACGGCGGCGTCGTCGGCCGGCCACTCCACCGTCAGCTCGCCGCCGCGGGTATGCACCCGCACGCGCCGCTCCAGCAGACCGCGACGGATGCCGGCCACCACCGCCGCGCAGGCGCCGGTGCCGCAGGCCAGCGTTTCGCCGGCGCCGCGCTCGAACACGCGCAAGCGAATCTCATCGCGCGCCACTACCTGCATGAAGCCGGCGTTGACCCGCTGTGGAAAGCGCGGGTGGTTTTCAATCGCCGCGCCCAACTGCGTCACCGGCGCCAGGGCTACATCTGCGACTACCTGCACCGCGTGGGGGTTCCCCATCGACACCACACTGATGGACAAGATGGCGTCGCCGACTTGTAAATCGTCGCATATCGCCTCGGATTCGGCCTGAAACGGAATTTCGGCCGGGGCGAAGCGCGGCCGACCCATGTCCACTCGCGCTTGGCCGTCACCCAGGTATTCGGGCGCGATCACGCCCTTGGCGGTTTCCACCAGGATGCGGGATTTGGAAGTCAGGCCGCGGTCGGACACGAACTTGGCGAAGCAGCGCGCGCCATTGCCGCATTGCTCCACCTCGCCGCCGTCGTTGTTGAAGATGCGGTAGCGGAAATCATGGCCGGCGGCTTGCGCGGCCTCCACCAGCAGCAATTGATCGAAGCCGATGCCGAAGTGGCGGTCGCCCAGCTGGCGGATGCGCTCGGCGCTAAGGGAGACGGTTTGACGGACGCCATCGACAACCATGAAGTCGTTGCCGAGGCCGTGCATTTTGGTGAAGTGCAATTTCATCGGAGCGCGCCTGATCCTGCGTGAATGGGCGGCCCCGTGGCGGGCCGCCAATAATAGGGCAGGTTAGCACAGTGGCGTAGATAGAGGTACCGGCGGCGCGCGCCGCCGCGC
>NZ_JAJOHW010000122.1 GCF_021129195.1 Chromobacterium aquaticum | reverse complement strand
ATTGGTCTGGTAGGCGATGTCCTCGACGATTTGAATGCGGGCGGAGATCTGCTCCAGCGCCTGCTCCAGGGTCTGCACCGCCTGCTTGCTGTCGGCCACCTGGTTCGCGGCCTGATGAGCGGCGGCATTGGTCTGCTCCGCTTGCGCCAGATTGCGCTGGCTGACCGCGTTCATCTGGGTGCAGCCGTTGGCGGTGGTATCGACGCTGAGCGCGGCCTCCCAACTGTTTTGCGCCAGCGCTTCGGCGGTGGCGCGGATTTCGCGGGCGCTGTCGGCCAATTGACCGGCGCTGTGGCTCACTTCGTGAAGGATGGCGCTCAGGTGGCGGCAGCTGTGGCGCAGGATGCCGTCCACGCTGCGGCGCGCGCCCGGCGCCGGTTCGCTTTCTTGCCATAGTCGGCCGGCGGCCATGTCGCGCATGCGCTGCGCCAGCGCTTCCGGCTCCGCGCCCAGCACGCGCCACAGCTGGCGGTGTATCGTCCAGGCCAGCAGCAATCCGCTCAGCAGGCTGCCGCCGGCGAGCGCGCGCAGCAGCGCCGTCAGTTCCCGGCAGCGCTGTTCCGCGCGTTGCGCCGCCTGCTGTCGCAGCGCGTGGGTTTCGGTTTGCAGCTGTCGCAAGGCCGCGAGGAAGTCCGGCGTGGCGCGGCCCAGCACCTTGCGCGCCTCGTATTTCTGGTTGGCGGAGGCCTGGCGCATCGCCAGGTCCAGTTGGACGAAGGCTTCGACGCGACGGTTTTGCAGCCGCCGCAACGCCTGTTGCAGCCCGGCCCGGCCCGGCGCCTGCTGCCGCGCGATGCCGTCGGCCAGCCGCTGTTCCAGTTCCAGATAGCGTCCGCGCGCGCTTAGGTAGCGCTCGCGCCAGGCGTCGATGTCGCGGCGGGTGGAGACGATGATCAAGGAACGGTAGCCGATGCGCATTTCCTGGATCTGGCCGTACATCCGGTCGCTGATCCGCGCGTGACGGCCATAGACCTGGGTGATGTCGTCCAGCTGGCGGTGATATGCCTCCAGCCCGTACAGGCCGGCTCCGATCAGGCTCAGCAACAGCAGCAGCAGCGCGCCGAAGCCCAGCTTCAGTTGCCGCGACACGGTCAGGCCGAAGGAGGGCTGCGCGTGAGGGGAGGACATTGCGGCTCAGGCCTTTTCCGGCAGGCTCTCGACGGCGGCTTCCTGCTGGCCCAGGCTGGAGATCAGCGCCATTTCATCGACGGACAGCACTTTGTTGACGTTGAGCAGCACGATGAAATGGCTGTCCAGCTTGGCCATGCCGGCGATGAAATCGACGCGGATCTTGCTGCCGAATTGCGGCGGCGGTTCGATGTCGGCGTCGGGGATGGCCAGTACTTCGTGCACCGCGTCCACCAGGATGCCGATCAGCTGCAATTGTTCCTCGCCCTCCACCTCGATGATGACGACGCAGGTGCGGCGGTTGATTTCGGTTTCGCCGCGCGCGAAGCGCAGCGACAGATCGATCACCGGCACTACCGAGCCGCGCAGATTCATCACGCCGCGGATGAAGGGCGGCATCAGCGGCACATGGGTGGGTTTCAGGTATTCCAGGATTTCGCGTATCGCCAGGATGCCGATGGCGAATACGTCGTCGCCCAGCTGGAAGGTCAGGTATTGGCTGACGTCGGCCTGCGGCTCGGCGCTGTGTTCGTGCTTGCGTAGTAAATGGAGCGGTTTCATGGCGGGCTCCGGTTCAGAAGCGGATGAAGTCAGACTCTTCCGCCAGCGGCGCGTGCAGCGGCGCGGGGAAGTGGCTGGATTCGTGCCGCGTGCGCTGACGCGGCGCCGGGCGGAAGTCCTCGTTGGCGCTCAGCTTGAAGTAGCCCATCAGTTCATGCAGGTGTTCGGCCTGATCGTTCATCTCCTCGGCGGTGGAGGCCAGTTCTTCGCTGGCGGACGCGTTTTGCTGGGTGGTCAGGCTCAGTTGCTGGATGGCGGAATTGATCTGACTGACGCCGCTGGCCTGCTCGTTGGAGGCTGCGGCGATTTCCTGCACCAGGTCGGCGGTGCGGCTGCTGGAGCGCACGATTTCCTCCAGGAACTGGCCGGCCTGTTCCGCCAGCTTGACGCTGCTGCCGGCCACGCCGCTGATTTCCTGGGCGGCGATCTGGCTGCGTTCGGCCAGTTTGCGCACCTCGGCCGCCACCACGGCGAAGCCCTTGCCGTTGAGCGCCAGCAGATTGGTCTGGTAGGCGATGTCGTCGACGATGCCGATCTTGTCGGCGATCTGGCGCATCGCGTCCACGGTGCGGCGCACCGCCTCGCCGCCTTCGGCCGCTTCGCGCGAGGCCTTGGTGGCGATGCTTTCGGTGACGCGGGCATTGTCGTTGGTCTGGCTGATGGAGGAGGACATCTCTTCCACCGAGGCCGAGGTTTCCTCGATGCCGGCCGCCTGTTCGCTGGCGGCCTGGGACAGCGATTGCGAGGTGGAGTTGATCTGCTGCGCGGCGCTGGACAAGGCTTCGGAGCCGCTCTTGACCTCGGCGATGATGGTGCGCAGCCGTTCTATGGTGGCGGCGATGGCGGCGCACAAGCTGGTTTGGTCGCCCGGACGCAGCCGGATCTCGGTGTCCAGCTTGCCGTCGGCCACCTGGCGCATCACTTCGGACACATAGTGAGGTTCTCCGCCCAGGGTGCGCAGCAGATTGCGGGTGATCAAGGTGGCCAGGCCGGCGCTGATGACGACGGCGAACAGCGAGAGGCCTATCATCACCCAATGCGCCTGTTGATAACTGCCGTTGGCGTCGGCGGCGAGCTGGTCGTTGAGCTTGTCTTCCAGGTCGGCCAGCGCGTTCAATTGCTGGTTGAACGCCTGCATCTGCGGCGCGATGTCGTTTTGCATGATTTTCTTGGCGTCTTCCTGGCGGCCCTGGTTGGCCAGGTCCACTGCCTTGTCCACCAGCGCCAGGGTGGCGGGGCGCATGTTCTGGATGCGGCCCAGCAGCTCCAGTTCCTGCGGGGTGTTGTTGTCGGCCTGGCGGAAGATGTCGGCCAGCTTTTTCTCGCGCTCCATATAGGCCTGTTTGGTGGCCTGGTAGGCTTGCAGCGATGCGCTGATGTCGGTGGGCCCTTCCGCCAGCATCACATTGCGGTAGGCGATGCGGATGTCCTGGTTGTCGCTGACCAGCAGCCGCGCTTGCCGGCTTTCCTGGTTGTTGAACGTGGTGATGTTGCGCAGGGCGCTGTTGCTGACTTCCAGGCCGTACAGCGCGCAGCTGACGCAGATCAGCATCAGCACGATGATCAGGCCGAAGCCCAGGCCGAGCTTCTGCGCTATGGTCATTCCGTTTTTCGATTGGCTCATTGGGCGCTCCTATCCGTTTTCGCCGCCGGGTTGCTAGTGCCAGGTTCCCATTCCCGGACGGGCGAGGGCAGGGTGTAGCGCTCCGCCTCTTTTTGGGTGGCATGGTGGATCAAGGCGGGCACGTCGAGAATCAGCGCGACTTCGCCGGTGCCCAGAATGGTGGAGCCGCTGATGGCCTTCAAATGGCGGAACAGGCTGCCCAGCGGCTTGATAACGGTCTGGAATTCCCCCAGCAGCGCGTCCACCACCAGGCCGGCCTTGCGCTCGCCGTAGTGGACCACCACCACGTTGCGGCGCTTGGCCGCGACGGCGGGCAAGTCCAGGAAGTTGTCCAGCCGCAGCAGCGGCAACAGCTCGCCGCGTAGGTTCAGGCAGTCGTGCACGCTGTCCCTGTCCAGCGCGGCCGGCAGTTCTATGCATTCGATCACTGCTTCCAGCGGCACCACGAAGGTGGCGGCGCCCACTTCCACCAGGAAGCCGTCGATGATGGCCAGGGTCAGCGGCAGCCGGATGCGGAAGGTGGTGCCCAGGCCGAGTTCGGATTCGATGTCTATGGTGCCGCGCAGCTGTTCTATGCTCTTTCGCACCACATCCATGCCCACGCCGCGGCCGGAGATGCTGGTCACCTGGTCCGCGGTGGAGAAGCCGGCCTCGAAGATCAGCCGGAACACATCCTGCTCCGGCAGCGCCATGTCGGCCGGCAGCAGGCCGCGCTCCACCGCCTTGGCCAGAATGCGCGCCTGGTTGAGCCCGCCGCCGTCGTCGGCCACTTCGATGACGATGCTGCCGGATTCGTGGTAGGCGTTGAGCCAGACATGGCCTTCGGCCGGCTTGCCGGCGGCCAGTCGTTGCGCGGTGGTTTCGATGCCGTGGTCGATGGCGTTGCGCACGATGTGCATCAGCGGATCGCCCAGCTTTTCCACCATCGATTTGTCCAGCTCGGTTTCCGCGCCGGAGATATGCAGCTGGATGTCCTTGCCCAATTCGCGCGAGACATCGCGCGCCACGCGCGGGAAGCGGCTGAAGATTTCGCCTATCTGTATCATGCGCATCGACAGCGTGCCGGCGCGGATCTGTTCGATCAGGTTGGCGATGGCCTGGGTGGACTCCACCAGCGCGCTTTGTTGCGAGCGGCGCGCCACCAGATTGGCGGCGGCGCCGGCGATCACCAGTTCGCCGATCAGATTGATCAGGCTATCCAGCTTGCCGGCTTCCACCTTGATGAACTTGCTTTCCGCCTGCTTGGCGTTCTTGGCTTCGCCGCCGCCCTTGGCGCGGCCGGGCGCGGCTTCCGCCGGCTGGGCGGGTTCGGATGATGTCGCGTTCGCTTCCGGTTCCGGCATTGCCGTCTCGGCCGGCGTGTCGGCATCGGCGTAGGTCCAGGCTGTGTCCGCGTCGACGCCGACGGCAGCCGTCGGCGCGTCGGCATCCAGTCCAAGGCGCAGCCATACCGCGCGCACCGCGGCGGCCTCGGTCGCGTCGGCGCTGGCCAGCGCCGCGGCCTGCTGCGCCGGCGTGGCCGGCCATGGCCAGATGTGGACTTCGCTGTCTTCGCGGGCGAACTCGAACACATCGGCCAGGGTTTGTTGTTCCGCCGGGCTGCGGTAGCGCGCCTCCAGGCGCAGGTAATTGGTTTCCGGGTTGAAGTCCGCGCCAGCCGGCAATTGGGTGGCCACCGCTTGAATCTGTTCGACCTCGCCTATGGTGGCCAGGTAGCGGATGAAGGAGGAGGGGTCCATGCCGTTGCGCAGCATGTCCGGGCCGAAGCGCAGCGACAGCAGCCATAGCCCGGACCCGGGCTCATCGGGCTCAGGCTCGGCCGGCATGGCGGGTTCCGCCGCCGCGGGCGGCGCGGCGGCTTCCGGCTCCGGAGCCGCGCCGGTTTGGGTATAGGCGGCCAGTTCGGTCAGCAGTTCGGGCTGGGCGAAGCGGTCCAGGCTGTCCTTGGCCGCCAGCGCGGCCAGCATTTCCTTGACGTGATCGTGACAGCGCAGCAGCAGGCCGGTCAGCATATCGTCCAGGCGCAGCTTGCCGTCGCGCAGCTGGTCCAGCGCGTTTTCCACTTCATGGGTGAAGGCGACGATGATGTCGAGGCCGAACAAGCCGGCCGAGCCCTTGATGGTGTGCATCGCGCGGAACAGCGCGTTCAGCTGTTCGCTGGTGGTGTTGTCCGCTTCCACGTCCAGCAGGATGCGTTCCATCTCGCCCAGCAGCTCGTTGGACTCCTCGAAGAAGGTTTGCAGCGCCAGTTCAAGATCCATGCGCCAGTTCCTCCAGCGGCAACATCGCTTGCAAGCCGATCAGGCGGATGAAGTCCTGCACCGGCTGGCTGGGCGCGATGAACTCCAGTGCGACGCCGCGCGCGCCGGCTTCGCCGCGCAGCCAGATCAGCACCTGGGCGATGGCGCAGTCCAGTTCGCTGACGCAGGACAGTTCCAGCTGGATGGCGGTGTGCTTGCCCAGCGCCTCGGCCAACTGCTGGTGCAGTTCCGCCGCCTGGTAAATGGTCTGTTCGCCGCTCAGCGTCAACTGGAACGGCGTGGTGGACAGCGCGGCGGGCGCGCTGTGCTGGGCGTCTGATTTTTTGCGGGCGCGCGCCATGTCGGGCTCCCGGTCAGGGCAGGATCAATTTGGAAACGGCGGTCAGCAGCACCGGAGGCTGAAACGGCTTGACCACCCAGGCCTTGGCCCCGGCGGCCTTGCCTTCCTGCTTCTTTTCCTCGGACGATTCCGTGGTCAGCATGATCACCGGGGTGAATTTGTAATTGGGGTGGACCTTGATATTGCGCAGCAGCGCGATGCCGTCCATCAGCGGCATGTTCACGTCGGAAACGATCAGATGGACCTTGCGTCCATCCAGCACGTCCAGCGCTTCCTGGCCGTTGGCGGCCTCCAGCACCTCATAGCCCGCGCCGGCGAGCGTCATGCGCACCACCTGCCGCAGGCTGGCCGAATCATCGACGATGAGTATGGTCTTGGCCATCTGGAACATTCCCCGAATCAAAAAAATGTGATGTTGTTTTGCTTATCGCCGGATTCCGCCTGGTCGCTGCTGTGCAGGACACGCTGCTCATGGGTGGTATAGCTGTTTTTCAGCGCTTCCAGCCAGGCGGCGGTGTCCGGCGGCTCCGGCCGGTGCTCGGCCGCCGCCAGCGCCAGGGTGATCACGTTCTCCAGCCGGCGCATATCGTTTTGCACACCGCTGAGGATTTGATCGACGCGGTCCTGGAATTGCAACTGCACCAGGATGTCTTCCAATGCCTGCGGCAAGCTCTGCGCAAACGCCGCTTCCTCGTCCAGCGGCGCGGCGCTTGCGCCCAGCGGCGCCTGCGGCCGTACCGGTTCGTGCGCCATCTGCGCCAGGCTGCCCATCGCCTTGTCGATCTGGGTTTGCAGCCGGGACAGTTGCTCCAATGTGTCGTTGCCCAACTGTTCCATATTCTGCTCGCTGTCCAGCTGGCGGCCATTGACCAGGCTGCGCACCAGGTTTTGCAAGGTATTGGCGGACTGGCCCAGCGTGTGCAAGTGGATGGCGAGATCGGTTTGCTGTCGGGTGGCGTTCTGCAGCAATTCCAGCATGTGTTTGAGCCGGCTTTCCGCCTGCGCCAGCACTGTCTTGTCGGTATGTTCGCCGGCTTGCCGTACCGAGCCGCCCACCTGGCGCAGAATGCCGTCGAAGCGCATGGTCAGCCGATTGGCGGCGTCGTCCATCTGTTCCTTGCCCAGCGCGATGTGGCCGGTCCACAGCGGCAGCAGCGCGCAGATGTGGTTGGCGAAACCCTGCCAGTAATCGTCGGCGCGTGGTGTGGCCTGCGTCGGCGCGGCGGCGGGCCAGAGCAGCGCCAGCGCCAATGCCGCGCTGCTGAGCGCCAGGCCAGCCCAGAGCAGCGGATGCCCCCAGAACAGCCAGCAGAGGACGCCGCCGTTGATGGCCAGGCCCAGCAGCAGGCGATGTCTTGGCGTCAGGGGCGGGAGAGCCATGTCGATTAACCGGGATAGAAAAAAGTCATACCTTTTTTGTAGTTGTTGGTTTTTTCTTATGCAAACGGACGGCGTGGCCAAGATGTTTGCCGACGCAATGAAAAAAGCCTCCGTGATGGAGGCTTGGGGGGCAGACTTGGAACCGTTGCTCAGCCGGGGAACAGCAAGGGATTGACCCCGCTGCGGGCGAAGCCGCGCTGTTCCAGCTGTTGATCCAGCGCCAGCGTGGCCAGGTCGTCGGCCGCCGGTTCGGCATTCAGATCCTTGTCCAGCGCCAGGATCTTCAGATAGCTGCCGCAGTCGCCGCAGCTTTCGCCGCGCACCGCGGCCTGCTGGCTGTCGCCTTGCTCCAGCGACCAGTAGCCGATATCGCGCGTGGCTTCGCAATTGCTGCACTTGGCGCGCACCAGATGCCATTCGCTCTCGCACAGGCTGCAATGCAGATAGCGCAGGCCGGACTCGTTGCCGAGGCGCACCACGCTGGCCACCGGCGGCATCGCGCACACCGGGCACAGGTGGCGGGCGTCGTCGGGTTCGGCCACCGCAGTCACCTGCAATTGCGCGGCCAGCTGGCTGAAGTAGACCGACAGTGCCGCCCACAGCAAGGGCGCCCGCGCCGAGCCTACGGCGGCGAAGTCGCCGTCCAGCAGCG
>NZ_JAJOHW010000121.1 GCF_021129195.1 Chromobacterium aquaticum | reverse complement strand
GGCCGCGCCGCCATCGTCGGTGGCGAGACGCGGCGGCCGCTGGCCGGCGGCGACATCGCGGTGCTGGTGTCCACCCATCGCCAGGGGGATAGGGTGAGGCAGGCGTTGGCCGAGCGCGGCGTGGCCAGCGTAGCGCTGACCCAGGAGAGCGTGTTCGCCAGCCGGGAGGCCGGCGAGTTGCTGGCCTTGCTGCGCGCCTGGGCGGAACCGGCCAGCGAGGCGCGCTTGCGCGCGGCACTGGTGACCGAACTCGCTGGCGTCGATGCCGGCGAACTGCTGTTCAGGGTCGAGGACGAGACACGCTGGGAAGCGCAGTTGCAGGCCAATGCCGCCGATCATCTGTTATGGCGCGAACGCGGCTTCATGGCGGCGTGGCGGCATTTCTTCGCGCGCGAGCGAGTGGCCGAGCGCCTGCTGCCGCTGCCGGACGGCGAGCGACGGCTGACCAATCTATCGCATCTGGCTGAATTGCTGCAGCAGGAAAGCGACAGCCGGCAAGGCATGGCGCCGCTGCTGGCCTGGCTGGAAGCGCGGGTGGCGCAGCCGCCGGGCGGCGAAGAAGCGGTGCTGCGGCTGGAGAGCGACGCGGCCCTGGTCAAGATCGTCACCATCCATACCGCCAAGGGCCTGCAATACCCGGTGGCCTTCTGCCCCTTTCTATGGGGCGGCGCGCTGGAGCGGCGCGACACCGCCTTCTGGCGTTACCACGCCGAGGAGCAATCCTGGCTGGCGCCGGACGTCGCCGCCGACGCCGACGTCAGGCTGGCGGCGCGCAGCGAGCTGCTGGCGGAAAAACTGCGCCTGCTCTATGTGGCGCTGACCCGGGCGCAATATCGCCAATACCTGTGCTGGGGCTGGGTGCGCGGCATGGAAACCGCGGCGCTGTCCTGGTTGCTGCATGGCCGCGACGCGAGCGCGCTGCCGCAGCTGGAACAGCTGGAACTGGACGCCGGCGTGGTCAGGCGTCAGCTGGACGGCTTCGTCGCCGCGGCCAATGCCGAGGCCGGCGCCGCCTGCGCGGTGCTGGAAGGTGCTGTGGAGCGGTCATCGCTGGCCGCGCCGCGCGCCGGCGGGCAGGACTACCGGGCGCAGGTTTTCGCGCGGCGGCTGGCCGCGCCGTGGCGAGTGGCCAGCTTCACCTCGCTGACCCATGCGCAGGCGGCCGGCAAGTGGCAGGAAAGTCCGGACCACGATGCGCGCCAGCCTTCGGCGCCGGCGCCGCAAGAGCCGCCGGCGCTGGATCGCTTCGGCTTTCCACGCGGCGCCAAGGCGGGTACCTGCCTGCACGAGATTTTCGAAACCATCAGCTTTGGCGTCGACGCGGCCGGGCTGCGCCAAGCGGTGGAACTGGCGCTGGCCAAGCACGGCTTCGCGCCGGAATGGGCCGAGGCCGGTTATGAGATGGTGGCGGCGACGCTGAACGCGGAACTGGATCCGGGCGTGACGCTGGCGGCGGTGCCGGACGGCAAGCGGCTGGTGGAGATGGAGTTCATGCTACCGGCGCCCAAGCTGGAAGTGGCACGGCTGGCCGCCATCCTGTCCGCGCCGGAGCACGGCCTGGCCGCGCCCTTGCGCGCGGCGGCGGCGCAGTTGGACTTCGCCACCGTGCGCGGCTTCCTCAAGGGCTTCATGGACTTGGTGTTCGAGGCGGACGGGTTTATCTACCTGGTGGACTACAAATCCAACCATCTGGGCGGCCAGCACGAGGATTACCGGGCGGAGCGCTTGGCGGAGTCGATAGCGCAGGAGCATTATTATCTGCAGTACCTGATCTATAGCGTGGCGCTGCGCCGCTATTTCAGCGCGCGCGGCATCGATTTCGCCGCCCGCTTCGGTGGCGTGCGCTATCTCTATCTGCGGGGCATCGGCGCCGATGGCTGCGGCATCTGGCGCGACCAGCCGGCGCCGGCGCTACTGGACGCGCTGGACCATTGGTTTGCCGGCGGGCATGCGTAGGAATGCGGAGTGCGCGAGCCAGGGGTATCCGACTAAGCTGAATTATCTGAAGTGGAACGCACCCGGTAAGAACGTGTTTACGATCTCGCGAGCGAAGGCGAGACAAGGCGAAAACGAGCGAAAAAGCGGAATACACAGGTGGTGCATGAGCATTTTGAGCTCGGTTTCAACGCCCATTTCTATCTATCCCGCCGACGCGGAGCAGATCGTAAACAGGTTCTAAGGGGAGAGTAGCGCCGGGGCGAGCCGACAATAACAAGGACGCATCATGTTCGAATCCGCCGAAATCGGCCACAGCATAGACAAAAAGACTTTCCGCGAAGCCATGCCAAAATTGCGCGAGGCCTTGCTGGACCTGCAATACGACCTGAAGGAAAAAGCCGACTTTCCAGTGCTGATCCTGATCCACGGTTTCGACGGCGCCGGCCGCGGCGAAACCATGAATCTGATCAATGAATGGCTGGACCCGCGGCTGATAGACACCGTCGCCTTCGCCGAGGCCAACGACGATGCCCGCGCCCGGCCCTGGATGTGGCGCTACTGGATGCAACTGCCGACCAAGGGCCGCATCGGCATGTTCTTCGGCTCTTATTATTCCGACGCCTTGTTCGATCGGGTATTCGCCCGCAGCGACCGCGACGCGCTGGACCGGCAGATTTTCGACATTCTGCGTTTTGAGCGCATGCTGACCATGGACGGCGCGCTGGTGCTGAAATTCTGGTTCCACCTGACCCGTGAACAGCAGCACAAGCGGCTCAAGCAGATGGAAAAAGACCCGGCCAGCAGTTGGCGCGTGACCAAGACCGACTGGGAACACTACGAGCGCTATGACAAGATCCGCAAATCCGCCGAGCACATCCTGCGGCTGACCAATACCGCCGCCGCGCCTTGGGTGGTGGTGGACGGCGAGGACGCCAATTACCGCAGTCTGACCGTGGGCAACACTCTGCTCAACGCCATTCGCAACCGCCTGGCGCAAGCTCAGGGTTCGCAGGCCGAGCTGATAGACGCGCCACCGCTGCTGGCGCCGATAGACAACAAGCTGTTGCTGGACACCCTGCAGCTGGACCAGGCCATGGACAAGGCGAGTTACAAGGCCGAGCTGGAGAAACTGCAAGGCCGGCTGCACCGGCTGACCCGGCATCCGCGCTTCGCCCAGCACTCGCTGGTGCTGGCCTTCGAAGGCAACGACGCCGCCGGAAAGGGCGGCAGCATCCGCCGCATCACCCAGGCGCTGGATGCGCGTCGTTACCGGGTGGTGCCCATTGCCGCGCCGACGCAGGAAGAAAAGGCCAAGCCCTGGTTGTGGCGTTTCTGGCGCCATGTACCGGGCAAGGGCGGCATCACCATTTTCGACCGCACCTGGTATGGCCGGGTGCTGGTGGAGCGGGTGGAGGGCTTCGCCAAAGAGGCGGACTGGATGCGCGCTTATTACGAGATCAACGACTTCGAGCATCAGCTCAGCGAAAACGGCGCCGTCATCGTCAAGTTCTGGCTGGCCATCAGCAAGGACGAGCAGATGGCGCGTTTCAAGGGCCGCGAGGAAACCGGCTTCAAGCGCTTCAAGATCACCGAGGAGGACTGGCGCAACCGCGACAAATGGGATGCCTACAAGCTGGCGGTCAGCGATATGGTGGACCGTACCAGCACCAGCAAGGTGCCCTGGACGCTGGTGGAAGCCAACAATAAATACTATGCCCGCATCAAGATCCTCAAAACCATTTGCGATGCGCTGGAAGCCAGGCTGGGCTGAGGTTGCGGCCGGGCTGCTCGCGTTGCTGCTGGCGGCTCCGGCCCTGGCTGCCGGGCTGACCCTGCGCGCCGGCGTGGCCAACGACAGCTTCGGTCCCTTGTTCAGCGCTCAGGACGGCGTGCTGGCCGGCCAATACCGCGCGGCGCTGGAGCAGATAGGCCGGCTCAGCGGCATCCGCTTCGAGCTGGAATATTACCCGTCCTCGCGCTTGCAGCAATTGTTCGAGGTGGCCAAGGTGGATGTGGAAGTGGGCGTCAATCCATCCTGGCGCGCGTTGTCGCCGGTGGCCGGCTTCTACACCAAGCCCATAGACGTTCAGGCGCTGCGGTTGTGCTTTGCCGCCGGCAAGCGCCGCAAGGGCGCGCTGCCGGCCGGCCTCAGCGGTTTGAGCGTGGGCGTGCTGCAAGGGCGTGTCTACCCGGCGCTGGAACCGGGCTTTGCCAGCGGCCAGCTCAAGCGGATGGAGGCCGCCAGCGAGTACGACTTGCTGGGGGGGCTGCGCCAGGGCCGCATGCAGGCCATTGTCTTGAGCCAGCGTCAGCTGGACACCTTGCTGAGCCACTCGCCGGAGGCGCCGCCCTGCGTGCCGGGGGAAAGCGTCGGCAGCGTGCCGGTGATGCTGCGGCTGCACCCGCAATACCGCCAGCTATTGCCGCAATTGGACAAGGCGATTCAGCAGCTGCAAGATAGCGGCAAATTGCGCTGAGGCGTCCCATTCCCGCTCCGCGCCGCGGAGCGCAAAGCATTCGGATCCCAATCGATGTCTGTCCAGCAAGCCCTGCTGCCCGCCGAACTGGCGCGCCTGTTCTCCCGTCTCGATCCCGATGTCGACGATGCCGCGCTGGCGCTGATCCACGAACTGGCCAGCGCCAATCAGGCCGGCCATGTCTGCCTGCCGCTGGCGCAGCGGCCGGAACGCAAGGCGCTGCGGGCCAGCGCCTTGGTTGGCCCGCCCGGCGCTTACGCGCCGCTGATCCTGGATGAGGCCGGCCGTTTGTACTTCGCCCGCCATTGGTTCGACGAGGCGCGGCTGGCCGCGCGGCTGAGCGTCCTGGCCGAGCCGGGACCGGCGCCGGACGCGGAGAGTCTGCGTCGGATGCTGGACGCGTTGTTCGGCGCGGCTGAGGACGGCGCGGCGCCGGACCGGCAGAAGCTGGCAGCTGCCTTGGCCGCGCGCCAACGGCTGATGGTGATTTCCGGCGGCCCGGGCACCGGCAAGACCACCACCGTGGTCAAGTTGCTGGCCTTGCTCGCCGGCCTGTCGCCGCGGCCGCTGGTGATGGCGATGGCCGCGCCCACCGGCAAGGCGGCGGCGCGGCTGGCGGAATCGGTGCGCGGCGCACGCGAGCGCTTGGCCGTCGATGAGGCGGCGCTGCGCCAGCTGCCGCAACAGGCGCAGACCCTGCACCGCCTGCTGGGCCTGCGTCCGGGCGCCGCCGCGCCGCGTCATCATCCGGGCAACCCATTGCCATTGGATGTGTTGGTGGTGGACGAGGCATCGATGATAGATCTGTCGCTGATGGCACGCACGGTGGAGGCGCTGCCGTCGCAGGCGCGTCTGATCCTGCTCGGCGATCGCGATCAACTGGCCTCGGTGGACGCCGGCGCGGTGCTGGGCGATCTATGCGCGGACATCCATTACCGGCCGGAAACGCTGGACTGGCTGCGCGCGAGCTGCGGGGAAACCCTGGCGGCCACGCCGGGCGCCGGCGGCAAGCTCACCGACTGCGTGGCGCTGCTGACGCATAGCCACCGCTTTGGCGCGGCTTCCGGCATCGGCGAGCTGGCGCGGCGGGTCAACGCTGGCGACGGCCCGGCCAGCTGGGCGGTGCTGCAGGACGCGGCCTGGCC
>NZ_JAJOHW010000120.1 GCF_021129195.1 Chromobacterium aquaticum | reverse complement strand
GCGCTGGTGTTTGGACACGATATCGCCCTGTCCGATCTGGACGGCGCGCTGGACATGGCGCAGGCCAGCCCGCCCACCGTGGTGATGGGGGTGCCGGGCTTTTACGAAGAGCTGCGCGCGCGGCTGCGGCAGCGCCACGGCGACAGCGAACCCGCCGCGCGCGGCGCGCAGATCCAGGCCGCGCTCGGCGGCCGCGTCCGCTATTTGTGGACCGGCTCGGCGCCGGCCAGCCGAGCCGTCCTGGAATTCTTCAACGAGGCCGGGGTGCCGCTGTATGAAGGCTATGGCAGCAATGAAGCCTGCATCGTCGCCAAAAACCATCCGGGCGCCTTCCGTCTGGGCAGCGTGGGCAAGGTGCTGCCGAACAAGGCGGTGCGCTTCGACGAGGACGGCATCCTGATCGTGGCCAGCCGTCACCCGATCAATTGCCGCTATACCTGGTGCGACCCCGGCATCAACGAGAAGAGCTTTCTGCCTAGCGCCGAGGTCAAGACCTGGGATGTCGGCCACCTGGACGAGGACGGCTTCTTGTACATCCATGGCCGCGTCGACGACATCGTGACGGTGACCAATGGCCGCAATGTGCTGGTGCGGGCGATAGAGGAGGGGCTGCGCCAGCACCCGGGCGTACAGGAGTGCGTGCTCTACGGCACCGGCAAGCCCTTCGTCACGGCGATCCTTTCCGCTGCGGCGGCGGATGCGGAGGCCGATGCGCTGCGGCGGCACATCGAGACGATGAATCAACGGCTGTTTCCGGAGGAGCGCATCCTGGCGGCGCTGATCGCCGATGAGCCGTTTTCGATGGAGAACGGCTTGCTGAGTTCCCAGTTCAAGCCCAAGCGCAAGCTGATTCACCAGCGTTACGCGGCGCAGTTGGAGGACATCTATGCGCGCCACGCGCGCGCGCCGACGGCGTTTGCCGCCGACGCGGTGCTGATGTGGGATGGCCGGGCCACGCAGCGGGCAAGAGCGAGACAAGGCGTTTTCAACGCCGCATCGCCGCAGATCGTAAACACACTCTGGGACGCGACCCAGCCCAAACTTATTCGAGGAGCGAGAAATGACTTGGCGGAACCTGAAGGACCTTACCCTGGAAAACGAGCGCGTGCGCTTGCGCCGGATCCGGATCGACGACTACGCCGCCTTCGAGCGCATCGTGTTCGAGCCCGAGATCTGGGAATACTTCGTCGCCCGCATCCAGGCGCCGGACGATCTGAGCCGCTTCATCGAGCAGGCGATACAGGACACCCTCAACGGCACGCGCATCGTGTTCGCCATCATAGACCGCCGGACCGATCGCATCGTCGGCAGCACCGCCTACGGCAATCTGGCCGAGGGCGAGCGGCGGCTGGAAATAGGCTGGTCCTGGCTGTGCCGGGACGCGCGCCGCACCGGCATCAACCGCGCGGTCAAGTTCGAGCTGCTCAAGCACGCGTTCGAGACGCTGGAATGCGAGCGGGTGGAGTTCAAGACCGACATCCTCAACGCCGGCGCGCGCGCCGGCCTGGCCGGCATAGGCGCGGAGGAGGAAGGGGTGCTGCGCAGCTTCAACTTCATGCCCGGCGGCCGCCGCCGCGATGTGATCTATTACAGCGTGCTGCGCCGGGAATGGGAGCGGGTCCGCGACGAGCGCTTCGCGGAATTGGCCGCCGCGGCCAGGCCTTGAGCCATCGTCACCAGCAATCGGAACAGGAAGGTCCGACCTTCCCGGGAGGTTTGAACATGAAAGCGGAAGACTTCACCTTCAATGCGGATGGGCAGCGCTTGGCCGCCACCCGCGTGCAGCCGGAAGCCGGCGCGGCCAGCAGCATACTGACCCTGCATGGACTGGGTCATACCTCGAACCGGCATACCATACGCTATGTGCTGAACCACCTGGCCGAACACGGCCTGGGTTCGGTGTGCTTCGAGTTCTCCGGCAACGGCGACAGCAGCGGGGTGATGGAGGAGTCCTGCCTGCAGCGCCGCTACGGCGAAGTGCTGGCCGCGGCCGAGCATCTGGACAAGCGCGAGCCGCTGACCCTGATAGGCACCAGCATGGGCGGCCATCTCGCCGCCTGGCTGGCGCCGATACTGAAACCGGCCTGCCTGGTGCTGTTCTGCCCGGCCTGCTATCCGGCCGATGCCGTCGAGTCCCGGTTCGACGGCAGCCTGGCCCGGCCGGGTCCCTATGCGGATTCCCCTGCCTATGCCGGCATCAGCGCTTTCGACGGCGATCTGCTGATCATAGGCGCCAGAAAAGATGACGTGGTGCCGGCCGCGGTGCTGGATGGTTATCTGGCGGCGGCCCGGAGCGCCCGCAGCAAGCACATCGTCTGGCTGGACGACTGCGAGCATTTCATCCATCGCTGGCTGCCGCATCAGGACACGCTGCGGCCGCAAGTGCTGAAGACGATACGGGACACCATCCTGCTGGCGCGCGCGCGCCAATGAGTCTATTGGAGGAAGTCATGCAAGACGCACCCATTCTGATTGAAGCGAATATCCTGAAGCGGCGCGATGTCGCCAGCATCGATATCGTGGAAAACGCGTTCTCCAGCGGTCCCGTCGCCGACGCTTTGCGGCAGGCGCCGCTGATAGAGCGCCGCAAGGGCCTGAACAAGGAGGCCTTCGACCGGGAATACCGCCATCAACAGCGGCCGGTGATTCTGGAAGGCTACGCCGCCGACTGGCCGGCGGTGCGCGACTGGAGCTTCGAACACTTGGCCCAGCGCTGCGGCGACACGCCGGTGGTGGTGAACAGCTACAGCAGCCAGCGCTCCGCCCAGGCCAGCTTCGCCGAATTCGTCGCGATGATGAAGCACAATGAAGGGCCGGACACCCAGCCCATCTATCTGCAGGAATGGTATTACAAGGCTTCCCGCCCGGAACTGGCGGCGGACCTGCCCGAGCTGGACATCGCCCAGTACGACTTCCGCCGCGACTTGTACGGCGAGGTGATTTCCACCAACCACCAGCTGTGGCTGGGCCAGCGCGGCGGCGTCACCCGCCTGCACCAGGACTCCTACACCATCGATGTCATGCATGTGCAGTTGGTGGGCGAAAAGCACTGGATCGTCATGGGTCCGGACGCGAACCTGGCGGAAACGGCGGCGGGGGACGCGGACCTGCACGCGCTGGCCGAGGACCCGGCCACCCGGCTGATGCAATGCACGCTGCAGCCCGGCGACGTGCTGTATCTGCCGGCGCTGTGGTTCCACCGCATCAAATTGCTGAGCAATTCGATAGGCCTGGGACGGAAGTGCCTGGACCAGGCCAATCTGCAAGCCCACATCCGGCAGCGGATGGCGGAATTGCTGGCGCTGGCGCTCAATCCGGAAGAGGTCAAGCTCACCCATCCGGAACTGTTCAATGTGGTGATGATGCGCAATCGGGTCTGGGCCAAGCGCATGGGCATCGATTTGTCGAAACTGCGCCCTTGATTCGGCGCCGGCCACGCAGGCCGCGGATATTGCATGGGAGATGAAAATGAAGCAAGCGCACGTGCTGGTCGTCGGAGGACTGGATCACACGCTCGATAAACTGGATCAGCTGGGCATACGTTATTCGATGATGCAAACGCTGGCGCGCGTCAACGAAAGGCAGTACCGCGCGGCCACGCGCTATGCGGTGATGGATTACGAGGACATGGAGGAGGTGCTGCTGCTGGCGCGGGCCTGGCACGCCAGGGACCCGTTCGACGCGGTGGTGTCCTTCACCGAATACGGCCTGCACCCGGCCTCGCAATGCGCGATCGATCTCGGCATCCCGGGCGACAACCTGGAAGCGGTGCTGCATACCCGCGACAAAATCGATATGCGCGAACTGCTCGGCCGCCATGGCCTGAGCCCGGTGCGCTACCAGGTATGCCAAACCGTGGACGACGCCAAGCGTTTCTTCCGCTCGCTGGAGGGCGAGGGCATGGTGCTGAAGCCTTTTGCCGGCGGCCTCAGCGAAGGCGTGTTCTTCGTCGACGCCGAGGAAGACCTGGAAGCGCGCTGGAACGGCTCCCGCGAAGTGATGGACGGTCCCATCCTGGCCGAGGAATTCCTGCACGGCCCGGAATTCAGCGTCGAATCCCTCTCCATCAACGGCCAGCATCTGATCGCGATGATCACCGAAAAGGAAACCACGGCGCTGCCGCGCTTCATCGAGCTCGGTCACCAAGTGCCGGCGCGGCTGGACGAGGCGCAACAGGCGGCGGTCAAGGAGCTGGTCAGCCGTTTCCTGGACATCATCGGCCAGAAGACCGGGCCCGCGCACACCGAGATCCGCCTGACCCCGTCCGGCCCCCGCATCATCGAATCGCAGACCCGGGTGGGCGGCGACCAAATCTGGGAAATGTGTGAAATGGTCAGCGGCGTCAACCTCACCGGCGAAACCGTGGCGGTGCTCACCGATATCCCGCGTCCGGAGCGCAAGCCGGTGGCCAAGGCCGCCGCCATCCGCTTCTTCTCCTATGAAAACGCCAGAATCCTTGACGTGCGCGGCATCGAGCGGGCGCAGGGCGCGCCGGGCGTGATCCGGCTGGAATGTCAGCTGCAAGCCGGCCAGCGCTATGAGACGCTCAAATCGTCCAACTCCCGCCAGGGTTATGTGTTGTGCGTGGGCGACACGATAGAGCAGGCCGTCGCCAACGCCGAGGCGGCGCGCAACGCGGTGCAAGTGGCCTGGGAGCCGCTGACCGCGGAGAGCGGCGGCCTCGGCTGAACGCCAGTCCCTGCCCACGGCTGTCGGGCAGGGGCGGCGCGCGGCAGATCGTAAACCGTTTCTTGGATTAATCCGAAATAAAGACAGGCAAGCATGAACTCGCATCCGGTCCGGCGCAGCGTGCTGTATATCACCGCGCATTACATCATGACCTATCTGGGCTACTACGGCCTGGTCTCCACCCTGGTGGTCACGCTCAGCAAGGCCGCGTTCAGCGCCGAGCAGATCGCCATGCTCGTCATCCTGTTCACCTTGACGACCAAGGCGGCGAAGATACCGCTGGCGCCGTGGCTGGACCGGATGGCGGCGACGAGCTCGGTGCTGATAGGCTGCGTGATGGCCGCCGCCGGCTTTGTCCTGTTGTGCGCCGCCAAGGACTTTTATCTGACCGCCTGTGCGCTGACCTTGTCCGGCACCGGCATCTCCATCAACGCGCTGGCGAGCAAGCAACTGGCCGCGGCGACCAGCGACATGATGGAGAACCGCGCCAAGCTGTTTTCCATCACCTATATCGGCATCAATATCGCGGCGGCGGCGGCGGCGCCGCTGGCCCTGTACCTGGTGGCCAAGGGGCAGTACCAGCTGGTGTTGATCGGCATTGCGGTGTCCTATTGCATCGCCGGCATCGTGACCTTCCTCAATTTCAAGCAACTGGGCATGAAACACCCCGGCGGCGGCGCGCCGTCCTTTCTCGCTTACTGGAAGCTGCTCTATCTGCCCGGCATCGCGCCCTTCTTGCTGATCAACTTCTTTTGCTGGCTGCTGTACGGCCAGCTCTTCAATGTGCTGGCGCTCTATGTCTCGGAAACGCTGGCGCTGCCCGGCAAGCTGGGCTGGCTGTATTCATTGAACGCGCTCTTGGTGATCGGACTGCAACTGCTGGTCACCCATTACGCCCACCGCTGGAGCGGCGGCAAGCCGCTGGGCATTGTCCACTCCTCTTACGCCACGTTCGCGCTGGCCTTCATCATGCCCTTCATTCTGCCGGGCTATATCGGCGCGCTGGCCTTCGTGTTGCTGTTCACCTTCGCCGAGATGATGTTCGCGCCCAGCATGGATGTGCTGCTGCTGTCCCTGATCGGCAAGGAAAGCCGCGCGGTCGGTTACAGCGTGTTGTCCATCAGCACCGCGCTGGGGGAATCGATGGGCGGAGGCATGGGGGTCGCGATCTACCGCTGGATGGCCAATCACGGCCACGCCAGCCAGTTCTGGCTGGTCCTCGCCGGCCTGTCGCTGCTGTGCATCGCCATTGCCTACGTGCTGCAGACCTCGAGCGCGGGCCTGCGCGCGCAGGCGGCCGGCGCGGCTTAGAACCTGTTTACGATCTGCTGCGCGTCGTGGAGCGTTACACGGTGAGTACAACTTCGAAATGCTCATGTACCGTGTGTACACTCCGCTTTCTCAGCTGTTTTCGCCTTGTCTCGCCTTAGCTCGCGAGATCGTAAACACATTCTGAGCGATGCGCAGCAGAGCGTAACCGCTGCTCAGTGGCGGATCTGAGTGCTGCCGGCCTCGGCCAGCGCCTCCAGCAATAGCGCGGTGCTGGCGCCGGGCTGCTCGAACGGATCCAGCCGCGGCTGGGCCGAGTAGCGCAGCAGCAAGGAGGTGTTGAGCTTGTCCATCATCACCTCGGCCATGCTCCAGTTGGCGAAGCGGCGCTGGCTGATTTCCTGGTAGTCCAGCAGCGTCAGAGCGTGGTGGCGCGGATCGTGCGCCAGTTTCTGGTACAGCAGATTGACCTCGGCGCGGCCGCCCTCCAGCGACTGCACGAACACGTCCTTGCTGTAGCACAGCACCCCGGTGATGCCCTGGGCCGGATTGTATTTGCGCGCGGCGATCATGATGTCGTCCACCAGATCGCTGTCTATGGATTTGTGCGCGCGGCTGCAGTAGGTCAGACGTACCAGCATGATTCTCCCCTTAAGAATCGGTTCACGATCCGTCGCGCTGGCTGAACGTGGCTTGGAGGGCACGGCGTGCGGAATGCTCATGCCTCGAACCGGCATTCCATTGTTTCAGCGGTGTTGGCCTGGTTTCGCGCCAGCGCAAGCGACGGTGAGCGCATCCTTGGATGCAAAGAGGCCGCGCCAGACCAGCGCGGCCTCGTTTCATCTTAGTTGTTGTGCGCCGTCTTGCCGGCGATGAGGGCCTTATTTATGCATCAAGGACAGGAATTCGCGGCGCAGATTGGCGTCGCTGAGGAAGGAGCCGCGCATCACGCTATTGGTCATCTTGCTATTGCTGTCCTTCACCCCGCGCCAGTGCATGCAGAAGTGGTCCGCTTCCATCACGATGGCCAGGCCATCCGGCTGCAGCTTCTTCATCAGCAGGTTGGCGATCTGCGACACCGCCTCCTCCTGGATTTGCGGCCGGGTCATCACCCAGTCGATCAGCCGCGCGTACTTGGACAGGCCGATCAGATTGGAATGCTCATTGGGCATCACCCCCACCCAGACGCGGCCGATGATGGGGCACAGATGGTGGGAGCAGGCGCTGCGCACGGTGATGGGGCCGACGATCATCAGCTCGTTCAACTGCTCCACATTGGGAAACTCGGTGCTGGCCGGCATCTGCACATAACGGCCGCGGAACACTTCCTTGATGAACATCTTGGCCACCCGCTTGGCGGTGTCCTGGGTGTTGTGGTCGTGCTCGGTGTCGATGACCAGGCTTTCCAACACGGCTTTCAGCTTGTCCTGCACTTCCGCCTGAAGCAGATCCAGCTCGCCGTCCTCGATATGGGCGGCGATATTGTCGTTGGCGTGGAAACGGGCGCCGGCTTGCTGCAGACGGCTGCGGATGCGCTGCGAGACCGGCAGATGGTCAACGGTATTGGTCTTGTTCATTGTGTTGTCAGTTTCGGAGGCTTAGTTATCATTTTGGCGCCGCCAAGGGCCGGCGGCTCTATCCTTTGATGTGTGGCGCGGGCGGCGAGGCCGCCGTTCAGCGGACGGCGGAGTGGCGCCTGGCCGATGCGACAGGAACGCTCCATGTTAGCACAAGCGCCGGAGCGCATCCGCCGCCGTGACTCCTAGTAGAAACCCTTACCTGTTCAGGGCTTGACGCGGAAAGTCCTTAATTTGGCAGGCATGCAAAGTCAATGTCGGCGGCTGGCCATAGCGGATCTTGCTGTCCTTTGGGACGGGGGTGGGCATGGCGCGGCGACGCTTTGCCGCGCCGGCGCGGGCCTTGCCGCGCAGGGAACGGCGGCAAAGGCCGCCGTTCCAGGCTAGCGCATTGGTGTTTTCGACACAGAAATTATCCGGATTGAATTTCCTACCGCCTGGATTACCACTCACATAAGACCGACAACTTATGGAGAGGGGCGGGACGGTATGAATAGTCAACAGCGCAACGGCCGGCAACGCTGGGCCCGGGACTATGTGTTCGACGCATTGAGCCAGTTGGGCATCCACCGCATTTTCGGTGTGCCGGGCACCAATGAAATACCCATCATCGATGGCACCTCCTACCCGGAAAATCAGGTGGAGTACATCGAGTGCCTGCACGAGAACATCGCCATGGGCGCGGCGATGGGGTCGGCGCGGATGACCGGCAAGCCCGGCGTGGTGGTGGTACATGTCACTCCGGGCATCGCCCACGGCATCGGCAACCTGTTCAACGCCTGGCGTTCGCAGGCGCCGCTGGTGATTCTGTGCTGTCAGCAGCAGAACGAGCTGGTCACCCAGGAGCCGCTGCTGGCCTCCAATCTGGTGGACCTGGCGCGGCAATACACCAAGTGGGCGCATGAGGTGCGCACCGAGCAAGAGCTGCCGATGGTGCTGCAGCGCGCCTTCAAGGAGGCGATGGCGCCGCCCAACGGGCCGGTGTTCGTCGCCATTCCCTGGGAGTTCACCATGCGTCGCATCGGCGACGCCGACCGCCTGCCGGGCATTACCCGCATCTCCCCGCATTTCCTCGCCGACGCCGCCGCCATCCGCCAGGCGGCCGTCATGCTGCGCGAGGCGGCCAACCCGCTGATCGTGGTGGGCGACGCCGCCGGCTACGCCGAAGCCTGGCCGGAATTGCAGGCGCTGGCGGAGTTGATCGGCGCGCCGGTGTCGCTGCAAACCTTCAGCAGCCTGGCCAACTTTCCCAACGGCGATTACCACTGGCAAGGCGAGCTGCCCGGCGGGCAGAAAGACTTGCAGAAGGTTTTCGCCGGCCATGACGTCGCCTTCTTGTGCGGCTTCAGCAATCAGGCCCAGGTCACGGTGTTCAAGTACAGCGACGGCCCGCTGATCCCGCCCTCGGTGCGTCAGGTTTACCTGAGCAACAATAGCTGGGACATCGGCAAGAACTACTACGGCGAGTGCGCGCTGTTCGGCGACATCAAGGCCACCTTGCCGCTGCTGAACCGGGAGATCGGCGAGCAGCCGTCGGCGGCCGCGCGGCAACGCAATGAGCTGTTGCGGCAAAAGGCCGAAGCGCGGCGCTCGCAATGGGATGCCTATCTGCGCGAGGCGATGCGGCAGCCGGAAATCTGGGCGGTGGTGATCGCCGACGCGCTGCGTCTGGAAATCAGCGAGCGCCGGCTGGAAAAGCAATTCGTCTACGTGCATGAGGCGGTGTCGGACCCGGCGCCGTTCCAGTACCTGTTGCCGTTCACCGAAGAGGCCGCCGCGCCGATCAGCTACTACTGCGTCGGCGGCGGCTCCTTGGGCTGGTCCATGCCCGCCACCCTGGGCATCAAGCTGGAGGAGCAAGGGTGCCAAGGCATAGACACCCGTTTCGTGGTGGCGGCCACCGGCGACGGCTCCTCGCTGTTCTACCCGCAAACCTGGTGGACCGCGCAGCACCGTCAGCTGGGCGTCCTCTACATCATCACCAACAACCACGAATACCACACCCTGCAAATGGGGCTGCAGCAAGTAGAGGCGATGTACGGCGACGCGCCCGGCTACGGCTGGCAGGCGCGCACCCAGGACCCGGAATACCTGCGCATCCATCGGCCCAAACCGGACTTCGTCGCCCTGGCCAAGGCCTTTGGCGGCATGGAGGGCGAAGTGGTGGCGCATCCGGAGGCGGTGCGCGCCGCGGTGCGGCGCGGGCTGGACCACGCGCTGGCCGGCCGCGCCTATGTGCTGGATATGCAGACCGTGGGCCTGGACCAGCCGCCGCCCACGCCGCAGCAGGCCAACGCCCGCTATCGCAACCAGCCGCGGCTGGACTGCTTCCACGTTCCGGACGGGGATGCCCAGCGCAACACGGACAACGGCCAGCCGGCCAATGTGCCGGTGATTTTCTGATCCCGGCTTCACTCAGCGAGGACGAGCAAACATGGCTAGCGAAAACATCGACATCGCCATTGTCGGCGGCGGCGTGTCCGGCGTGTACAGCGCCTGGCGGCTGCAGCAGCATTATCCCCAGAGCAAGATCGCGGTGTTCGAGGCCAGTGATCACATTGGCGGCCGCCTGCTGTCGGTGCGACCGCCGGACATCCCGGACATGGTGGCGGAACTGGGCGGCATGCGCATCCTGCCGACAGTACAGCCGCTGATTTACGACCTGATCCAGGAGTTGAACGCGCTGTTGCCGGAGCCGGAGCAGATCGAACTCTACTGCTTCCCGGTGGACGAGTTGCAAAACATCGCCTATCTGCGCGGGGTTTACCTGCGCTTGAAGGACTTCACCACCGAACCGGACAAAGTGCCGTACCGGCTCAACTTCCTGGACCGGGGCCAAACCGGCGGCGCCGTCATCATCGACGCCATCGAGCAAATCGTGCCCGGCATCACCAATAAATCGCTGACCGAGGAAGAGCGCCGGCTGATGGCGCAGAGCGCCAGCTTCGGCGGCGTGCCGCTGTACCAGCAGGGCTTCTGGAACGTGTTGTTCCGCGTGATCACCGGCGAAGCCTATCAATACGCCGAAGACACCGGCGGTTATGACACCACGCTGTGCAACTGGAACGCCGCCGACGCCATCCCCTGGTTTCTGTCGGATTTCGGCGTATCGGCCCAATACAAGGGGTTTTGCAACGGCTTTCAGCAAGTGCCGCTGGTGTTGGCCCAGCTGTTTGAACAAGCCGGCGGCGAGGTGAGGCTGGGAGCGCCGGTCAGCGGCGTGACGCGCAGCGAGTTGGGCTTCCAGTTCCAGGCGCAGGGCCGGACCGTGTCTGCCAAAACCCTGATCCTGGCGATGCCGCGCCGCGCGCTGGAGCTCTTGTCCGCCACCAGCCCCTGGCTGCAGGAGTCCGCGCGCTTCAAGGAATTGATCGCCAGCGTCACCCCGCGGCCGCTGTTCAAGCTGTTCACCACCTACAACAGCCCCTGGTGGCTCAATACCGGCTATAACACGGCCGACGGCGACTACGTGCCGGTCAAGTCCGGCCGTTCCGTCACCGATTTGCCGATACGTCAGACCTATTACTGGCCACGCAGCAACGGCCAGCCCGCCTTGCACGGCCACGCCATGTTGCTGGCCAGCTACGACGACGGCGACAACACCGGCTTTTGGGACGGCTTGCGCGGCCGTCGTCACAGCGCCTGGAAGGAGGGGAAGGAAGTGGCCGAACTGACCGATGCCTTCATCGGCGCGGACGACCATGTGCGCGTTAATGAACTGAGCTGGCACCGCTACAAGGCTCCGCGCATGATGACCGAGGAAGTTTCCCGCCAACTGACGGTGATGCACAGCCTGTCCTACACGCCCAAAGTGCGCAACGCCGCCTTCCGCGACTGGGGCGACGATCCGTTCGGCGGCGGCTGGAACAGCTGGAACATCGGGGTGAAAAGCTGGGAAGTGAAACGGCAGATCATCCAGCCGCTGGACGGCCAGCCGCTGTATGTGTGCGGCGAAGCCTATTCCGACGCCCAGGGCTGGGTGGAGGGCGCCTTGCAGACCGCGGACATGATGTTGGCCAAGCTGGTGTGAGTGCCTGTTCAAAGCCCGCCGCGCGTTGGCGAGCGATGAGACAGGAGGATTGAAGCGCTTCCGGAAGCGGGACAGGGCCTGCCTGTCCCGCTTGGCGCGCGGCCCGGCGCGCGCTACCATACTGGTTTCGCGCGCGACCGCCCCGTTGCGCGACCCAATCTTTCCCCGAGGTTTTCGTCCGATGCGCCATTGATGCCGCCGTCCTCCTGGACGGCCACGTTCTCCGCCCCCTGCGCGCAGGGGAATGTTCGGCATCCCTGGAAGCTTCATGACGCACACCCATCTCACTTTGGACGACGTGTCCTATCTGCTGCCCGACGGCAGGATTCTGTTCAGCCATCTCAATATGGTGTTCCAGCCCCAGCGCACCGGCCTGGTGGGCCGCAACGGCGTGGGCAAGACCGTGCTGGCGCGCCTGCTGGCCGGCCAGCTGCAAGCCAGCGCCGGCCGCTGCCTGCGCAGCGGGCCGGTGCATTATCTGGCGCAGCAAGTGGCCGCGTCGCCGCAGACCACCGCCGCCGGCCTG
>NZ_JAJOHW010000119.1 GCF_021129195.1 Chromobacterium aquaticum | reverse complement strand
GCTCTTGTCAGGACACTTCAGCTTGATGCTCTCTCCATTGATCGGGCACATGTCGTTGGTCGGTCCATGGGCGGCATGATCGCGCAGATTATGGCAAGCGACTATTCTGGCCGAGTGCTATCCATGACCTCGATCATGTCGAGCTCGGGCAATCCTGCGCTTCCGCAAGCCGAGCCTGACATTATGGCAATGTTGACGCGCCCCACGCCCAATCCTTTCTCCGACGAATCGGAATTTCTGGCGCACACCTTCGCCTTTGCTCAACGCATCGCCGGTTCCAGATACCCGTTGGATAAACAAGCTTACTGTCTTCTTGCTTTGGAAGAAACCCAGCGCGCATACAACCCTAGTGGAACCTTGCGACAGATCGCGGCAATCGCCGTCACTGGAGATCGACGTTCACGACTGGCTACTATTAGGATTCCTGTGCTCATCGTGCATGGAGCAGAAGACCCACTTTTTCTTCCGGCTTGCGGCGAGGACACCGCCACTGCGATCCCGAATGCAGACCTCATGCTGCTCGACGGGATGGGGCACGACTTGCCGCCCGCGCTCTACCAGGTGATTGTTGAGGCGATAGACCAAAAGGCTAGACAAGCCACAACGATTATTGAGCGGGCCTGAAGATTAAAAGAGCCAGGCGTATGGTTGAGAAGGTGTTGTTGCACAAATCCGTCAAAGACCTAACCTCACTAGCATGCCGATCTTCCTCTGCCAACAGAAAGGGAAGGGCATGGCTTAAGAACCTGCTCAAAGTCTCCGGAAGGAGCGGGAGTGAGAAACTCCAGGGGTGAGAAAAAGCTACCCAAGCGATATCAGTCGCGAACAATTTGAAGTGATCAGACCACTTCTGGAAAGCGCGCGTAAGAGAACAAGTCGCCGTCGAGTGGACTTGCATGAGGTGTTTTGGCGCATGCTTTCTGAAGCATTTCCCAAATGGCGTATCGTCCATTCGTACTTCACTATGTGGAGTGAGCTGCGTGAAGGCGGAGCCCGCTGGAGCAGGCGCTTAAAAAATCAGGTTGGCGCGGCCCGAGAGAAACTGGGGCTGAGCGCTATGCGGTGGCCGTCACTACAGGACCGCAAGGGGGCGCTATAGGCGCTACGGCAATGCGAGCCCAGGTTGATTGGGGCTCAGAGTCTGCTGGCGGATAGTGGTTATGTCGGCAAACCGTTTGCTCAAGGCGTGCGTTGGGCTGCAAGTCGCCTCACAAGTCGCCTCAATAGTGACATAGCCAGGAAAAAGGCCGATACGCGCATTTCTCGTGCCTGCAGAGCTGTCCACATCAAGCCTGACAAATCACAGAAAATCCAATAATTGCGCAACACACAAAAACTTACCAGTGCTTCGCATAATGGGAGACTCCGTCTAGTCTTTTGGCATGTTTACCTGCCGTAGAGGCGTTTGAATCGCTCGCGCCGCCTAGCATCGTAAGTGCTAGGAACAAAGCGGCAACGTGACGCGAATGTCGCAAAAAAACGGCTTTTATGTACTCGCGTGCGTCCGGGTCTTTCGTTTCCCAATAGTCTAAACAAGCACTTACCTCGGTCTTGTCGTAACCGAGGATGTCGGCGATGGTGTAACGCGTAATCGCTGGCGGGTTCCTTCTTCCCTTCATGATGTCACTCATTTTGTTTACGTCAATGAGTAGCAATTTTGCAACAGCATAATTGCTCGTAAGCCCTTGTTTCTGCTTGATTTCTTCTACGTAGTCTTGAAATGTTTTCATCTCTTATCCAATTAAATTTGCATAACAACCCCCGAGGGGTTGATGCTTTGCTCCATGTAAACCCCTGAGGGGTTGATAGGAGCAGCCATGATACACGCCTCGCGCACCACCTCCGATTTTAGATCAATTAAGTTCTTTGTAGCGTCCGCCTTCATCCAAATTGCATACATGCCCGCGCACGCAGCAGAGGGCCGCTACGACATGTACGCCGTTCGAGAAATCGTTACCGTAACGAAAACTCCATCCGAAACCACGCCGCGCAGCGATGCTGGTCAGCCGTACAAGCCTTACACCGAAATCGCCAGCCATCCCAACGGCGGCAAACCTGAACCCCTCGCGGCCCGTCAGCCGCAACCCAAAGCCCAGCAAGAAAGGAAATAGCCATGTTGCACGTCCGTATTGAGCCGGAAGACGGCACCGTCCGTTTCAAAACCATCAAGCGCAAGAGCGACGGTCAAGAAATGCAGCTGCCGCAGCAGACCGTTTACATCTACGGCTACGACCGCGACGGTCGGGTAGATCGCCATCCGTACAAGAGCCAGATCACCCTGGATAAGGGTCAACAGCCGTATCCGCCTGGCGATTACACCGTGCATCCGGCTACTTCCCGTTTCACGATTTGGGGCCAAGCCACGGAAATGAATCTGAAGCTCATTTCCATTCCCGAGTTCATCTCGATGCTCAAGCAGAATCTGTTCGTCTGCGTGAAAGAACAAAAGGCGGCTTAGTCATGGACGCGTCTGCACCGCTCTCGGTCATTGGGCAAATCCCGAGCAATGAACTGAACCTGATTATCGGCCTGTTCATCTGCTTTGCGCTCGGTTTCTTTGCGGGGCAGCAGCGATGACTCTGACGCCTCAAGAAATCGGCTTGATTGCCGGTTACTGCTCCCTGTGCTGGGGAACAGGCTATTTGCTCGGAATGATGTTCCGTTCGTCTAAACAGTTCTTGGAGAAAATCCTATGAAACACCTGACCGTTGTTCGCAAGTTCGGTTCCCGTGTCACCCTGGCTGCGCTGGGCGCAACCGCATCCGCCGCGGCATTGGCCGATGGCGTAACGCTGCCCGATATGGCTGCTGCGCTTCAAACCACTGGCGCCGCTGTCATGTCCAATGCTAACGCCTCTGCGACTGCTGTAACGCCGTATGTTCTGGGCGTGGCCGCGATTGTGTTGGTATACGCCATCGCGAAAAAGCTGTTCAAGAAAATCGCCTAATTGGGCCGACTCTGAAGGAAATGGCGTGGCCACGGCAGTGGCTGCGCCATTGCCTTCTTGGAGGATTAAATGGGCAAGCTCATTAGAATTCTAATTCTCGTCACCGTAACGCTATATCAATTGTTGGCACCGGTTCAGGCCTATGCTGGCGTCGGCTCAACGCTGTATCCCGTTATTCTGAATGCAGCGATTAATGGCGGCAAAATGGCGGGTACTGTCGCTACGCGCACGATTGCGGGCAATCCTGCCCTCGGCCTTGCAATGTCGTCTAACTCTGCGGGCGATGCTAGCTATGACTGCATGGTCGCAGTGAATCCAGCTTGTCTTCCGCTTCCGACTGATTGGACACGCGACCCAAGCGGCAACCCCACTCCTCCTCAATCCGCTAATTCGATACCCGCTAAATTTCCGACAAAGGACGGGGATGGCCGTGACGACCAATATGGTCCCAATTCGTCATGGGGCCAAGTTTATTGCCGATCTTCTGGTTGGTGCTGGGTGTGGATTAAAGAGAATGATGATGGTACTTCTCCTTCGCCTCCGTCTGGCTTTAACTATGTTGTTCGGGGTAGTTTTTATGCGGACGGATATCCCGGCCCGATAACCAATGCTAATAAATACAGTGGCAATGTTGGTTCGCCAGACTTGCAAGGTGGATGTCCTGATGGATATTTGCAAGTGGGCGGTAGTTGCATTATTAAAGACCCGTCAGTAATTAAGAAATCCGGCGTTCCTTGTTCGATTGTCAGAGTCGGGAATACATATTCTTTTGATAGCAGTAATTCGGCATGCAATGGAGCGACAAATGGTCAATATCAGATGTCTGACGGAAATGTATATGATGCTTCTTCTGGAAATGTCGTTGTATATCCGAGCTGGGATGATGTTAAAAACAAAAACCCGGCTGCCACCGTTTCGCCAACAGTTGACGGCGGCACTCAAGTCAAAAGCTACGACAAAGCTAGTAATACGACGACTACGACAACAATTAAGGACGGCAAAGTTGTTAGTTCGACAACTGAGGCCGGCAATACAACGAGTAATCCGCCGGGAACGGGTACTGGCACTGGTGCAGGCGGCACGCCGATAACCTGCCAGCAAGTTGGAACGTGTGGTGTTTCACAAGAGACGACACAACAGGGCGTTAAAACTGGCGTAGACAAGCTGGTAAATCTTGTCACGGATATGACAAAGTTCGACTCATCGTCTCCGGGCAACGGGGATTTGCCTAGCAATGACACTGACTTTTCTCTTTTGTCCGGAATGACAATGCCCAGCTTGAGCCTTGATTGGCTCATGAAAATGTTTCCAGACCCGCAATGTACGGATATTCAACTGGACATGCCAATGATGTCGTCAACGAATACCATGACGATTCCTGTTTGCAAGTACTTGCCTCCCATTAGAAATGCCATGACTTGGTTCTGGTATGGTGTCACGGCATTGACGATTATGGGCATGTTCCTTGGCACGAAACCGGAGGACGATAAATGAGTAAAATTTTTGAATGGTTTTACAGCAAGCTCGCCGGTTTCTTCATTGACGTTCTGACTAAGTTTGGCATTAAAGCGGCTAAGAATTGGGCCGCAGCCATGACATTAATGGTCGCACTTGTTACGGCATTTGTGGCCTTTCAGCAAGTGATTCAAGGCTTGGTGGTGGTTCTGATTCATGCGCCGTCTGACACTTGGTTTCAAACAGCTGCCTGGCTGGTGCTGCCCAGTAATTTCCCGTCTTGTGTTTCGGCCATTGTCACGGCCCGCATCGCTAAGTTTGGCTATATGTGGTTCTCTTGGAAAACCCGCCAGTTTATCCACGGCTATCAGCTCGGCCAGAAATTCTAGGGGGATATTGGCATGTCCGTTTACTTCATCACGGGCCACTTGGGTGGCGGCAAAGGCGTCCAGTCTGTTGGCCGTTTGATTGCATATGCGGAACAGGGCAGGCGGATCGCCGGCAACGTCGAAATAAATCTTGAGAAGCTATGTCAGAATCCGCGTTCAAAGCAGAGCTATATCCGTTTGCCGGACATCCCGACATCGGATGATTTGCATGCCCTGGGCCTTGGCTCGGAAACCCGAGCAGAGGATACCTTCGGCGCGCTCGTCTTAGATGAATGCGCCGTTTTCCTGAATTCTCGGGATTGGCAAGAAAAGGGCCGGCGATCAATTATGGCGTGGCTCGTCCATGCGAGAAAATTCCGCTGGGACGTCTTTATTCAGATTCAGGATGTGGATGCCCTGGATAGCCAAATCCGAAAGCTGTTGCACGAATACACGGTGGACTGCTTGCGCCTGGACAAGCTGTCAATCCCAATCGTGACGCGACTAACAGGGCTAAGGCCGCCTAAGTTCTTTGTTGCGCGGGTTTTCTATGGCCGGATGAATCCGCCTGTCCGTGCTGATACGTGGTACACGTCTGGCAAAAGGGCTTTTGATGCCTACGACACCGAGCAGGTGATTATGGATGAGTCAGACGATGGGACTTATTGCATGTTGCCGGAATGGCATAGGGTAGGGCGCTACATGCCGCCTCCTAAGACATTTATGGAGAAATGTTATGCAGGACTTTCTGAAGCTTTTGGCCTTTTTCTTCGTGCTCTTATGGTTATTCCTTATATCCTCGTTGTCAGGAAACACAGACATCAATTTTTACGGCCAAAGGCTTTTACAGAGCGTTTCCAGCCCGCGAGAGTGATGCCTATGAACTTGTCACTATTTATTCGTCACAGTAACGAAATATCGCGCCGTTCCTTCTTGAGAATTACCCAATAGATTTCGATTCTGTCGAAAACAGTTTCATCGTTTTCGCGGGATCGGAATCCGCCGCCGGCAGGCCAAAAACCCGCTGTTGTATTATCGTTACAATAACCCAAAAGGGGTTAAAAGTTCTTGCATTGGCGTTACCATAACGTATAATAAAGTATCTTCAAAGGAGGGCGGCAAAATGGCAAAAGACTTAAATGACAGCGTAACGATGGCTTTAACTCCTGAGCCTAAAAAGCGTGGCCGTCCGGCCTCTGGGAAAGCGCTTTCCAATGCTGAGCGTCAGCGTCGTTTCAGGGAAAGTAAAAAGGGAAGGATTCAAATAGATTTGTCTAACGATGATTGGGCTTTGCTTGCAACGCTTCTTCAGTCACGTTACGAATCTGACTCAGATCACAAAAGTCAAAACAGATACGCGCATATTGTTGAGCAGGTATATCATGCGGGCGTTAAGCGTCCTGGCATGCCTGATTGGTTTGAAGAAAACCGCTACAAGGGCGAATAAATGGACTTTATTGATATCTTTTTAGCCATACTTATTCTTTGCGCCCTGGTTCCGCTTTCTGATCTTGCCATGGACTTTTGGCGTTGTGTTCGTTGCCTTTTCAAGGATTAGCCATGAACGAATTCATTGAATACGCTGCCCTTGCTGTTTGTTTTTTCATTCTGCTTTTTGGTGTGTTTAAGTTTATTGAGCGTGTCGCCGAAAAAATCTGACCGAATATAAGCGTTACCGTAACGCAAATTTACTGCAGACGATTATTGTCACCGTAACGCAAAAAGCGAAACCCCCGGCAGCGCCAACTGACCGGGGGTTCTAGAGAACACCCTTAAGTCGGAAGGATGTACCCATGCCGGAAGTATACCAAGAGGAGGGCGCTGCGCAAGTCCCGCCAGCGCCGTCCGTCCCAGACGAACTTATCCACAGTTCGACCCCCGTCCCTGTAACACGGGGGTCAAATACCTCTCAAGGCTCCAAAACCCCTGTGTTGGAGCCGGTTTTCGAGGTTTTAAAGAACAAAACGGAATATAGCGGGCGGCAGTGCAGCAGCCTTCACAGCGACGGCTTGCGCATGCCGCTCAAGCTGGATTATCTCACCGTCACGTCTGACACACTCAAGCCGGATCACGTCGCGGAACAGCTTATCCTGCATGGCTTTCACATGAAGGCACGCAAGCCCAAGTTTGGGTTTCAGTCCGCTTACGAGGTCCACCTGGACGAACTCATGACGGACGACCCGGTGTTTGAGGTCTATCACGGCGGCAAGAGCCAAAAGGGCACGATGATGTTCGACAGGTCCGGGCCGCTGTCGTCTACTGCAGTAACCATCCTGTGTCGCGTTTTCGGTCCTGAAGCTTTCCGCTTGTCACGCGGCGACGTTGCAATTGACCTTCAATGGCCTGGTGGTTACAGCGATGCGCTATCACATTTATTGTTACATCACGAGAATTGGCATGCTAACGGCCAGCGCGGCACCAAGCCGAAAATCCATGAGATTGTCGATCACGGCACGAATGCAGGCTGTACGTTCTATATGGGTTCCGGCGACGTGCATATGTGCCGGCTGTACGAAAAGGGCAAGCAACTGCGTCGCGCTGACGCAATGGACTGGTTTCGCTTTGAGGTTCAGCTTCGGCCAGACGGCAAGCCGGCACAAATCCTGGCTTGGAACGCTGTAGCCAGCGGCCGCTTTTTTGAAATCTGGCGCATGACGCCTTACGTGCGCTTCAGCGACTTCTTTTTGTCTGTCGATGCCGAGAGAGTGCGGCCGGAACAGCCGGTGCGGGATTCTGCGCTAGAAGCGCGGGCAAAGCATTTTGTGCAGCAGTACTACGGGATGATGCGGGAATTGGTCGGTGTGCACGCGCATGACGACTGGTCAGAACTTGGGAACATTGTGCAGCGCTTGAAGAGTGCGCTTGACGCTGGCCAAGGCTCTACGTGGCATGTTGAGCAGGCGCTTGCTGAGATGAGCGACGCCGCCGGAGACCCGACGTCTACGACGGTTCGCATAATGTATATTATGTCAAATAAAGAATGCACCTAAGACAGCCCTCTACCTCTATTTCAACCATCCCGCTGCTTGTGCCGTAGAAACATCCTGCTCCGGACACGCACGCAGGCATGTTCAGAAAACGACTCAAGCAGCTTCTGCCATACTCTGAGACAATTTATTGTCACTGTAACGAAAATTTGGCGAATCAAGCTACTGCCTTTCGTCCAAGCCAGAGCCTCCTGGCATGAAAAAGCATTCCGGCGGCGGATTGCCCTTGATCGCTGCGCTGTAGATTTTTCTCGCCAGCTCAAAGTCGGGTTCGCCATAACGCTCCGGGTCCGCTTTCAGCGCTTGCTCCAGCATGCTGGTCAAGCAAGCCCACTCCTTGTCATTTAACGTTACGGTGACGGTATTTGCGCGGTACTTGCGTTGGCGCTCGGCGCCGCTCATGGCGTGGGGGCTTGGCGGACGTCCGCGTTTTCTGCTGGTGGCGCTTGGCACCGGTTCTGTCTTGCCATCCATATCTACCCTTCCCTATATGAAATCGCGAGACGGCGTTGAAACCTAGCTCAAAATGCTCATTGCCACGAGTACATTCCGCTTTTTCTCTCGTTTCCGCCTTGTCCCGCCTTGTCCCGCCTTAGCTCGCGATACCGTGAACAGGCTCTTAAGCTTGTGTCGGTCACGTTCTCCCATTATGCGTCACGGTGACGGAAATTCAAATTTTTGTCACCGTGACAATAAATTGCCGTATCCGAACCAACCCAACTGGCGTGCAAGCCATGGAATTAATATGGCAAAGGGATGCTAAATTTTTTGTTTTTGGATTAAAATTTAGAATAAAGTAAACATGTGACAGGTATTTGCATGGCATTATTTGTCGAGCTCGCCCTTCGGGGCGATAACCTTAGCAACACTGGCTGTCCACAGCCGGAAGCAACGATCTAAATGACCAACAAAAACATAAAACTACACAATCAACGGCTGCCCCAGCACCTGCTGCGGGCCAGAGAATCGGTCATGGCCTACTTCCGTCCGATTCTCAACCGTTACGGGGTGACAGAGCAGCAGTGGCGCATCTTGCGGGTGCTGGAGGATTTTGGCGACCAAGAAGCCGGCGTTATCGCCGAGCGGGCCTGCATTCTGCCGCCCAGTCTGACCGGCATCCTGGTGCGCATGGAGAAAGCCAGCCTGATCCACCGCCAGCGCGATCATGTCGACAGCCGGCGGCTGATCATTTCCATTTCCCGCGATGGACGTGAGTTGATTCAGCAGATTTCTCCGCTGGCGGAGGACTGTTATCAGCAGATTGAGAACCACCTGGGCCAGGACAAGCTGAACCAGCTGCTGGCGCTGCTCGGTGATCTGGAAAAATTGCCGGCGCCGCGCGCGGGCTGATCAAGCCTCGGGAGCCGGTTCCCATGCTGGCTCCGGCAAGCGCCCGGCGGGATCCTGGCGGTAAAACAGCTTGAGTTGCTCGTAGATCTCGGGCAGATCCAGCCGCAGATGATGAGGCAACTCGAAAAAGGCCTCGCTGAGCACGGCGAAATATTCGGCGGGGTTTTCCGCGGCATAGGGATCCAGCCAGTCGGGATCGACGCCGCGGTCCAGCATGCGGCAGAGCTGCCGATATCCTTGCGACCAGACGCGGCTCCACTGCGTCTGGTTCATGCCCTTGTGCAGCGGCGGAGAACCATTGGCAATGCCGTTAAGCATGTCCAGCTTGTGGGCGATTTCGTGGATCACCACGTTCCAGCCATCCAGTTGCTCCGATGCGCGCGCGTCCGGCAAGGACAGAATCACCGGACCGTCCTGGCGCGCCTGGCCTATCAACACGCTCTCGCTCTCGTGCTGCAAGCCTATGCCGTCCATCCAGATATCCCGCGCGACAAACGGCGATGGATAAAGCACCACATCGCTCCAGCCTTCCAACGCCTCCTTGCCCAGGTTCATCGCCGGCAGCGCCATCTGCAACGCCACGCTGGCGCAGGCGCGCGGACTGAGCCGCGCCCCGTCCTGGCCGGAGAAATTCTTGCCGCGCAACACCCAGCCGGCCAGTTCGCTCAGGCGCTGCTTTTCCTCGCTGTCCAGCCCGACCAGCAAGGGCATCCGCGCCAGTTGCTCGCGCAACACGGCCACGGTTTCCGGCGCGGTCTTGCCGGCCAGCACGCGGCGAATCCAGTCGATCACCATGAACTCTCGTTCCGTTTTGTCGTCTCTCATATTTTGAGGGCGATTCCACGCATTTCAATGTGCGCCCCGTCTGCTCCGTCGCAAGACGTCAACGTTCCGCTTTCGCCGCGCCGCCAAGGGCTGGCGCCTCAGTCAGAATTCATAAAACAAACGGGGGAAACAAATCATGAGCCTGCCTTGGCCAACGCTGGCGCTCAATCCTTTGGCGGCATTCGGCATCTTGCTGGCGCTAGGGGTGATTGGCGGCCAGATCGCAGTGCGGGTGGCGCGCCTGCCCGCCATCGTCGGCTATGTGCTGACTGGTCTGCTGATAGGCCCGCACAGCTTGAGGCTGCTGAACGAGCAGCTCTTGCAGCAAGCCTCCATTTTCGTGCATCTCGCCCTGGGCATCGCATTGTTCGAGGCCGGTCGCCGCGTGGACTTGCGCTGGCTGCGAGTGGAGCGCACCCTGCTGCTGACCACCCTGCTCTATTGCCTGCTGACCTTGCTGGGCCTGTTCGCCGTTCTGCAGCTGTTTGGTTTCGGCCTGGCCGCCAGCCTGATGTTGGCGGCACTGGGCGTGGGCACATCGCCGGTGATGACGCTGGAAATCGTCAGGGAGTCCAATGCCGACGGCCAGGTCAGCGAGCGCCTGTTGGTAGCCACCGCGCTGTCCAATCTGGTGGCCCTGCCCTGCTTCGCGCTGGCCCTGTCATATGGGCATTTGTCCGGCAATAGCGGAGTGGAAAACGGCATCCTGCTCCCCGGCTGGCTGACGCTGGCATCCTGTGGCCTGGGCTTGGTGGCCGGCCTGGCGGCGATACAGCTCAACCGTTGGCTGGGGGGGCGACAGCGTGAATCGCAGAAAGTCATGCTGCTGGGCCTGATCGCGCTGGTGGTCGGCGTGGCCGACATGCTGCAGGTGTTGCCCTCGCTGGCCTTGCTGGTGGCCGGCCTCGCCACTCGCAATCTCAAGCACGGCCACACCGTGACCGAGCGCGGCGTGATGTCGTCGGCGCAGATTTTCACCGTGGCCTTCTTCGTTGCCGCCGGCGCTCAGCTGGCGCCGCAATCGTTGGCCGAGTTCTGGCCGCTAGCACTGGCCTGTCTGGCGCTGCGCACCGCGTTGGCGATGCTGATCTGGTGGCTGGCCGCCGGCGCCAATGGCTTGCCCAAGCGCCATGGTGCTTGCCTGGGCCTGGCGCTCAATTCCTGGTCCGGCGGCACAGCGCTGCTGATGAGCCTGGGCGCGGTGTCCCTGGGCGCGGCCGCTTCCAGTTTCAGCGGCGCGATGATGTCCATCCTAGTGATCAACGAATTGTGCGCGCCGGTACTGACCCGGCTGGCCCTGAAGCTGGCCGGCGAAACCCGGCCGCAGGAGTGAGAATATGCTGGAATTCACGAACAGCCAGCCGCTGACCTTGGGGGTGGAACTGGAGCTGATGATCCTCAACCGCCGCGACTACAACCTGACCCGCGGCTCGGACGATCTGCTGCTGCAGGTGAACCGCCAACAACATGGCTTCGACATCAAGCCGGAAATCACCCAAGGCATGATAGAGATAGGCACCGCGGTGCATAGCAACATCAACGCCATGCTGGAGGAAATCCTGGCCATCCGCGCGCTGCTGGTCAGCAGCGCGCGCAAGCTGAATCTGGGTCTGGCCGGCGGCGGCTCGCATCCGTTCCAGCACTGGGACGAACAGCGCATCTATCCCAAAGAGCGCTACCATTTGGTGTCCGAGCTGTACGGCTACCTGGCCAAGCAATTCACCGTCTACGGTCAGCACATCCACATCGGCTGCCCGGACGGTGACAGCGCGGTGCGGCTGACGCACTACCTGGCGCGCTACATCCCGCACTTCATCGCGCTGTCCGCCTCCTCGCCGTTTTACCAGGGCGTGGACACCTTGTTCCAGACCTCGCGCCTGACCAGCGTCAACGCCTTTCCGCTATCCGGCTGCATGCCCTGCGTCAACAGCTGGCCTCAGTTCAACGACTACTTCCACCGCATGGCCAATCTGGGCATTGTCGCCAGCATGAAGGACTTTTACTGGGACATCCGGCCGAAACCGGAATACGGCACTGTGGAAATCCGTATCTGCGACACGCCGCTATCGGTGGAGACGCCGGTGCTGCTCGCCGCTTATGCGCAGATGCTGGCGCATCGTTGCCTGGGAGAAAGCCAGGACGATGTGTGCCAGGAGCATTATCTGACCTATAGCTATAACCGTTTCCAGGCCTGCCGCTTCGGCTTCGACGGCATGTTGGTGGACGCGGGCAACAATAGCCAGGTCGGACTGCAGGAGGATCTGCTCAACACCTTGAATCAATTGCAGCCGCAAGCCGAGGCGCTGGGTAACCAGGCGCAATTGGCCGCCCTGCGCCAGCGGGTGTTGAAGCGACAGTCCGACAGCGCCTGGCTGCGTCAGGTGTTCGACGAGAGCGGCTCCCTGTCCGAAGTGGTGCGACAGCAAAGCGAACACTGGATGTACGCGGCGCCGGGAGTGGGCGTAAACTGAGCGGCTCAGCCATTTGACTATTGTCGCCATGCCCTTTGAGCTCCCCGCCCTGCCCGATGCCGCGTTGCCGGCGCGCTACTGCATTTTCGACGGCCAGAAGATCCTGCTGCTGGAACGGGCGCTGCCGGACGGCCGCGCCGGCGGCTGGCCCTTGTCCCAGATCTTGTTCATCGGCGTGCACGACGGCCACAATCTCTACTTGGCGGAACTGGTGGGCGCGCCGCCTGCCGGATGCGAATGGCTGCCCTTGCGGCCGGCGCTGCTCAGTCTGCCCTCTGGGCTGACGCCCGCCATCGCCCGCGCCGCGCAGATCCGTCAGTTCCAACGCACCCACCGCTATTGTGGCCGCTGTGCTGGACCGTTGCTACAGCGCTTGGACGATAGCGGCAAGCGCTGTTCCAGTTGCGGCCAGCTCTACTACCCCAAGCTGTCACCGGCGATGATGGTGGTGATCCATCGTGGCCGACAGCTGCTGCTGGCGCGCAGCCCTCATTTCGTCCCCGGCGTGTACAGTGCGCTGGCCGGCTTTGTCGAGCCCGGCGAAACCTTGGAGGAGTGCGTGCACCGCGAAGCATTTGAAGAGGTGGGCGTGCGCATCAAGAATCTGCGCTATGTCTGCTCGCAGTCCTGGCCCTTCCCCCACTCCTTGATGCTCGGCTTTACCGCCGAGTACGACAGCGGCGAGATCACACCGCAGGAAGGCGAGATCGAAGACGCCGGCTGGTTCGATATCGATGCCCTGCCGCAGACGCCAACCCCGATATCAATCGCCTATCAATTGCTGAATCACACGGTGGCGTGGCTGCGCAACGGCACCGCCAATTAGCCTGCCGTGCTCAAGGCCGTCCATCCAGCCTGGCGGCGGCCAGTTGTTGCCGGTTTCTCCTGCGCCAGGCCATGATGGCGAAACTGGTGGCAATCACCGCCGCCAAATAGCCGCAGCCGGAAGCGGCCAGGCTGACAAGCGCATCTATCATCGCCCCTAGACCGGTGTGCAGTAGCGCAAGGTTGTCGGGGTCAAGCGCTGCGGCAAGGCTGAAATAGGCGGCGGGAATCGCCGCTTGTATCAACAGTACGCGCGCAACCGGCCGATCGCCGCGCCTCCATAGAACCAGCAACGCTATCTGCCAGAAGATGGGGGCGGCCAGGAGAGTCAGCGCAAAGATTAGGATGGCCATATGGGGTGGGTTTTCAAGATGCTCGTCGAAAAGAAGTGGTTTGATGCGCTACTGGCACCGTCAATCAAAATAGCCGCTGGCGAGCGCCTCTTTAAACGCCTCGGTCCAGGCCACCGGCAAGGCACTCAGATGCAGGCTCTTGTCTGTTGAAAGCTGAAACACTCTAATCTCTTCATGCTTGAGGTTTTCAGTCCAGCTCCTGGGCAGACTGATTGCAAACGCAAAATCGTCAGGATCCAAGCCCTTGCCCATCAACGCGGATTTGATCGCATCCCGGTCCTTGGTGGGCAGCTGATTGAAATACATGAAGTGGACCATGGCAATGGCTCTCGAATCATGGCGATCAGCCTGGATTTTGAGCCTTTTGTGTGGGGATAGCTAGCATGTTGACTCTCAAGTCATGGCCGCCAGCGGCGCACACGGGCCATATGCTCCTCGGCAGTTCATGGACGGTCATTGCCCTATAGTGCCACCGGCCAAAAATAGCCAAGCAACCAGTGCCCTAGCCCACAGAACATGGCGCCACGAGGGGCGTGAACTGCCGGCAGCGCGCTGATCTATCTACGACAATCAGGACCCGCACCTGCTATCTCAGTCCATCCGAAAGCTGCACAGGGAAGAAGCCGACCTCCCCGCCCCCTGCCGCCTCAGTAGCCCACCTGCACGCTTGCTTTCGCATGCCGCCTCAATGTCGTTGTCGTGCCGCTCAATGCTCGAGTTGAGCCATTGCCAGATATATCAATTACTCCATCGATGCTGACCCGACTCCAATCAATTTAATCGTGTTAGCGCCGTTGTGTCAGTAGCGTTAGCTATCGGGCAACCCTAAATACCTAACTCCTGTCAGCCCCACTGCCTTCATCATATAAAAATCAAAATCCACACAATCTACACAAAAACGCAACCATTACTTCGCCAATCATTAATAAAATCCTGCGTTATCCGAAAGCAAGGATTCATTTAAATGAAGCTTATGGCTTTTTTTAAAGCACGCCCAGCCCTATTTATTTTATGCAACTCAATAATATGGTTCCTATTGAACGTTGTAGCATTCCCAGTGCTAGATCCATATGGAGACATGATTGAGGCATTCGCATTCACGCCCAACTTTGAATGGGGAACATTCAAACACCCTCCTTTAAGTGGATGGGTTTCCAATTTGTGGTTTTCCATTTTCCCTCATAGCCATCTTTATGCCTATCTTCTTTGCGCAGCAAACCTAGCACTAGCCATGTGGGGGGTTATGTGGTTGGCCAAACTATGGCTTCGCGCTGATCAGCAACTAACAATGCTCATATTGCTTAGCCTGACACTGCCCTTCAGTACATTGGCCTTTAAATTCAATGCAAACTCTGTTCTTTTACCTATTTGGCCCTGGATTGTTTACTTCTTTGAAAAGGGGGTTCGCTCCGGAAAGATTGTTGATGCACTTTGCCTTGGTCTATTTGCAACTTTAGGCATGCTCGGAAAGTACTACACAGGCGTTCTACTATTATCAATCTTCATAGCCGCAGCAATGACGGTAGAAGGTCGAAAATGGCTGCTATCAACAAGCCCTTGGATATCACTTGCGACATTCAGTACAACCATGTCGCCTCATGTCTTATGGTTTATTCAAGCGAGCGGAGCCACTCTAAATTATGTTGGTCGCAATGCAAGTACCACTGTCGACATACTGCATTTGATATCATTCTCCATATCCCCCTTATTGTATGCTGGTTTTTCCTGGTTAATAATGCTTTGGATCAGCGAGAGCGATGGTTTTCTCTCTTCAAGCCGAGACACTCTCCAACTGGCAAACAAAAATGACAGACTATTCTGGATAACAATTACCCCCCTAATCATCACATTGCTTTTTGCGGCGACTGGCTATGTGAAGCTTGCAATACACTGGGCAATTCCCTTGGCATTTATTTATCCATTGTTTTGGCTTGCAAGACCAGTCAAGTTAAATAATATTAGATTGAAAAAGTTAGAAAAATTCGTTCCAATGTTTTGGGTTTTTGCTGCCACCATTTCAGTATCTTATCTTGTTTGGCAAGATTATTCTTTTGATGAAAACTATTACACAAATGATGAGGGAATCGCCAAAGAGATTGCTCGCGACGCACGAAGAAATGGAATAGAAAATCTTGCTTGGGTAAGTGGCGGCTGGCCTGAGGTTGCAATCATTCCATTTTTTGCAGACACCAAGACTGTTGCGCTTCCAGCAATGCCAAACATGCTACCTCATGGCGTGAGCAAAATCCCTCGCTGGGAAGAAAAACGCGGAGTCATTCTATGCAAATCAGACGATGAGAAATGCCAATCAAATGCCGCCAAGTGGCTTTTGAAACAGCAACGCACCCCAATTAAGCGCAATATTTCATCCCAAAAAACCGGGTATTTTTCTCGTCAATCTGCAATAACAAAATACTGTGTATATTATTTTTAAGAGAGATACAATTCAAAGGGGGGCTGCTCCGGCTTGAAAGAATGATGGACTGAACAAGCTCCACACCCTCTATTACCAAGACCCGCCAGCAATACCCATTTGCGCTAGATGGACACGACCGCATCTGGCGAAGATGAAACGAAAAGCAGAGGACTCCGTCGCTGCTTCGTTGATGAGGTGGAGTGGCGCCGAAAGAATCGAGGCATAGTGCCGCAGGGTCATGCAGGCCGGCGGTGAGGCAAATTGAAAATCGCAGTCTGACCCTGGATGCGTTATGGTTGCAATTCCGACGCAATTAAAAAAGCCCAGCCATGTTTTACATGCTGGGCTTTTTTTCATGGCCATTACGCCAATTTACGCCAAATCAACGCTAAGTGCTTGATTTAACTATAGGTATTGGTGCCGGCGGCAGGAATCGAACTCGCGACCCCCTGATTACAAGTCAGGTGCTCTACCAACTGAGCTACACCGGCGAAGAGAGGCGTATTATGTCGCGCCTCAATGGCTTTGGCAAGCCGTCAACGCGCCTTTTTGGACGCTTTTTTATGCGTCTTTTTAGCGCCCTTGACTACCTTTTTGTTTTTGCTGGTTTTTTTAACCGTGCTTTTTTTTGCCTGCGGTACGCGCTTTGCAGCTTTGGCGGCACGCTGCTGCTTGTGAGCTGGCTTGGCTGCCTTGCCGTGGCGCGCCTGCTTGGCGCTGATGGCCTTGGCCTGGCGTTTGCTCTGCTTGGCGGTTTTTGCCTTGGCCTTGCTTTTGGCCTGGCGCGCCGGTTTGGCTTGTTTGCCGGCGCGGACGGATTCGGCCGGCTGAATGGTTTTGACCGGGGCGGCCTTGCGCGCCGGCTTGCTGGCCGGGGCCATTTGTACATCGCCCGGCAGCGGCATGTCTTCGGGTTCGGCCAGACTGGCCGGGCTGATCAACGCCAGGCTCAGCGCCAGCGCAATGGAATGGGTTGCGAATTTCATGATCAGGGTCTGGGACTTTCTGTGCAGGAACGGCCGGCGCAGCGCGCCGCCAAAACCCGCATACTAGCATGCGCCGCCAGGGTGGCTTAGCGGAAATTGACAGCCGCGGCAATCTTGCCGCGGTCCTGCCTGGCGGTACGCTTTTGCCTTGCAATGCGACATTGTGCGACCGCATATGCTATACCCCAAACATGATGCCAATGTAATTGCACCCATGGCTACTTGCGCAAATCACGCCTTTACCCCTGCCGCACAGGAAAACCGCATGCCCCCGCCGAAAATCCTGCTCGTGGACGACAGCGCCACCAATCGCCTGACGGTCAGCACCCTGATCCAGGATCAGGGCTATTGCTGCGATCTCGCCAATAATGGCGAGGAAGCGCTGGCTCGCTGCCGGGAAACCCGCTACGACCTGATCCTGATGGACATCATCATGCCGGTGATGAATGGCTTGCAGGCCACGGTGGAGTTGCGCGCGCTGTTTGGCGAGCACTGGGTGCCCATCATTTTCCTGACGGGCCTGAGTCAGCAGCAAGACTTGATCGACGGGCTCAAGGCCGGCGGCGACGATTATCTGACCAAGCCGGTCAGCCCGGAACTGCTGGCGGCCAAGGTCCAGGTTTTCCTGCGCATCGCCAAGATGCAGCAGCAGATCAATCAGGACGCGGTGCGCCTGGAACATTACTTCCTCAGCAACGAACGTGAACAAAGCTATGCGCTGGAGCTGGTGGAACGCCTGAACCGGCAGCAATTGGAACTGCCCGCCCATGTCTGGCGCCATCTGCGGCCCGCCTCGCAATTCAATGGCGACCTGATTTGCTACGCCCGCGCCGACGAGCGCGAGTATCTGATGTTGGCCGACTGCACCGGCCACGGACTTACCGCCGCGATTAGCGCGATTCCGGCGGTGGAGTGTTTTTATGATCTGGCGCAAGCGCAAACGCCGCTGAGCGACATCGCCGCCGCCATCAACGACAAATTGCACCGGCTGCTGCCCTTCGGCCGCTTCGTCGCCGCCATCATCGTCGCCATCGATGCCGACAGCCAATGCCTGCAGGTCTGGAACGGCGGCATTCCCTGCGCGTTGATGTTCGATGCCGCCGGACGCAAGATCAAGCACTTCCGCTCGGAGCACCCGCCGCTGGGCATACTGGAGGCCGGGCAGTTCGACAAATCGCTGGAAAGCGGCAGACTGGGAAGCGGACACCGGCTGGTGATCAGCTCCGACGGCATTACCGAGGCGCGGGCGGATAATGAGCAAATGTTCGGCCTGGACGGCGTGGTCAAGGCGGTGGAAACCGGCTGGCCGGATCGGATCGGCGATAGCGTGCTGCAGGCCTTGCAGCGCCACCGCCAGAACGAGGCGATGCTGGATGACGCTTCCTTGCTGGTGCTTAGCGCGCCACCCCAAATCATGCGCGCGGAAGCGAAAGCCCCCTCATCCCAGCCGGGATGGCAGGACGTTTGAGCGGGCGATGGCGGGCGCGCCTTGATTCCACGGCGGCGCGGCAACATAATTCGCAATTTTCATATGACGCCACCCACCGCCATGAACATAGCATTTGAGCGCCAGCCGCTGCCCCTGCCGGACGGCCATGACAAGGTCTTGCTGCACTCATGTTGCGCGCCCTGCTCCGGAGAAGTGATGGAGGCGATGCAAGCCACGGGCATCGACTTCACCATCTTCTTCTACAACCCCAACATCCATCCGCTGAAAGAGTACGAACTGCGCAAGAACGAGAACATCCGTTTCGCCGAGCAGTTCGGCATTCCCTTCGTCGATGCGGATTATGATCGCGACAATTGGTTCGCACGCGCCAAGGGCATGGAGGATGAGCCGGAGCGCGGCGTGCGCTGCACCATGTGCTTCGACATGCGTTTCGAGCGCACCGCCCTGTACGCGCATGAGCACGGCTTCCCCGTCATCACCAGCTCGCTGGGGATTTCGCGCTGGAAAAACATGCAGCAGATCAACGACTGCGGCGCGCGCGCGGCCGCGCGCTACCCCGGCCTGATCTATTGGGACTACAACTGGCGCAAGGGCGGCGGCTCCGCGCGCATGATAGAAATCAGCAAGCGCGAACAGTTCTATCAACAGGAGTACTGCGGTTGCGCCTATTCCCTGCGCGACAGCAACCGCCAGCGCCGCGACAGCGGCCGTCCGGTGATCCGCCTAGGCGTCAAATACTACGGCGACGAAGACAGCCAGGCCTGAGGCGCGGTCGCCTCGCTCTCTATCTCCCGCGCGTAGCGCACCAGCGCCTGCAAGAGCTGGGAGAAGCGATGCGCGGCCAGACTCCCGTCCGAGGGCGTGAGCCAGGTGCTACTAATTTCCAGCTGAATGGCGGGCACGCCCAGCCGCGAGGCGAATTTGGCGATGGTCTGGTGCTTGGACGCGGCGAAGTAGTTGTCGGAGAGATTGAGCACGCCCTGCCCTCGCAAACGCTGCTCCAGCCGCTGTCGCAGCCAGGGCTTACCCAGGAGCGAAGCTCCGTTCAGGGTGCCGAAATCCACGTCGTAGGGCCGGTAGGGATGACTGCCGTGCAAGTCCAGCACCAGCAAGGGGCGCTGGTCGGCAATCAAAGCCGCCAGCTTGCGTTTGAAGGCGTTGTCGTCTTCGTAATTGGGGTCGGACGGCGAGGCGCGGGTGGTGTAGATCGCAGTGGCGCCGGCCAGTTGGTGCAACATCGTCGCCAAGGCCGCGGTGCCGCCGCCATCGGAGAAACGGTATTGCCCATCGCGAAACGGGCTGGTGGCGTGTGGCGCGGTGACGATGATGGGACGCTTGCCCTCCAATACGGTAAACCACGGCTCGCCGTTTTGCGGCGGCCTGTCCTTGGCGGCGTCCGCTTCCTGTTGCAGCTTGATGGCCTCGACGATGTGGGCCGGTTCGATGACGGCCCGTTCCGGCGGGGTCTTGCCGATGGCGGGCGCCGTCGATAAGACCAGAATCAGAATCCCCGCAGCCCATCCTCTTCTCATCGCCCTCCTCCTGATTCTTGCCCGATTATTGCTGGACCGGGGCGGCGCGGCTTGGTTCTGCGCGCCGACCCGGCAAGGCCGCGCTAGCGCGCAGGCTTTCGCGCGACGAGCAGCAGCAAGGCCGGACGGCGCGCGTGCGGCCGTAAACCGTCCCGATATGCCAGCGTCTGCGGGTCTGGCGCGGGCTCGCCCAGGTGAAGCAGTTGGAAGCCGGCGTCCAACAAGCCTTTCACATAGCTTTCCACCGTGCGGTGCTGCTTGATCACGCCGTCGACGAACCAGCGGCTTGCGCGCGCGTCTTGCTGGAAATACGCGTCCAGCGTCCAGTGTGATGGCTCGCCCGCCGCGTCCAGCGCCCAGCCCTGCGGGCTGGCGGTGCAAATGGGATGCTCCACCGTCAGCGCGAACACGCCGCCTGGCCGCAGCGCGGCGAACACGCGCGCCGCCACCGCAGCGTAATTCGCCACATAGTGCAGCGCCAGCGAAGACACCGCCAGATCATAAGCGTCGGCGGGCGGCTGATAGTCCTCGATGGCCGCGCGCCGGTAATGAATCGCTGAATCCTGGGTGCGCGCTCGCGCCTGTTCCAGCATGCGCTCGGACAAGTCCACCGCGGTGACGCTGGCCGCGCCCTCGCCGCGCGCCCAGCGGGCGAAATCGCCGAAACCGCAACCCAGGTCCAGCACGTCGGCGCCGGCCAGCGGCGGCAGCGCGCCGCGCAAGGCGGGCTGCTCCAAAACGCCGTTCAGCCCGGTGTCGCTGTCGCGCAAGGCTTGGTATTGGGAGAAAAAGATCGGATGGTCGTAGATGTTTTGCTGCATGGGGAGGCTCCGTAAAAAATCTAAGAGCCTGTTCAAAGTCTCGCGAGCAAGAGCGAGACAAGGCGAAAACAGCAGAGAAAGCGGAATGCACAAGTAGTACATGAGCATTTCGAAGGTGTTTTCAACGCCGTATCGCTGAAGCGCAGCAGACATTGAGCAGGTTCTAAGGAAAGCGCCCCAGGGCGGCGCACGGCCATGCCGACGCGCAAAGACACGCCAGGCTCTCAGAGCCTGGCGCGCGTCTTCTCTCATCCGGACTATCACCGTCGGCTTCGGCTTCTCACCGAATCTGCTGACCCGCGCATCATGGAAACGGCTGCGCGGCGCTCGCGGGCTCGCCGCCGGCATTCGCCGCGGCATACCGCCGGTGGGGAGTTTCACCCCGCCCTGAAGACCGGCACAGCATAAAGGCGGCGTAGAAGTTGGACAAGCCCAGCCCCATCGCGCATAGTCAGCGCATTCCAATTGCAATGGAGCGATGCATGACCCTGAAGCTGCCGATCTGGCTGGTTTTTTGTTTGAGCGCCGGCGCCGCCGTCGCCGCACCCACCCCCGCCGCCAAAGCTGAAATCGATCACCTGCTGGACTATCTGGCCAAATCCGGCTGCGAATTCAACCGCAACGGCAGCTGGTACGGTTCCAAGGAGGCCCGCGATCATCTGAACGACAAATACCAGTATTTGCTGAAAAAAGACTGGGTCAGCAACACGGAAAGCTTCATCGAACGCGCGGCCACCCAGAGCAGCATCAGCGGTAAAGCCTACCAAGTGCGTTGCGGCGCGGCGCAGCCGGTAGCCAGCGCCGCCTGGCTGAAAGCGGAGCTGGGCCGCTACCGCCAGCGCAAATAAGCCGTTCCGCGGGCGTCCGGCCGGCAATCCAGGCCTGCCGGAGCGCCACGCAGCTGTTATAATCGCCGCTTTCCTGTAATCCAGTGTTCTTTTCCCGATGACTGCTGCCCAGCTGCTGGCCCAACTCAAGGCCGACCTCCCCTCCTGCCTGATCCGCGACCGCCACGCCTTGCGCCGCAAACTGAGCGACGCCGCCGAGCGGCTGAAGAAAAACCAGCCCGCGGACAGACAGCTGGCCGATATCCAGACACAGATCGAGCGCTCCGCCGCCAAAGTGGCCGCGCGCCGCGCCCATCTGCCCAAGCCCGATTTCGACGACGCCCTGCCGGTCAACCAGAAACTGGCCGACATCAAGACCGCGATCGAGCGTCACCAGGTGGTGATCATCTGCGGCGAAACCGGCTCCGGCAAAACCACCCAGCTGCCCAAGATCTGCCTGGAACTGGGCCGCGGCGTGCACGGCCTGATCGGCCACACCCAGCCGCGCCGCCTGGCCGCGCGCTCGGTGGCCAGCCGCATCGCCCAGGAACTGAAATCCACGCTGGGCGAGCATGTCGGCTTCAAGGTGCGCTTCACCGACAAGCTGTCGGACAAATCGGTGATCAAGCTGATGACCGACGGCATCATGCTGGCGGAAACCCAGACCGACCGTTACCTGGAAAGCTACGACACCATCATCATCGACGAGGCGCATGAACGCAGCCTCAACATCGACTTCCTGCTGGGTTATCTGAAACAGCTGCTGCCGCGTCGGCCGGACCTGAAGGTGATCATCACCTCGGCCACCATAGATGCCGACCGCTTCTCCCGCCATTTCGACGGCGCGCCGGTGATCGAAGTCTCCGGCCGCACTTATCCGGTGGAAGTGCGTTACCGCCCGTTGGCGCAGCGCGACGAAGACGAGCGCGAAGTGGAGATGGAAGGCGCCATCGTCGACGCCGTCGACGAGCTGTCGCGCCAGGGTCCGGGCGATATGCTGGTCTTCCTGCCCGGCGAGCGCGAAATCCGCGAAACCGCGGAAAAACTGCGCAAGTCCGGCATCCGCGGCTACGAAATCCTGCCCTTGTTCGCGCGTCTGTCCAACGAGGACCAGCAGAAGATCTTCAAGCCTTCCGGCGGCCGCCGCATCGTGCTGGCCACCAATGTGGCCGAAACCTCGCTGACGGTGCCGGGCATCAAATACGTGATCGACACTGGCCAGGCGCGCATCAACCGCTACAGCCCGCGCGCCAAGGTGGAACAGCTGCAAGTGGAGAAAATCTCCCAGGCGGCGGCGCGGCAGCGCGCCGGCCGTTGCGGTCGCGTCGAGGCCGGCATCTGCGTGCGCCTGTACGGCGAGGACGACTTCAACCAGCGCCCGGCTTTCACCGATCCGGAAATCGTCCGCTCCAACCTGGCCGCGGTCATCCTGCGCATGGCCGCGCTGCGGCTGGGCAAGGTGGACGCCTTCCCCTTCCTGGAAGCGCCGAGCAGCCGACTGATCGCCGACGGCTACCAGGTGTTGACCGAGCTGGGCGCGGTGGACGACAAGGGCGAACTCACCAGCGTGGGCAAGGAGCTGGCGCGGATTCCGGTGGACCCGAAAGTGGGCCGCCTGCTGCTGGCCGGCCGCGACTTCGGCTGCGTGCGCGAAGTGCTGATCATCGCCGCCGCCCTCAGCGTGCAAGACCCGCGCGAACGCCCGTTCGAGGCGCGCGAGGCGGCCGAACGCGCGCAGGCGCGCTTCAACGACGAGAAGTCCGACTTCCTGTCCTTCCTGCACCTGTGGGACTTCTTTGCCGACGCGCTCAAGCACAAGAAATCCAACCGTCTGCTGATCAACACCTGCCACGAGCACTTCCTGTCCCATCTGCGCTTGCGCGAATGGCGCGAACTGCACGCGCAGCTGGCCGACATCGCCGGCGAGCTGGGCCTGATCAAGCGCGAACAGGCGCACGCCGACGCCGAGCAGCCGGACGCGCAGATGACGCAGAAAAAGCGCCAGCAGCTGGACGCCGTCGCTTATGAAAACCTGCACAAGGCGCTGGTGACCGGCCTGATCGGCAATCTGGGCATGAAAAACCAGGAAGGCGACGATTACCAAGGCACCCGCGGCGTCAACTTCCACGTCTTCCCCGGCTCCGGCCTGAAAAAGGCCAAGCCCAAATGGCTGGTGGCGGCGGAACTGGTGGAAACCACCCGCCTCTACGCCCGCTGCGTGGCCAAGATCGAGCCGGAATGGGTGGAAAAGCTGGCGCCGCACCTGGTCAAATACCATTACTTCGACCCGCACTGGGAAAAGAGCCGCGGCGAAGTGGTGGCCAGCGAACGCATTACCCTGTACGGCCTGACCCTGGTGCCGCGCCGGCCGGTCAGCTACGGCCGCATCGCGCCGAAAGAAGCGCGTGAGCTGTTCATCCGCGGCGCGCTGGTGAATATGGACTACGTCAGCAACGCGCCCTTCTTCCAGCGCAATCAGCAATTGATTCGCGAAGTGGAGCAGCTGGAGCACAAGGCGCGGCGTCAGGACGTGCTGGTGGACGAAGAGGCCCTGTTCGCCTTCTACAGCGAACGGATTCCGGCCGAGGTGGTGGACGCCGCCAGCTTCGAGGCCTGGCGCAAGGAGGCGGAAAAGACCGAAGCCAAACTGCTGCACCTGACGCGCGAAGAACTGATGCGCCACGCCGCGCAACATGTCACCGAAAACCAGTTCCCGGAATGGCTGGAACTGGAAGACGGCCGCCTCAAGCTGCGCTACCGCTTCGAACCCAACCACCCGCTGGACGGCGTCACCCTGGACGTGCCGCTGGCCATCCTCAACCGCCTGCAGCCGGCCGCCTTCGAATGGCTGGTGCCCGGCATGGTGCGCGAGAAGCTGCAACAGCTGATCAAGGGCCTGCCCAAGCAGATCCGCCGCTGCTGCGTGCCGGTGCCGGACTTCGTCACCCGCTTCCTCAGCGTCAATCCGGATCAACAGCAGCCGATCGCGCCGCAGCTGGCGCGCTTCATCCTGCGCGAAACCGGCGGCGTCAAAGTGGACATCGACGATTTCCGCGCCCAGGAGCTGCCGGCCCATCTGCTGTTCAACTTCCGCGTCATTGACGACGGCAAGCAGGAAATCGGCCTGGGCCGCGATCTGCTGGCGCTGCAAAAGCAGTTCGGCCAGGCCGCCCAGCTGACCTTCCGCGACACCAGCGCGGAGTTCGAACGCGACGAAGTCAGCAGCTGGGACTTTGGCGAACTGCCGGAAAGCATTCAGTTCGCCCGCGGCCGCCAGCAGCTGACCGGCTACCCGGCGCTGACGCTGGAGCAGGACAAGGTGGCGATCCGCCTGTTCGACACCCAGTTGATGGCCGAGCGCCATCACCGCCAGGGCGTGATCCGGCTGCTGCAGCTGCAGCTCAAGGAACAGATGAAGCAGCTGTCCAAGGGCCTGCCCGGCATGACTCAGCTGGGTCTGCAGCTGCGCGCGGCGGCCAATGTCGACGAACTGCTGGCCGACGCCATCGCCTGCATCTGCGACCGCGCCTTCATCGGCGACGACGCGCTGCCGCGCAATGAGAAAGCCTTCAACGAGCAGAAAACCCGCGCTCGCACCCGGCTGCCGGCGGTCAACCAGGCGGTGACCCAGTATCTGGGCCAGGTGGCGTCGGAATACGGCCCGCTCAGCGTCAAGATGCAGAAGCACAAGCTGGGCTACGAGCTGCAGCAGCAATTGGCCAAGCTGGTTTACAAGGGCTTCCTGGCCGCCACGCCGTGGAGCCAGCTGCCGCACTTGCCGCGCTATATGCGCGCGATGGGCTTGCGCATGGACAAGCAGCCGGCCAATCCGCAGCGCGACGGCCAGCGCGGCGCGGAAATCCGCGACCTATGGCAGAAATGGGAAACCCGGGTAGCCGAGGACAATGAAGCCGAAGGCGCGTCCCAGGCCTTGCTGGATTTCCGCTGGCAGATCGAGGAACTGCGCGTCAGCCTGTTCGCCCAGGAACTGAAAACGCCATACCCGGTGTCCACCAAGCGGCTGTTGAAGCAGTGGAACGAGCTGCCGCGCTAATGTTCGCCAGACCTTGAACTGGCTCGCCCTGGCATGACAAAACGGCGGCGTCTTTATCGACGCCGCCGTTTTTCTATGCGCGCTGCACGCCCTTCAATGCACTGGATGCGACAAGCCCGGTCTATTCCCCCAGGCCAGCAGGAACACCCCCATCGCCAGCCCCACCAGGCAGAAAATCATCAGATAGCCGGCCAGCGCCAGCGAGCTGACCTCCATCCACAGCGATAGCAAGACCGGTGTGAAGCCGCCCACCACTGCGTAAGCCACATTGTAGGAAAACGACAGGCCGCTGAAGCGGATGGGCGCGGGAAACGCGCGCACCATCAGAAAAGGCACCGCGCCGACGATGCCGGCGAAGAAACCGGTCAGCGTGTACAGCGGGTGCAGCCAGCTCACATCGTGGCCCATGGTCTGGTAGAAACACCAGCTGCTGACGCCCAGCAGTAGGCTGCCCGCGGTGAACACCGGGCCGCCGCCGAAGCGGTCCACCGCCAGGCCGGCGACGATGCAGCCCACGCTCAGCGCGACGATGGCCAGACTGTTGGCGAACAGCGCCTCCACCGGCGGCACGCCGAACTGCTTCTGCAAAAAGGTGGGCGTCATCAGAATCACCACCACGATGGTGACCGACAACATCGCGGTGGCCGCCATCGACACGGCCATGCCCAGCCGATGACCGCGCAGCACCGCCTTCAGCGGCAGCTCGGCGGACAAGGCCTTGCACGCCTGCATTTCGCTGAACACCGGGGTCTCGTGCAGCCAGCGGCGCAGATACATCGCCACCAGGCCGAAGACGCCGCCGATCAGGAAGGGAATGCGCCAGGCACCGCTTTCCAACTGCTGCGGCGTGAACAACAGATTCATCGCCATCGCGATCAGGGAGCCGAACAGAATGCCTATGGTCAGCCCCGAGGTAATGATGCCGCACGCCAGGCCGGTGCGGCTGGGCGGCGCGTGCTCGGCGACGAACACCCAGGCGCCGGGCACTTCGCCGCCTATGGCCGCGCCCTGCAATACGCGCAGCAAGAGCAGCAAGACCGGCGCCCATATCCCTATGCTCTGATACGTGGGTAGCAGGCCCATCGCCAACGTCGGCAAGGCCATCAGCACGATGCTGAGCGTGAACATGCGCTTGCGGCCAAACAGATCGCCGAAGTGCGCCATGATGATGCCGCCCAGCGGCCGCGCCAGATAGCCGGCGGCGAAAATGCCGAACACCTGCAATTGGCGCAGCCAGCCTGGAATGTCATGGGGGAAAAACAGCTTGCCCAATACCAGGGCGAAGAACACGTAAATGATGAAATCGTAGAATTCCAGCGCGCCGCCCAGCGAGGCCAGGCCCAGCGTCTTGCAGTCGTTCCGGTTCAGTTTGCGCGCGGGTGCCGCGGCGGCGCTTGCCGTTTGAGTCATATCGGGTCCTTTTAGCTGCGGGCTCTTATTTCTTGAATGGATTGATCGCCGGGGCCTCGTCATGGTGGACGATGCCGAAGCGGTTGCGGATCAGCGAATTGAGCACCGGCTGGCGATGGCGTATCCACAGCGTGGTCGGCAGCGGCTGGCAGCCCATGCGCGCCTTGGGCTCCAGCGCGGTGCGGCCGAAAATCACCCGCCGTCCGCCGGCGGCCAAGGCCGACTCAATCGCCGTGTGCAGCAGGCGCAGATACAGCGGCAGCGCCTTGGCCGCGGCGCGGTCGAAGCCGATCTGCGCGGCGGTGACTTCCGCGCCGTCTTTCAAGACCAGCAAAAAGCCGAGCAGCTCGCCGTCGCGCCACAGGCCGCGCAGCTCCGCCCGCTCCGGCCCCAGCGCCGCCATCCGCCGCCAGTAGTCGGCGGTCACCGTCACCGGCCGCAGCGTGGCATTGTCCTGCACCGCCAGGTAGAGCTGCTGCATGCGCTCCGCCTGCGCGTCCACCTGCTCCGGCGTCATCACGCCGATTACGCAGCCGGCGGCCTCGATGGGCTTGAAGATCTGCTGGCGGATGCTGCTGCGGTACTTGGAAGTCATGCCGGCCAGATAGTCCTCGTAAACACGCCAGTCTTCGGCCAGCGGCAGCACCATATTGGGTTCGGTCTCCAGCATGCTGTAGCTGAGCTTGCCCAGCGCCCGGCTGTCCTCCAGCGCAGCCGCGTCCAGATCCTTGACCAGCACGAAATCGATCTGACCATTCAGCTTTTCTGCGCGGCGGATGCGGTAAAGGATTTCCGCCACCGCCTGCCAGCGGGTTTGCGGGTCCAGCTCCGCGGCGAAAGCCACCCCATCCAGCCCGTAGCTGAGCATATTGCCGCAGACCAAGAGACGCTGGCGCAGCCGCGGCTTGATGTTTTGCGCCAGCGCCGCGCGCAGCGAACCCTCGGCCCGCGGCCCCGGATGGGCATGCATGGTTTCCAGGCTGACTTCCAGTAGCTGCATCGCCGCGGCCGCCACCGGCACGCCGTCGCGGTAAGCCATCGCGTAGCGGACTTCGAAATCGGCGAGCCCGGATTGCTCCAGCGCGCGCCAGTAATCGCGGGACATCAGCAGCCCCCGCGGCTCGGCCAGACGGTCCCAGTGTTGGCCGTTCAGGAAGTCTATGCGTTCGGAAAAAACGAAATTCAGCGTGCTGGCCTGGCGCAGCGTGCGGCGTAGCTTCCAGCCGTCGCCCAGTTGCCGGGCCAGTTGTTTGATCTTCTTGCTCATGATGTGGGCGAATCTGCTCTTGTTCTATGCGTGACAATCATTCCAGTGTGCCGCAATGCCAAACGGGCAACAAGCATCCTCAAGACATGCCCTCGGCCAGCTGCCGGCGATAGCGCTCCGGCGAATAGCCCAACTGCTTGTTGAACATGGCGATGAAGGCCGACGCGGTGCCGTAGCCCAGATCGGCGGCGATATCCTGTACCGCCCTGCCTTCGCGCAGCCAGGTCAGCGCGCGCAGCAGCCTCACCCGGCTGCGCCACTGCACGAAGCTCATGCCCAGCTCGCGCTGGAAATGGCGCGCCAGCGTGCGCTCGGTGCCGTATACCCGTTGCGCCCATTGCGCCAGCGTGGTGTTGTCGGCCGGGTGGGCGCGGATGGCGGCCAGGATGGGCGCCAGCTGGCGGTGGCGGCTGTCCGGCAGATAGCTGTGCTGGTGGCCGGCCTGGACCAGCCGCTCCAGCAGCAGTTCGGCCTGGCGTCGATCCCATGGATCTTCTATCGCGGTGACGCCGCGCTGGCAAAAGTCCTCCAGCAAGGCGCGCAGCAAGGGTGTTTGCGGAATCAGGCAGGGCAGGCCGGGCAGCCGCGCCGCCGCCTCGGCGCCGACATAGACCGAGGTGTAGCACATCGCCTGGCGCACCGAGGCCGAATGCCTGACTCCGGCCGGCACCCAGATCAGAAACTCCGCCGGCGCCGCCAGCAGGCGTTCGCCCTGTTCTTGCTCGACCAGGTCCAGCTCTATCAGACCCAGGCTGATGCGGTTGAGTTGGCCCCAGCGGTGGCTGTGCGGCGTGAACTCGGTCTGCGGCGTCAATTGATCGTAGCGCAGATGGATGGGCGCTGGCTCCGGCAAGCGTTGATCCAGTTCGGAATAGTCCAATTTGTCGGTTTCCCTGTATTGCAATGTCTGCTTTGCGTTATATGACACTAATCAGACAGCGTTACACTAGCGGCTGTCAATGTCGCGCCACGCCATAGAGGCCGGCGCCGCGCTCTCGGAGTCGTTCACGCTATGAACTCATTGTTTCCCATGCTGGCCGTGCTGATCTGGTCCGCCAACACCGTGGTGTCCAAGGCCGCCGCCCAGGCGCTGGACCCAGCGGCCATTTCCTTCTACCGCTGGCTGGTCGCCGCGGTCATTCTCACCCCGCTGTGCCTGCGTCCGCTGCTGCGCCAATGGCGCGCCATCCGCCCCTGGCTGGGCCGCTTCAGCGTGCTGGCGGTGCTGGGCATGGTGATGTTCCAGTGCCTAGCCTATTACGCCGCGCACAGCACCAGCGCCACCAATATGGGCGTGATCTGCGCCTTGGTGCCGCTGCTGGGCCTGGCGCTCAGCGCGGTGGCTTTCCGCCAGCCGGTGGGCGCGCACGCGCTGTTCGGCGTCGCGGTGTCCTTGCTGGGCGTGTGCTATCTGCTGGGCCAGGGCCGGCCGCTGAGCCTGCTCGACGGCGGCGTCAACCATGGCGACGCGCTGATGCTGATCGGCTCACTCTCCTACGCGCTGTACGGCATTCTGCTGCGGCGCTGGGCGCCGCCGTTCGGCAGCTGGACCAATCTCTATGTTCAGGTGCTGCTGGCGGTGCTGATGCTGGTGCCGGTGGCGCTCAGCGCGCATAGCCTGGCGGTGCCGCCGCAGGGCGTCGGCCTGGTCGCCTTCGCCGGCATCGCCTCCTCGGTGCTGGCGCCCTATTTGTGGATGCGCGGCATCCAGCGCTTGGGCAGCGAACGCACCGCCATCTTCATGAATCTGCTGCCCTTGTTCACCGCGCTGATCGCCAGCGCGCTGCTGGGCGAGACCATACACGACTACCACTGGCTGGGCGGCGGCCTGATCCTGCTCGGCGTCAGCCTGAGCCAGGGCGGCTGGGCCAAGCTGCGCGGCGCCTTCAAGCCCGCCTAAGCCGGCCCCGACTTGCCGGATCGGCCGCCCCGACAGGGCGGCCGAAACCTCAGGGCCTGTTCAAAGTCTCGCGAGCACAGGCGAGGCAAGGCGAAAACGAGCGAAAAAGCGGAATGCACAAACGGTACATGAGCATTTTGAGATCGTACTCACCGTGTGATGCTCCACGACGCGCAGCAGGCTTTGCACAGGCTCTCAGATCCAATCGTCCGCGGGAGCGCTGCGCTCGCTGACGACCTCGCCGGTGTTGCGCACCCCTTGCGGCTCCACCAGCATCAGCTTGACCTCATGCTCGGCATAGGGCTTGTGCTCCACGCCCTTGGGCACGACGAACATCTCCCCGGCGTTCACCCATACCGGCGGCCTGTCGCGCAAATCGATGCGCAAGCACCCTTCCTGCACGATGAAGACTTCATCGGTCTCGGCGTGCCGATGCCAGATGAAGTCCCCCTGGATTTTCACCAGCTTGAAATGATAGTCGTTCATCTGAGCGATGATCTTGGGACGCCACTGTTCTTGAAACAACGCGAACTTCTCCTCCAGCCTGACGGCGCGAAAACCACGGGGCATGGCAAGGCCTCCTCTCTTGACTCGAGTCAATTCAGTCCGAGCTTGGACCGTATCACGGCCTCCAGGCCGCCGCCATGTGGCGTGGTCCGACGCCAAACGGGCGTCCGCGCCGCCGCTTCGCCGCGCTGGCGCATTGCCCTGGGTGCGCATATCGCCTAAGCTCTGTAACAAAACCGCAGCCGGCGCGACCGGCCATGACAATCTCTTTACCGTGGAACCCGAAACCATGTGCCAGTTATTGGGCATGAATTGCAATACTCCAACCGATATCCTGTTCTCCTTCGAAGGCTTTCACCGCCGCGGCGGCCAGACCGACCACCATGCCGACGGCTGGGGCATCGCCTTTTTCGAGAACAAGGGCTGCCGCATCTTCCTGGACGACAAACCGTCGGTGGAATCCCCGGTGGCCAATCTGGTGCGCAACTATCCGATCAAATCGGAAAACGTGATCGCCCACATCCGCAAAGCCACCCAGGGCGAGGTCAATCTGGCCAACACTCACCCCTTCATGCGCGAGATGTGGGGCCGTTACTGGATTTTCGCCCACAACGGCAACTTGGATAATTTCCAGCCCGAGGCCGGCTGCCACTACAACCCGGTGGGCAGCACCGACTCCGAACGGGCCTTCTGCCATCTGATGGAACGGTTGCGCGCCAAGTGGTGCCAGCAACCGCAGCTGGACGAGCTGTTCGCCGAAGTGGCGCGCCTGGCGGCGGAGATCGCCGGCCACGGCGTGTTCAACTTCATGCTCAGCAACGGCGAGGTGCTGTTCGCCCACTGCTCCACCCATCTGCACTACATCATCCGCCAGGCGCCGTTCAACACCGCCCACCTGGTGGACGACGACGTCAGCGTGGACTTCTCCTCGGTCACCACCCCGCACGACCGCGTGGCGGTGATCGCCACCCAGCCGCTGACCGACAATGAAAGCTGGACCCAGCTGAGCGCCGGCGAACTGCTGCTGTTCCGCGACGGCTCGCCGCTGCTGCAACACCTGCCGGGCTGAACCTCCGCCGACAAGCCCTTGCCGCCAGTGTTATGCTGGCGGCAATGTTTTGTCTGCCGCGAGGGCCGCCATGCAGCGATTCGATTTCAGCCAACCCCCTTTTGACGCGTTGAGCCCGGCCGAGCGCCAAAAGCTGGAGGCGCGCGTCGACATCGTGTTCCACGGCGGCGACGCCCTCATCCTCGCCCCGGAGGCGCCGGTGGACGCCATGTATGTGGTGATCAAGGGCGTAGTGCGCGAAATGGCCGGCGATGAGACCATCGCGCTGCACCGGCCGCAGGACAGCTTCGACGCCCGCGCCGTCGCCGCCGGCCAGACCTCCCATCGCTTCATCGTGCAGGAAGAAGCGTTGCTCTACGCGCTGCCGCGCGCCGAAGTGCTGGCGCTGACCGAAAGCAACCCGCGCTTCGGCGCCTATTTCTACGCCAGCGTGTCGGAAAAGCTGGGCCGGCTGGCGCAGCGCGCCGGCCAGCGCGAACTGCAGACCCTGCTCACCGCCACCGTGCGCGACGCCAACTGCCGCCGGCCGGTTTTCATCGACGGCGGCGCCAGCCTGCGCGACACCGCGGCGGCGATGAAGGCGCAGCAGTCCAAATCGGTGCTGGTGCGTGCCGAAGCCGGCCTGGGCATCTTCACCACCACCGACTTCCGCGACATCGTGCTGAACGGCGTGCCCGTCGACGCGCCAGTGGCCGCGCATTGCAACTACCAGCTGCTGACCATAGACATAGACGATTTCCTGTTCAACGCGCTGCTGCTGATGACGCGGCGCAATCTGCGGCGGCTGGTGGTCACCGAGCGCGGCGAGCCGGTGGGCATGCTGGCCCAGGTGGATGTGCTGTCCTATTTTTCCAATCACTCCCATCTGATCGCGCAGCGCCTGGAGCGCGCCGACACCCTGGACGAACTGGCCGAGATCGCCGAACAGATCACGCGGCTGGTGCGCATACTCTGCGGCCACGGCGTCAAGCCGCTGCAGCTCGGCCGACTGGTGCAAAGCCTGAACGCCCGCCTGTTCGCCCGCGCCTGGCGGCTGATCGCGCCGCCGGAACTGCTGGCCAATAGCTGCCTGCTGGTGCTGGGCTCGGAGGGCCGTGGCGAACAGATACTCAAGACCGACCAGGACAATGCGCTGCTATTGCGCGACGGCGCGTCCTGGCCGCAGCTGGAGGCCAGCTGCCAGGCGTTTTCCGACGCGCTGGAACGCTTCGGTTATCCGCCCTGTCCCGGCGGCATCATGCTCAGCCGTCCAGGCTGGCGCTTCAGCGGCGCCGAGCTGCGCGAGCGCTTCCACCAATGGGTGCACCAACCCAGCGGCGACGCGTTGATGCGGCTGGCCATCTTCGTGGACGCGGAAGCCGTCTGCGGCGACAGCGAACTGCTGGAGCGCGCGCGCGACGAGCTGCATGCGGTGCTGCGCGACGACGCCGGCTTTTTCTCCCGCTTCGCCCGCGCCATCGAGCAGTTCGACACCCCGTTGGGCCTGTTCTCCCATCTGCAAACCCAGGCTCGCGACGGCCGCACCACGCTGGACCTGAAAAAAGGCGGCATCTTCCCGCTGGTGCACGGCATCCGCGCGCTGGCGCTGGAACACGGCGTGCGCGACAACAGCTCGCAGCAGCGCCTGCGGCGGCTGGTGGAGCTGGAGCGGCTGGACGCGGAGCTGGCCGAGGATGTCGGCGAGGCGCTGTCCTTCCTGATGCAGCTGCGGCTGGAGCACGGGCTGGAGCAGCAAGATGCCGGCCGGCCGGCGGATAATCTGCTGGAACCGGAAAAACTGTCCTCGCTGGAGCGGGACCTGCTCAAGGACGCGCTGGGCGTGGTCAAGAAATTCAAGGCGCAGCTGCGCCACCATTACCGGCTGGGCAGTTTCTGATGCTGACCGCCCTGCTGCGCCAATGGCAGCGCCGCCGGCTGCGCGATCCGGCCTATGCCGCCATGTACCAGGAACACCCGGACGAACTGGTCAGCCTGGACTGCGAAACCACCAGCCTGGACCCGGCCGCGGCCGAGCTGCTGTCCATAGGCGCGGTCAAGCTGCGCGGCAACCGCATTCTCGCCAGCGAGGCGCTCTACCTGCTGGTGCGGCCGCGGCAAGCGCCCAGCGCCGACAATGTGCGCATCCACGGCCTGCGCCCGCTGGACGTCAGCCAGGGCCTGGCAGCCGAGGACGCCGTGCGGCGGCTGCTGGACTTCATCGGCGGCCGCCCGCTGCTGGGCTATTACCTGGAATACGACCTGGCGGTGCTCAACCGCTATGTCCGCCCCTGGCTGGGCGTGCCGCTGCCGCAGCGGCGCATCGAGATTTCCGGCCGTTACTACGATTACAAGCTGAGGCAGAACCCGGACGCCCACATCGATCTCAGCCTGGCCAGCATCTGCCGGGATCTGGACATGCCGACGTTGCCGCGCCACGACGCGCTCAATGACGCCATCAACGCGGCCATGCTCTATCTGGCGCTGAAACGGCGCGGCTATGGTTGACCGCTGCCGGACGCGTGTCAGCGCCGCGCTCGCCGCCGGTACAGCGTGCTGCGCGCCACGCCCAGCTCCGCCGCCGCGCGGCTGACATTGCCCCGGCAGCGCGCCAACGTCTGTTCGATCAAATCGTCGCCGCCAGCGGCCAGCGTGACCTCCGCTGGCGACGTCTCGGCGCGGCAGCCGGCCGGCAGATCCTCGACCCCCAGCTCCGCGCCGTCGTCGGCCAACGCCAGCATGGTGCGCAGCGCGCTGTGCAGCTGGCGCGCATTGCCCGGCCATGAGCACGCCAGCAGCGCGGCGCGCAGC